>JBGTOF010000147.1:0-2117 GCA_041742695.1 Elainellales cyanobacterium | reverse complement strand
GGCGATCGCCTGGAGTTTTGGCCATAGTTTGCCACCGTAGGTGACTCTATCTCTCGAAACGCTCAGCGTCTTAGGTCAAACACCTGAGGCTGCTCTAAAACGAGAGTGATATAAGTGATATATAAGAGGCAATTGGGTAGGGCAAGCTAGGCAATCAGCAGAGCTGACATAACGCTTTTAGGACACACCGTAACTTGGTCAGACCTGTCACAATTACCTCCCTATTGCATATAGATTTGTGTAGACTAATTCAAGCCAGTGGATACAGGCGAGGTGTGAAACGGAGTGGTACGGTTAGATTCTGATTCTGAGCTAGAGAAAATTATCCTTAATACGGACAAGACTGAGCAATCCCAACCATCCGAAAGCGCAACTGCCAGCAGCCCAGCTCAAGAGAGCCGGCCTACCGTCCTCACAGCGTTGCCCTCGCATGTGTCTAAGGTGAACGCTGGGGCAGTAACTCCATCTCCAGCAGGGCGATGGCGGCGATGGTGGTTGGGCGCTGCGTTTGTGCTCACAGCATTGACCTCCGCTACGTTAGGGTTAATGCTGGCGCTGCTCATGCCGTCTTCTGGTGAAGAGCCTGCTCCGTCGAATGAGAGCAGCAACTTGGTGAGCATAATTGGCAATACGCTGGGCTACCGCATCACACGTCCGGTCAATATTTTGATCATGGGCATTGATGCTGTTCCAAAAGCCGAAGGCAACCCCGCTCGTGCGTTTGAAGGGCGCACCGATACAATGCTGCTGGTGCGGATAGATCCCTTAGAAAAAACGGCTAATGTATTGTCAATTCCCCGCGATACGCAGGTGCATGTGGGTGGTTTGGGCTATACGAAAGTCAACCATGCCAACATGGAAGGTGGGCCAGAGCTAGCGGCTCAAACCGTAAGCCGCAACCTGGATGGGGTCACCGTTGATCGCTATATTCGCATCAGCACCCAGGCGTTTCGGGAACTGGTAGACCTGCTGGGTGGGGTCGAGGTGAACGTGCCCGTCCGGATGCGCTACACCGATCTGACTCAGCAGTTAGAAATTGACTTGCAGCCTGGAGTGCAGATTCTCAGTGGCGCTCAGGCTGAACAGTTTGCTCGGTTTCGGTCAGACGCATTGGGAGATGTGGGTCGAGTGCAGCGGCAGCAGCAGCTTTTACGTGCGTTGAAGGATCGGCTCACGAGCCCGACGACCATTCCCCGAATTCCCCAAGCAGTACAGATTGTGCAGACGTATCTAGACACGAATCTGACGCTAGACGAGACCTTAGCCTTAGCTGACTTCGCATTGCAGCTTGATCGCGATGCGTTTCGGATGGTGATGCTGCCGGGCCGTTTCAGCACGCCCGACGAATCTAGGACTAGCTACTGGGTTATCAATGAGAATGAAAAAGCGCGGGTAATGCGTGACTTTTTTGCCGTCGACTCGGTGTCGAGTGAACCGGTACAGCGCACCTATACAAACATGCGAATCGCGGTGCAAAACGCGACAGATGACCCACGCACGGGCAGCCGTGTGGTGCGGTATTTGCGGAGCCAAGGGTTTGAGAATGTTTATCTCATTTCTGACTGGGCTGAGGATGAGGCGGAGAGCCAAATCATCGCTCAGAGTGGCGATCTGCGGGGCGCTCAAATAGTGGAGTCGCTGCTTGGTGTGGGGCGGGTGGTGTCTGCATCCACAGGTGAAATTAGCTCAGATTTAACGCTGAGAATTGGGATGGATTGGTATGAGCGGGCTGGTGATATTTAAGGCAGGGTCATTCAATACGCAATCCGTCATGCCGAAGATGGCATCCTATAAAGGGCCGTGGATGAAGCAGCTGGGACGGCGGGTGGCGATGGGGCTCGGGGCGATCGCCCTAGCGTTGCTGTGGGTTCTGCTCTCGGCGTTGCCAGCTCAGGCCGCAGTAGACACGGTGAACTACAACAATGCCAGCTTGGCGAATGCAAATTTTGCTGATGCCGATTTGCGGGGCAAGGCCTTTGTCGCGGCAGAAATGCGGGGCGCAAACTTCAGCGGGGCTGATCTAACCAATGCCATGCTGACTAAAGCGGTCTTGCTCGATGCCAATCTAGAAGGGGCCAATTTGACTGGGGCTCTGGTGGATCGCGTGTTTCTGGTGG
>JBGTOF010000141.1:0-3809 GCA_041742695.1 Elainellales cyanobacterium | reverse complement strand
AAGACTGAAATCCTTACCAGGACTTTATAAAGCGGGCAGGTTTAGAACAGGTCTGTAAAGTCCTGCGGAGAGCCTTGCATTCTGCTCATCAAGCGCGCGATCTTAATTAGTAAATATGCGGATTCTCTCTACGCAATTTCTGTGCGTAGACCAACAGGGTGAGCGGAAGAGATGGCTTCAACCGCACTGATCTGCGATCTGAGCCCTCTCTATCACACCACTGCCGATTGGGATTTTTCTGCACTGCAACTGCTGCCGTTTAGACCAGAGGGTTAACCCATGAAACGACGTGATCTGCTCTTGGGCTTGGGGGCGACGTCTACTGTGGCCGCCGTAGCGCTGAATCGCAAGTTCAATAAGAATCGGGCATCTCCAGCGTTTGCTCTGGCTAGCGATCGCAGCTTTAATGTGCAGGGCGATCGCTCCCTGAGAGAACGCGCCCGCGACAAGGGCATTTTGTATGGGTCTGAAATCCAAATCTCAAATCTGCGGGAAGACCCTGAATTTCGTGACAGCGTGCTCGAAGAATGCGACATTCTGGTTCCAGGCTATGACTGGAAGTGGCGACCGCTGCGCCCCGCAATGGATGAGTTTGATTTCGAAAAGTCGGATGACTTAGTAGCCTTTGCGGAGCAGCACAACCGCAAGCTGCGCGGGCACACCTTGATCTGGCATGAGTCGATGCCCGATTGGTTTGAGGAAACCGTGAACCGCAGCAACGCCGAAGCCACCATGCAAAACCACATTCAAACCGTGGCCTCGCGCTATGCCGGCAAGGTGCACTCTTGGGATGTGGTGAATGAAGCCGTTGAGCCATGGCACAATTTGCCGGGTGAGATGCGCCGCACACCCTGGCTCGAGTTGCTAGGCGTCGATTACATCGAGATGGCTTTTCGGTTTGCCCATGAGGCCGATCCGGGGGCAGTGCTGGTCTATAACGACTTTCGCCTAGAGTTTGAAAATGATATTGAGAACCGCAAGCGGGATGCGGTGCTGGTGATCTTAGAGCGACTCAAGTCTCGCAATGTGCCCATCCACGCATTGGGAATGCAGGCGCACCTTAACGCGGATGAGTTCCATACCTTCAACCCCGATCGGCTGCGGGCGTTTATGGATGACGTCACCAGCCTTGGCTTGAAGCTCATGGTGACCGAGCTAGACGTGATTGACCGACGGCTGCCCGCCGATATTGACAAACGCGATCGCATGGTGGCGAGCGTTTATGAAGACTATCTCTCGGTCGTGCTGGAGAATACAGAGGTGACGACGGTGATGACTTGGGGCTTGAGCGATCGCCGTACGTGGCTATCCGGGTTTCGACCCCGCGAAGATGGGTTGGAGGTTCGTCCCCTGCCGCTGGATGAAGACTTAGAGCGCAAGCCCGCCTGGAATGCGATCGCCCGCGCGTTTGACAATGCCCCCCCTCGCGACAATCCGGCGATCGCCAGTTTATCTGAGCCCGACTGCCCCTCCGCCTAGCTAAACGTGTATTGACGATTCCGCCTCTTTTTGTCATGAAAGAGGTGCGCAATCGTTGAGGTGAATTGGAATGGGATCGGGACTTAGGCGTCGGGGGCGCTCAACCGATGCACTCCCGTGCGGTCAACCAGTTGCGAAAGTTCGGCGATCGCCTTTCCCGTAATGGGGTCAATCCAGTCAGCAGCCACATCGCTCAGGGGCACCAGCACAAAGGCGCGCTCATTCATGCGAGGGTGGGGAATCAATAAATGCGGCGTATCAATCACCCAATCATCAAACAGCAGCAAATCAAGATCGAGCAGCCGTGGCCCCCAGCGTTCGCGGCGTACTCGACCAAACTGGGCTTCGATTGCCAATAGCTGATTCAATAGCTCAAATGGGGTCAGCGTCGTGTGAAGAATTGCCGCAATGTTTAGGTAATCAGGCTGGGGTGGCCCTACTGCAGCCGTCTCGTAAATTGGGGACTGTTGATCGAGTCGAATGCCGGGCGTTCTGTCCAACACTTGCAGCGCCTCGTTCAAAATCTGTCGAGGCTCCCCTAGGTTGCTGCCCAGGGCGATCGCCGCCCGATGTTGCTGCTGTCTTACATCCGTCACCATTCGTTACCGTCTCAAAGTTACCAGGTGGGATCAAAAAACAGGTTGATCGTGATCTCTGACTGATTGGGCGGCACGGCACTAATGCAGGCGCAAATCGTTTGATCTGGCCCAATTTCTACCTCGCAGGCATGGCACGACCCCATTAAGCAGCCAGTGGGAATCGTCACCCCGGCACGCTGCGCCACAGCCAACAGCGGTTCCCCTACCGCTGCCTCAACCTGGACATCATCTGGAAGAAACCGAATCTGAACACTCATGGTGGCTATAGTGCAACACTCTACTGGGATGTAACTTGACTGCGACAGGGCTGTGCCACAGAGCTAGCTGAGCCGGATGTTATGGCGCTTAACGCGCTGGTTCGTTCTTTATTGTCGTGGAGCCCTGCACAGCAGACCTTCATAACAATAATTGCCCTGACCCACTCAACAGTTGTAATGTCTGGATGCGAGTTGGGGCGATCGCCCCCCATCCTTGTCCATGCTAGCGGGTTCGTGTCTTGGGCAACCAAGCGTATGCTGACAGCGGCACAGCAGAACAGAGGCAATTCACCCGTTTATCAGCATCTCATGCAGCAGTTTTAGTAGATCTTGGGGTTCAAAGGGTTTCATCAAGAAATGGTTGAGCTCAAGCGCTGGATCAATGGATTGGTGACTGGCGCTCAAGCCGCTGATGGCAACCACCTTAATCTCGGGTGCAAGCATCCGCAAATGCTGAATGGTACTGGGGCCATCCATCACGGGCATCATCATGTCGATTAGAACCAGCTGAACCTCAGCTTGATGCTGACTAAACTGAGTCATGGCATCGACTCCGTTCTGTGCCACCAACACCCGATACCCATGTGCTTCTAGCAGCGCCTGCATCACATCGCGAATAAAGGTCTCATCATCCGCCAGCAAAATGAGCTCGTTGTGACCCTTGAGCGATTGTTGGGATTCGACTGGCGGTGCCAGTCGTTCTGGTAAAGCAGGCAAATAAATCTGGAATTCTGTCCCCTTTCCGACTTGACTAGACACCAGCACAAACCCGCCGTGGCTCCGCACTATAGACATCACGGTAGACAACCCCAGACCCGTGCCAGAGCCCATATCCTTGGTGGTAAAGAATGGGTCGAAAATGCGGTCGATAATCTCGCTAGGGATGCCCGCACCCGTATCCGTGACGGTGATGGTGACATAGTCTCCCGCCTGGGCGTCAATGTGCAGTTGGGCGGCTTCAGCCCCCAGGGTCACATTCTCTGCGGCAACCTGCAGCAGCCCGCCGTCGGGCATCGCATCACGGGCGTTAATGCAGAGGTTCATCAGAATCTGGTGCAGTTGCGTGGCGTCGCCGCACACCGTCCACAAGTCACGGGGCAGATTCATCGCCAGCATAACGGATTTAGGAAAGGTCTCCTCCGCAATTTTCTTAATTTCCCAAATCAGATGCTTGATCTCTAAGGGCGATCGCGCCCCTTCTACACCCCGTGCAAACGACAACACCTGCTTCACCAAGTTGGCGCCCCGACGAGCGCTACCCTCCACAATTTCTATCCACTGCCGCGTTTTCGGATCGTCGGGATCGCGCAGCTGCGTTTCTAAGAGCTGAATCGACATCAAAATCGGGGTTAACAGGTTGTTTAAGTCATGGGCAATGCCGCCCGCCAGCGTGCCAATGCTCTCCATGCGCTGCGCCCGCAAAAACTGCCGCTCTAGTTCTTTATTCTGCGTGATATTGGTATTCACCATCAAA
>JBGTOF010000140.1:0-23288 GCA_041742695.1 Elainellales cyanobacterium | reverse complement strand
TTAACGTGATCAGCGGTCTAATCGCGAGCCGTCTATTCCTGGGATCTGTCGTCCGTCTCTCCCTGCTAATTGGCGACTTTTATCTCAAAGTGGACGTGCCCACTGACCGCGCCGATCAACATCAATTGGGGCAGGTCGTGCGTCTCGCCTTTGCTGCTGAGCAATGTCGCATCCTACCTGTAGAGGCAGAACCTACCGCACCTGGCGTATCGTCATCCATCGCTGACGTTGCGATATCTGACGACGCAAAACGACCGCTCTATCGAGATCGCTAGTTGCATCGTGCCGAGGAATCCGCATCAACGTCAGTTCAACGGTAGTTCGATCCAATCAAAGCTCAAAACCCTCAAAGCCTGGCTCGGTAGACTACCCTGTATCACCATTGCCACAACGCTTAATGTCTATCCCTATAGCGATGTCACTATCCTTGCTTATACTCAATCAGTTGACTGCGCAGCCCAAGCCACCTATTCCAATAAAACGTGAGCTGCCCCAAGGCGTTGGGGAATTTGCCAATCAGGCAAAACAGGGCATATAGCGATGCGTCTTTGAATTTGTAGCCCTGCCGATGCATGTAGCGATAGATGCGATAGCCCAGGAGTGCGTAGCCCAGCAGCAGCAGCAAGCTTAATCCGTGGGTGACGGGGGCAAGGGCGATCGCCCCCATTGGAATCGCCAGTCCCCATAGCCAAATGCTGCGGCTCTCCTTAACCCAATGCCGTTCCGGGGTTTTGCCATGGAGAAACGCACCCTCAGCGTAGGCGTGCCCTGCTCGGAGCGATCGCTGCCACCATTGGCTAAACCGAGTCATTTGGGCATCATGCAGCGTCATTTCTGCATCAAGGCGGTAGATCTTCCAAGCGGCACGGCGCAGCCGTACACACATCTCAGGTTCTTCTCCCGCAATCAGCGCGGGGTTAAATCCGTTCACATCGCGAAACGCCATGACACGAATCAACGCATCCCCACCGCAGGCACGCGCTTCACCCACCGGCGTACTCCACTCGATGTCGCACAATTGATTGTAAAGTGTGCGGTGAGGAAATCGCTCTCGGCGGCGACCACACACCACTGCATAGTCAGGATGAGTCTGCAGAGTCTGCAGCGCTAGCACCAGCCAGCCCTCTACAACCTCACAATCGCCATCTACAAATTGCACAAATTCGAGATCGGGATACAGCTGCAGCAGCCTCTCCATCCCAGCATTACGAGCGCGAGCCGCCGTAAAGGGAACCGAAAGATCTAGATCTACCACATCAACGCCGAGCGATCGCGCTAATTCCTGACTGCCATCGGTTGAGCCCGAATCGACATACACCACCTGCGTCACCTGCCCTAGGACAGATTCTAAACAGCGTCGCAGGCGATCGCCCTCATTACGCCCAATCGCCACTAATCCCAGTTGATTCACGCGTATCTCTCCTCTCTCCCCAACGTGCCACAGTGAAATTAGTTGGATGCGACCGCATACACCGACTCGTAATAGTCTTGGTACTGCGGCGATAACAACGGCTGCCACCATTGGCGGTTATCCAAATACCACTGCACAGTTTTCCGCAAACCAGATTCAATCGTTTCAGCCGGGGTCCACCCTAGGTCAGCGCGAATCTTAGTTGCATCAATGGCATAGCGGCGATCGTGCCCAGGCCGATCTGGCACAAACGTAATCAACTGGCTTGCCGGACGCACAGGCAGTTCGGGCGCCAACTCATCCATCAGATTGCACAATAAATGCACCAGATCGAGGTTTTTAGCTTCGTTGTTACCGCCCACGTTGTAGGTTTCGCCAGGCGTAGCCTTGTGAATTACCAAATCCAGTGCGCTGCAGTGATCGCGGACATACAGCCAATCCCGCACGTTTTGCCCATCGCCATACACCGGCAAGGGCTTGCCTAACAAGATGTTGATGCACATTAACGGAATCAACTTTTCGGGAAAGTGATACGGCCCGTAATTATTGGAGCAGTTGGTAATCAGCGTCGGCATTCCATAGGTGTGGAAGTAGGCTCGCGCCAGATGGTCACTTCCCGCCTTCGAGGCAGAATAGGGGCTGTTGGGCGCATAGGGCGTTGTTTCACTAAAGCCTGGGTCATCGGCTCCCAAACTGCCATACACTTCATCTGTAGAAACATGCAAAAAGCGGACATGCTCTGGCTTACCTTGCGTCATCCAGTGCTGACGGAAAGACTCCAACAAGGTGAATGTACCCACCATATTGGTTTGCACAAATGCGCCAGGGCCGAGAATAGAGCGATCGACATGAGACTCGGCGGCCAAGTGGGCAACCGTGTCGATGGCCTCTTCTTTTAACAGCGCATCAATGAGAGGGCGATCGCAGATATCCCCCTGCACAAACCGCAGGTTCGCTGTCGCTTCTAAGGGTGCCACCGTGGCGCGGTTTCCGGCATAGGTTAGCGCATCTAGCACCACCACACGATCGCCCGGGTATTGCTCACACCAGTGATATACAAAGTTAGAGCCAATAAACCCCGCGCCACCCGTGATTAAAATGTGGCGGGGCGATCTCGGTGAACGTTGGTCAAGATTTGCATTCATAGATGACTCGCAAAAAAATAGCTGATTTGTAGCAATGACTGGATTATGACTAGAAGGACTTTTATATCAAAAGCACTCCGCCGTCGTGGCTTGACATCAGACCGAAGCTGGTTTCTTAGTTTCAGATAGCACCTGTCGATAAACGTGCAGAAGCATTTCAGCTTTGTGCCCCCACTCATATTGCCGCGCCTGCTCTACTGCACAGGCTGACATTTGCTGACGGAGTCCGCTGTCAAGCACCAAAGTCTTGATCTTCTCCGCCAACTCAGCAACAACATGTTCCCTCGACATCGGCGCAATCGTAAACCCAGTTTCTTCGGTCACATATTCCCTAATTCCACCGTTATCAACAACACTACACGGAAGCCCGCAAGCCATCGCCTTCATCACCCCAGCACTACCAAATTCACGAATGGGATGACTGAGTCATGAGAGCTCAATTTGGCAATCATCACCAATCATGAAGCGAAGTGCTTTAGGACGCTTTGGAGCCTCTTTTAAGAATGCCCGCTGGCCAATCACACTATCTACAATGCGCTGATGAATATTTAAAACTTGTGCACCTTGAAGAATGACACTGTGTTCCAAATCAGCTTCGACCAACGTTACATTATTGGCAATGCTGCTATATGGACCAATGAAGCAGTTTTCAATACGGCAGTCGTCGCCAATGGTAACGGGCCCGCGAATCGTGCTGTTGATGATTTTGGAACCCTTACCAATTTCGACGCGTCCAATGATTTGGCTAGACGCATCAACATCACCATCATTCCGACTCTGCAAGCACGTATCGAGAATAATGCGGTTGGCCTCTAGCAAATCATCTTTCTTTCCGGTATCTAACCACCAGCCTTGAAGCCTGTAGGCTTCAACCTTGCGCTCTAGATCGATTAGCTTTTGAATGGCATCGGTAATTTCTAACTCACCGCGGGGCGACGGTTGAATCTGGGCGATCGCCTCATGAATCGCACCAGAGAACAAGTACACCCCCACCAATGCTAGGTTCGAAGGCGGCACCTTAGGCTTTTCAACCAGCCGCAAAATTCGCCCAGTCTCGTCTACCTCAGCAACCCCAAATGCAGTAGGGTTCTCCACTTCACACAGCAGCGTCAGAGCATCTAGCGTGTTGGACTTGAACTGATCCACCAACGGACTCAGCGATCCCTGCACTAGGTTGTCCCCTAGATACATGACAAATGGTGCATCCTGCAAGAAGGGCTGGGCAATCTTCACTGCATGAGCCAATCCTGCGGGTTGATCTTGCTGTATGTAGGTGATTTGGGCCCCAAACTGTCTGCCATCACCCGTTTTAGCTTTCACCTCTGCACCGGTTTCGGGGCTGATAATGATGCCAATTTCTGAAATTCCAGCGGCAACGATCGCTTCTAGCCCATACCAAAGGATGGGTTTGTTGGCGACAGGCACCAGTTGCTTCGCCCCAGTATAGGTAAGCGGACGCAAGCGCGTCCCTTTACCGCCCGATAGAATAATTGCTTTCATAGGTATAGGAGTAGAGTTCTGCCAGCATTTGTCTGAGACTTTGTCGCCAGTGGGGAGCATATTCTCCCAGAACACAAGCGGTTTTCTTACCCGAGAGCACAGAATAAGCAGGCCGCTTAGCCGGTGTGGGGTATTCTGCCGTAGTAATAGGAATGACTCGCTGCACTTTGAGCGGCATATCTAGCTCGTGGGCCTCTTCAAAGATGGCGATCGCAAAGTCATACCAACTCGCAACACCACTATTGGTGTAATGGTAGATACCCTGAGGTGGATGCTGCTGTACGCCTTCGAGCTCAAGAGAGAGGGGGCAGGCTGCATTCAGACTGCGGACTGCAAACCCACCGACTACATTGGCTAAATCCTTGGCCCATGTGGGTGTGCCCACCTGATCAGCTACCACCCGCAACTCTTCGCGCTCTGCCCCCAATCGCAGCATAGTCTTTACAAAGTTGGTCGTGCCATAGCAGCCATACACCCATGCAGTTCGGAGAATGATGTAACGAGATGCACTGGTCAGCGCCGCCTGGCTAAAGGCTTGTTGCACGCCAATCTCACCTAACCATTTAGATTTTGCATAGCTGCCGACCGGGGTCGGAGAATGGTCCTCTAGGTAGGGCGTATTGCTGCGCCCGTCAAATACGTAATCGGTAGAGATGTGGATTAAGCTTGCGCCTAAGTCGCAGGCTTCTTCGGCCATAATGGTTGGGGCGGTGCCATTCACAGCATTGGCAATCTTTACTTCAGTTTCGGCTTTATCTACCGCAGTATAGGCCGCTGCATTCACGATTAAGTCGGGCTTGTGCTGGCGGATGCTATGGCGAATGCTATCTGGACGGAGTAAGTCCATGCTGTCTCGGCCCACCACAACGATATCTCCCATGGCTGAGAGCGATCGCTGTAATTCCTGACCGACTTGCCCTTGGGCACCTGTAATCAAGATCTTACTCATGAGAAGACCTCCGCCGTGCCCAATGTCTTGCCGATTTGATCTTTTGCCGATAAGACCGGCGGTTCTTGGGTGGGCCAGGCGATCGCCAGATCCGAATCATTCCACACGATGCACCGTTCATGTTGAGGGGCGTAGTAGTCTGTCGTTTTATAGAGCACCTCTGCCACCTCCGAAATAACCAGAAATCCGTGGGCAAATCCGGGAGGAACCCACAGTTGCCGCTTGTTGTCGTGACTGAGGTAGCATCCTACCCACTGACCAAAGGTCGGCGATGACTGGCGAATATCCACAGCAACGTCATACACCTCACCCACGATGGCTCGCACCAGTTTTCCCTGTGCTTGTTGAATTTGGTAATGCAGCCCTCGCAGCACATTCCGACAAGACCGAGAATGGTTATCCTGAACAAAGGAGTCCTGAATCCCCGCTTTATCAGCAAACGCATGCTGGTTATAGCTCTCAAAAAAGAAACCACGATCATCACCAAAGATGCGAGGTTCGATAATTAATACGTCAGGAATTTCTGTAGAAATTACGTTCATTTCAGTCCCTCTGAGCGAGATTCTATTGATCTCAGTGCTATGACGAGGCATGACACCCATGCGCAGAGCCAGAGACGCAGGCACTGTACTGATTTCAACTATGCTTTTAGAGTGCCCGAATTGTTGCAATCTGTAACCTATGGTGTTAGAGCCGACTCGTTGAGGCGATCGCTCCATCCATCCATTAGCAATCTCTAATTATCTCTAATTAATAATCTTGGCAGGGATGCCTACTGCAGTTTTACTAGCGGAGATATCAGCAAGTACGACCGCATTCGCGCCAATGTTCACATCGTCTCCTAGCGTAACGCCCCCCAAGATTTTGGCGCCCGCGCCGACATTAACCCGATCGCCGAGTTGGGGAGCTTCAAGCGGACGGTCGAGGTGACGATTGCCCAGGGTCACCCCCTGTCGAATGATGCAGTCATCGCCTAGGGTGCAATGCCCATGCACAATGATGGCACCCTGATGCTCAATCACCACGCGGCGACCCAGCTTAACGGTGTAGGGCAGATCAATGCCGTACGTATTTCGAACCTTGCGATATAGCGAACGATACAGCAGGCTAAAGGGCGCCCGCAGTACTTTAGGGTGAATATTCATTCGCCATACGCCAAAGCGCTGAACCGCAACAGCACGAAATCCAGGCTTCGTCCAATCCTGCCCATGGGCAACCCAGTCTTCTTGGATTTGTTGCCATAGAGTGAGCGGGTCTGCTGATACGTGTGATGTGAATGGGGTGGCTTGTTCTGATGCGACCATCGATCTCTCCTTATAAGCGTGTTGAGCAGATACCTCTAAGTTGTGCAGACCAGCTAACTGCATTTTGCAGGGCGAACTAAGACACCCCGCATGAATACACTGTTGCGTAAGAAGTCGCGCAACATTTGGGGTGGATCGGAATCAGGTTTACGCTGAATGAGTCGCCGCATTCGCCATGCGATAAATCCAAGGGTCCACACTGCATCACAGAGGAGGGTATACAGCCAGCCATAGTTCTTTAAAAAATACCGACGCCGAGAGTCAAACCAATACTGAGGTCTGCGCTTGGCGGGGCGCTTGGTGTCCGTCACACCCGAGCTTTGGCCAACCAAATGCACAACGTGGCTGGTCGGAACATACCAGCAGTTCCATCCAGCACGATTGGCCTGTAAGCAATAGTCCATTTCTTCGTAATACATAAAGTATTCTTCGTCCATGAGGCCTACAGTCTTGAAGACGTCACGGCGAATAATCATACTGGCACCCGCCACCCAATCCGTTTGATGAGGGGTATCCATCACAGGTGGTGCCACGACCCATCGAGAAAGGAGCCGCGTGATGAGGCCAATTCGTAAGCTATTGTCTAATTCGCTAAACACGGTGTGAAAGCGAAACGCGGAGCATTGAGGCGTCGCGTCTGGATCTTCTAGTCGACTGCCCGCAATCCCTACCTTTGGGTTTGCGTCCATAAAATCGATGAGGGCAGTAATGGCCTTGGGGCGCACAACCGTATCTGGATTGAGCAGCAGCACATAGGGTGGCAACGTTGCATTGAGCAATAGGGGGCGAATGGCTGCGTTGTTTCCATATGCAAAGCCACCATTGTGTCCAAGCGGCATCAGTTTCGCCCAACTACCCCAGTTTTCATGGGCGATCGCCGCCTCGATTTTTTCAACCGAGCCGTCTCCCGAATCGTTATCCGTTACAACGACCTGGATATTGGGGATGGCTGCAACCTCGTCGGTGAGCGATCGCAAGCAGTCAATTGTTAACTCTGGCGTGCGGTAGTTCAGAACCACTATCAGCAGAGAACAAGATGATGTTGTTTGAACGGAGTCAACCATAAGATATTTCTTAGATGGATCAATCTGACGCTGGCACAAGAAGTCTGTCTCCCTTTACAGTTCCCGCAAATTAAACCACCCGACACAACTTTCGGTAATCCGTTGATTTTTGCTCCCTTAAAGTTTGTAGTGCTTTCGACATCAAGCGCCATTGAATCGGAGATTGATTGCTAATAGGCCCCAGATCTCTTAGCCAGTCAACGACTAGAGGATGTTGAGGCGCCAGACTCTCCAGCAACGTTTCCCAAAAATTGGGCCACATTGCATCGTGGTAGTGCAAGATTTTAGCGGCTTGAATTTTCTTAGGATCATTCCACAGATCATAGGTTTTGCTACCCAATCCATAATTATGAGAGTGGGGCAATGCCCGCCATCGCAACCCCATATTTAGCACCGCCATACCTAATGTATGCTGAGTAAAAAAGACTCCAGCATGTTTAGACGCTAAATGGGCATTCATCAGCTGCAATGTCATTTCTAGATGTGGCTTTGCGAATCCTGTTGATCGCCGATATACAAATACCCCACTATTCCAATACATACGAATACGAGCCTGCTCTCGATGGGTTACAACCCAGGGGAATTCTTCAATATTCATCCCAAGGGTTTCACAAGCTACCGTCCAATAGGGATAAGAGGGATCATGGGAGCTGCTAACGCCAATATTTTTATCTGGAGCGCAGGCGACAAAATCTTCTTCATCTGTAAGCTGAAGATCTGATGGTTCACCCACAATGAGTAAATCACTGTCTAACCAACCCACAAACGTCGTACCACAAATTTCTTCAACTGCTGCTAAGGCATAGTGCTTATTTAAGAAGCTTTTCCAGGCATAGCGGTTGTTAGCCTGAAATCGAAGATAGTTGACATCTAACCGTTCGAAGGAAGCATGGGTAGAGCGTGCTAATGGAGGGCCAAACCGTGGAGTCACTGCATACACGGGTGCATCGGCAAAACAACCTCCCCATCGTCTTAGGCTTTCAATCATTCGAATAGCTTGCTGCTCTAACCAACCCGATTCTACACAGCAAACAAAGGTTGTCTGAGGATTATGAGTCATGACGAATAATATCCTAGGTACAATTAAAACCGTATGAGTTGGTAGATGACTCTCTTTAGACACGCAAGAATGAAGGACAAACCAAGGAAACAAAATTTGGGTTTCAGCACCTTCAAACAAAGAAATTTCTAAATATCCCCAATAGGTGATACTACTTGTCCGACTGCAAGCTAGGATACTTGCCTGATCCCTTTGCAGTAAACTTAGTTGCGAACTTTGGTTGAGTTCTAAGTTCTGTGAGGATGGATGCTAGCATCGTGCCCCAACTAGTTGAGTCATCATAGAACTGATCTTGCAATGCATAACAATTTCGAACTTTCTCAGCATAGAAATCTGACTGATCGCATAAGTTCAAAATGCTGCCAATGTAAGACTCTATATCATCGGCGATCGCCTCAACAACGCCCTCTTTCACATAGGAAAGTGCAGGACATACAGCAGAAGTAATAACTGGACGGGTAGAAAGAATTCCCTCTACAACCACCTTGTTAAAACCCTCAACAAAACCCGACTTGGTTGGCACAATTACCACATGTGACTGATTGAACATGGTCTGCATAGTTTCCTTATTGCAATGCCCGTAGCATCGAAACGATGCTTCAAGGCCTGCATGCGTTGCCGCCTCTTGAAGTCGTGTAAGCGCTGTCCCTTTGCCACATAGATCAAATACAATATCTGTGCGGCCTCGCTCTTGCAAGATACGTGCCATATCAAGTAAATCAAATACTCCCTTATTGGCTTCGATACGCCCTACATAGAGAACTCGAAAGGGCGATCTTACAGCGTTAGGCGAAGAGATACTGTGAAACTGTTGTTTTCTGTAGAGGGGGCTAAAGCGAAGGATAGGCTGATGCTGAATCCCAGTAACTTCCTGTACTTGTTCAGCAATTTCATGTGATACAACCAGCGTTGCTAAACACTGTTTAGAAAACAAGTAGCGCCCTAGTCTTAAAATGATCTTTTTGCGTTGAGTTAGTGGTGTAAATTTGCGCCACATCACACAATGCAAAGAAGGGATAACTTGAATTCCAATAAAGGGGAGAACAGTCATCAGAAACCAATGAACTGTACCATCAGCTACAACCACCACACCAGCTCTAAATTTAAGAGCAGAGAAAACCAAGCGAAAGCTATTCCAGACTAAGTTCAGGTGATATGTAAGCGCAGAGACGGAAGGTGTTAATGGACACCAGTATTCAATGGTGAATGCCCCATCTTGCAATCGCATCTTTCTCTCATTAAATGTGATGACTAAGGCTTGAGCATTAATTGCTCGACACACATCATAAAACTGTCCAGAGTACGTGACAGATACTTGGGAAGGATCATCTTCTCCCTGACTCCAGTGTTGGTAAGTACCTATGACCTCTCCAAATCCGGCCATATAGATAATGCGTGGAGAATCTACCATGAATATTGGACTCCGTTTCTGAACCAAGTCAATCAACTGACACACCAAGTAACGTGTGAAAATTCAGAATGCCGACTCTCCTAGAATGCCCGAAATACGATCACTCCTATCGATAAATTCGTTAGCATTGCTAGTGTGCTTTTACGTTAACCACGCGTCACAGCACCTATTGCAACCAATAGGTTGATTAGAGCAGTCACCGTTGTGAAGCCCTACCGCGCAGGGGCTTCACTCAAACCAGCGTATTAAGCCCTATATCACAGCGGTATAGTCAGATTAGAGGTAACATTTACAAAAATCAAGAAAGCATCGGTTGAAATCACTTAACGCCACTGAACAAACATTCTCCTCCAAATTCAGTTATGAAGTTCTTTAAAAAGAATTAAACTAGCTTTTGATTCTGTCATTATGTATCATCAAAACCTTATCTTTTCTCCAAGCAGCAACTAAAAAACTTCTGAAGCATGCCTTCGACCACGCCTCAGAAATATCCCATACGCACAATTAGAATAATTGGTATCCGCCGATCATCCATAGTTCACTTTGATATTGCGATCTGGGCTGCTTTGACTGGATCTTCTGTACGAGCATGGAGGCGTCGAGGCTTTGGTTGACGTCGTTTCAATGGCGTTGGGTTAATCACAAGACCAGAGATAGAGCCACTTGCTAGAGTAAATACAGGATTAGTCATCGCATTGAGAACGCAATCCAACATAAACAACGTCACGATAACAACAAGCACTGCAGCAGAAGCAACCTGAGGGTGAGCCCATAGGCGCACTGGATATGCCATAAATGCAAAAAGTGCAGTAGGTATCAACATTGATGCCGTAAGATTAATTAATCCAAACACACCATAGTTGCCGTAAGCTATAATCCACAAGCTATCTGTAACAGAGATATCTTCGCCTTCATCGTTATAGACCCGGGCGCGACCCCAACCACCCCAACCAAAAAGCATTCTTTCCTTGGCTTTTTCACTCAAAATTTCTTCGTTAGCAAGTCGAAAGTCAAGTGATGCGACACGTTCTTCATCTAGGAATTGCGTTAACTGAGTGCGGATTCCCTCACGCACTTCCGGTGTAATTACACCACTAATACCAAGGTTTAAATAGAAGCAGATGAAAGCAATAATTATAAGTAGAAGAAAGGAAGTTCGCAAGTACTTTGCCGTAAATAATATTAAAACACCTACGAGCAAAAGAATATATGCACCAGTAGATTTACACAGGAAAAAAGTGATGAACAGCGCTGGAACCAACACTTTCAACTTATAGCCGGCAACTTTTTTAATTACACCTGTGTACCAAAGCCAGATGCCCACCAAAGTAGCTGCCATCATCCAGACACCTACCGCTAATCCATGTTGCATAAATACGGTTGGACGATATCCGCCGTACCGCATAGTTTGCGAAAAGTCAGCAAAGGCGTGATATCCATACACTAGTCGATGTAACTGTGGGCTGATTCTTGTTTCTAGTAGGCATAATGGCATGTAGGCCAGACCACCTATAAAAACTGCAATCGCCAAGTGTTTGGCTCCACTTAGATTACCGAGATACAGTCGTCCTAAGAAATAGGGAAGCCCCCAGGAAACACTTTGAGTTAAGAGCGCAGATACGCCATCATACAGCCCTAAGTCATTGCTAATCGAGGCAATCAGTGGCGCTATGCACCACAGCGTCATAGGAATATCGATCCATCTAGGTTGAAACATGGAGAAGCGACCGCTATCGAAGATAAACGTCGCCAATAAAACGCCATAACAGGTGGCCGACATTTTTGTATAGTTTGGAATCGCAGGTAGGACTATTTCCGCCATAGGCAGAAACAACCAAGCAAATACGAAGCTAATTACAACTGCTTTTTGTGGGGGAAATCGAGAAAAAAGATAGAGCACAGCTGGAAGCCAGCCGAACATGACTAGAAAAACGATAGGGCTCATGATTAGAAATTACTTACGCAAAAGGTATTCTTAGAGGGTGTTTTAGGAGGCCTAGACTAGGTTGAATAAGGCATCAAACCTGACAATAGCCATCCGTAAAAGCTGATTCTTTCGTAACGACTTATAAGGAGGATGAGGTAGTTAATTTCACTATCTTCGATTTCTCAAATAGTCTCTTAGTTTGCAAAATGTTCAGCTCTATCCATCACATTCTAGGCGCACTACAGTAGTCCATCTAAGGGTGTTCCTAAACCTAGAGAGAATCTAATGAACAATAATGCTGTCAACAGGGATAAGAAAATCACAGTTGCTTTTATATCTTGAGCAAGATTGCCAATTTTTTCGCGTTGCAATCCATAAGTCGTGACAAAATAGGCAGGCAAATCGCTGTAGGAGATTGTAACGATGACTCCAGCAACTCCAAACATTTGATAGCTTATGGGCAGCCCTGCTATGAGCACAATGAACTTTATGGCGCTGCCAATCGCGCCATAAATTGGACGACCAATACCCATTAAACAAGGATTCATAGAACTGTAAAGCACGGTATGCCAAAGACTAAGCGCAATTACAGGAAACATCCAAGCAGCTTGCTCATAGCGGCTATCGTAGAGAAAGCGAATGACCATATCGCCAAAACACACCATAATTGTGAGCGTGACTAGCGCGGCTATTAGCAAAAGCCAACGCTTCTTCAAAATTTTGGATCTTAGCTCATGCCGCGGTGCTGCTGCACTGCGAGAGACAATGGGGAAAATTACATTACTTCCCAACATTCCAATTATCTGCCTGGGTATATCTGCCAACGTAGCGGCAACGGTATAAATCCCAAGCATTTCGATTGAAACAAGCTTACCAAGCATAAGACGATCGGTTTGGCTGGCAAGAAATGTCATAGCGGTTGATAAAAAAATCCATCGACCAAATGAGAGGAGTTCTCGCAAGGCGTCTTTATTCCAAGCAAACCAGTTTTTATAGCCTGGGATAATGGCGTAGCTCATGCCAGTTCGAATCAATGCGCCAACTGCATGACTACCCGCCAGTGCATAGATAGTCGGGCTAAAGTACGCCCAGACAATCAAAACAGATAATGAAATAATCTGAATGGATATTTCAAACCCTGCATTTCTTGCAAGGTCTACTCGTCGTTTAATGCTAGCAATTGCAGTTGAATTGAACCCATTGAACACTGATGAGAGGCCTAAAATAGGCAGCAACCAAAGTATTCTAGAGTCCTCATAAAACAATGAGACTGGATAGGCAATAAGGCAACAGCCAAGCCAAAGAACGATCCCCCGTATCACCTGAATCGTCCAGGCAGTATTGAGAAACTGTGGCTCATCACCGTGCTTGTTTTGAATAATGCTGGGTACGATACCAACATCAGAGAAAAGCTGTAACCCAATCACAAAAACATTAGCCAGCGCCATGAGCCCAAACAATTCGGGTGCCAGCAGTCTAGTTAGAACTAGGTTTCCGCCGAATCGAATAGTTTGACTAAGTCCATACCCTATGATGGTCCAAATAGTACCATTGACTGCTAACCGATTCAGGGAGGTAGTGGATGACATGAATAACCTTGTTGACGCAGAATTCTTTAGTAATAATTAGACTTTCTTTACTTCGACTGACCCGTGAGATTGAATCGTTTTAAGGGCTCGCACAGGGGTTATCGATGCTGTTACATTGGCTTGAATCTGACTCGCAAACAAAGCTGCAAGAGTTTTCACTTCAATTGATATATTGTGGTTTTGCAGTGCTCGCTGCCGCCCCTGCTTACCCATCTCCTGCAGTTGATGTTGGGGAGTGGTAAGAGCTTGCTGTATGGCGATCGCCAACTCATCCACAGACCCCGGTGGTACCAGCCAACCGCATTTGCCTGGCTCAACTAATTCTGGAATGCCTGCTACATAAGTGCTGATCACAGGGCGTCCTAGCGCCAGAGACTCCATAATTACGACAGGTAAGCCCTCGGCAAAGCTAGGCAAAACCATCGCGCGCGACTTCAATAAGTAGTCTTGGATTTGTGAGCCACTGGCCCAGCCTGTGATACTCACATGCTGACCTAGGCAATGTTCTTGAATCAAAGCTTCAATGTCTGCCCTCAGAGGGCCATCGCCGACTAGCCATAACTGGAACCCGATGCCTTGAGTAGCTAGCTTGGCAGCAGCCTCTAGCAACAGCAAATGACCCTTTTGTTCACACAGACGACCAATGCAGACCAGGTTAGGGGTATCGGGAACGGAGGTGAGAGGCGTCTCTAGATACTTAGCGTCAACGCCACATCGGACGATGTGAATCTTTGACCAATGACGGCGATCGCACCAGCGATATAGCTGGCTTTTGCCAAAAGAGCTGATCGCCACAACAAACGCAGCATGCTCAATTTTGTCAGTTAGCGACAGCGTTAGAGGCATGTCAAACTCTTCAGGGCCGTGGGCGGTAAAGCTATAGGTTGGGCCTTTTAGCGTTCGACATAGCATGGCTACAGTCGTGGAGTTGGTGCCAAAGTGGGCATGAACATGGCGAATACCGCGCGCTGAAAATTCACGCTGCAGATAGCAGGCTTCAATCAGATAGAACAGATGCCGCAGCACGCCTCGCTGAGAGCGCCGTCCCACTCGGAGAGCCAACTTTATCGCTCGAACCATCTGCAGGGGCTGAGCGATCGCCACTAGGACAAAGCTGAATAAAAGAGCCGGAATTCCTGCATCTAAAACGGCATGAGTCTTTGCAACTTCAGCCTGATCCTCCCCATCGACTAGTTCTCCTCGGCAAGGACGAATTGAAAACCGTGCGATCGGAATACCCTGAGCTTCTAATGCCGCAATTTCACGCCGAATGAAGCTATGGCTAACCTTGGGATACTGATTAATAAGATAAGCAATCGTCATTGCAGTGACTATTAATTAAGGGAAAAGTGGCTCGTTGTTCTCTGAACTCTTAAGTGAAATCAACTAGTTTAGAATCTGTAAATGAGGCTGAAATCTTTTAGTTGTTGCATCATTCAGTCCTACGAGAAAACTGAATCTTTATGTGAACAAAACAAGAACGTCTCAGCAATTTTACTGAATGGCTAACAACTAGTCTCAAAATAGAAGCCCATACAGAAGCGCCCATCAGACAGCACAGGATTCTGATGCTGCGTTGGCTTAGCTAACTTAATTACTCGCGGTTATAGATACGCAAGACAGGCACGATATCATACTGCCCCGAAATCAATGCTTGATAACGCAAAGAGGAGCAGCCCGACATAATTCTGCCTTCTAATTTATGTAAGTCACACATTTATAAAGAATTTGTCGAACCTGACGTAAGTTTCTACGGTAAATCTACTGATACACCATTAGAAATAATAGACTTATCAGTTTAGACAATTGGTAGAATAGCTTGAACATTGGGAACGTTAAATATGTATCTTCATGGTTGCTCAAAAACTGCTTAGATTTTCAGGTTTCGTTGTTGTGTTGTCCCATAAATGCAGGTGGTTTGGTCCCAATGGTTATACGCCCAATTTTACGGATAGCCCCTAGCTTGGTTGTGATGGTACTAGCAACGGGGTCAAAAGCGACAGCACTGCAGGCACAAGCACCACCGCCTCAGTATGAGACAGTGCCATCAGAATTTATGATGCCGTTGCCCCAAACACCCTCCGAGCCGTCGCAGCTCCAAACGATGCCGGGTGCAGAACCACCACCCGTGGGTGAAGGAACCGATGGCATTCGTTTTACGCCATTCTCTCCAGGGGCGACGCAGGTCGATTTAGATCCCCAGCCCTATACCCTAGGCGCAGGCGACAGTATACAAATCGATATTTTTGATGTGCCAGAGTTTAGCGGAGCCAATGGCCGGTATACAGTGCTGTTGGATGGCTCCTTAAATTTGCCGTGGGTAGGCAAAATTTTGGTTAAAAACCTGACGCAAGAGCAAGCAGCAGAGGCGATCGCCACTGAATATTCCCGCTTCATCAATGACCCACTCATTACAGTGACCTTGCTAGCCCCCCGCCCTCTTCGCATCGGCGTAGTCGGGCAGGTGAACCGTCCGGGGGTTTATACCGTGGATGCCAACGTCAGCGGCGGCGCAGCCCAGCGCTATACCGTCACGCAAGCCATGCAGGCGGCAGGCGGCATCACCCAGATGGCAGACATTCAAAGCATTGAAATTCGCCGAGCCACAGATTCACCCCAAGTCGAGCCGCTACGGGTGAACTTGTGGTCGTTTTTGCAGACTGGAGAACTGGCGCAGGATGTGGT
Organism: Elainellales cyanobacterium; assembly: GCA_041742695.1. Classification (GTDB taxonomy): domain Bacteria; phylum Cyanobacteriota; class Cyanobacteriia; order Elainellales; family Elainellaceae; genus Kaiparowitsia. The sequence continues at coordinate 7,243 of JBGTOF010000140.1, read as the reverse complement.
GCTGCGGGACGGAGACACGCTCTATGTGCCAGAGGCGATCGCCCGCACACCGCTCGAAGCCTCCCAGCTTGCATCTACCACCTTCTCTCCAACCTCTATCCGCGTCAATGTCGTCGGTGAGGTCGTGCGGCCTGGCATCATCGAAGTGCCCCCCAACACGCCCCTTAACCAAGCCATTCTGGCAGCGGGTGGGTTTAACACCACCCGCGCTCGCCGCGGCGAAGTGGAATTAATTCGCATCAACCCAGATGGCAGTATCTCGAAGCAAGACATTGACATTGATTTTGCCACCGGCATCGACGCTGCTGAGAATCCACCGCTGCGCAGTAGCGATATCGTCATCGTCAACCGCTCAACCACCGCTCGCGCTAGCGATTTCTTGAATACCCTATTAACCCCAATTAACGGCGCATTCGCGATCCTTCGTTTATTTGGATTCGGGCGTTAGTCGGCTCAGACTGGCATCAGGGAGCAGACTCTAGAGTAATTCCTTCTCAACACATACTATGGACAACGACTTAGAGTTTCAAGATTCTGGCTTTGATGAGGTAGATGAATCTCCTAAAAAGCCTAAGAAAGTGTCGCCCATTTGGCCAATCGTTCGAACGCTTCAGCGCAAGGCATGGTTGGTTTCAGGGGTCACTGGCACGCTGGCTGTGCTCGCCTGGATGTCTGGCGCCTCAACGCCACCCCTCTATCAAGGGGGTTTTCGGCTGCTCGTAGAACCGGTCACGTCTGAAGCACGCATCGCTGAGCCCACCACTCTATCGAGAACTGATGGCGGCGTTCCGAACGAAAATATTTTTAAGCTCGACTATCCTACTCAGCTTGAAATTCTTCGCAGTCCGCGTGTGCTCGATGATGTGTATGAGGCGGTTGTGGCGGAGTTTCCTGACTTTAGCTATGGCGAGCTGTTTTCAGGTATTGTAATTGCTCGCAGCGGCGGTAAAAGCCGCACAACTGAGACGCGAATTTTGGACGTTACCTACCAGGGCTACAACCCAGACCAAGTAGACCTGGTGCTGCAGGAATTGGCGAAAAAGTACTTACGCTACAGCTTAGAGGATCGCAAAACCCGCATCAGCGAAGGCGTTAAGTTCATCGAAGATCAGCTGCCAGGCTTGCAGGCCCGAGTTGATGCACTCCAAGGAGAATTGCAGGAACTGCAGCAGACCTATGATTTGTTAGATCCGGCATCGCAAGCTCAGCAGATTGTCGGGCAGTTGAACGATGTGGCGAATCAGCAACTGGCCGCACAGCGAGAACTACAAGAAACGCGACAAGTTTATACGCTGCTGCAAAATCAGCTGCGATTGACGCCAGAAGAGGCGATCGCCGTCTCTGCACTGAGCCAGAATCCACGTTATCAGCAGATTCTCGGCAGCCTGAGTGAAATTGATAGCCAGATGGCGCTGGAGTCAGTGCGATTTACCGCAGAAAGTCCTGCCTTGCAGCGGCTGCAGCAAAAACGCGACAATCTGGCTGGATTAGCCGCAGAGCAGGGGCAACAAATTCTTGGAACATCTGTTGGGGTTGATCCCAATTCGCAGCTAGGGCTCGTGCAAGACGGCGTGCGCCAAGGCATGATTCAGCAATTGGTATCCGCCAACAACGAATTACAGGTGTTAGAAGTGCGGAGCCGTTTCTTGTCTCAAACACGGCTGCAGTTCGAGCAACAGGTGCAGCAGTTTCCTCTAATTTCAAAACGGTTTAACGAACTGCAGCGGCAGTTAGGCATTGCCACCCGCACGTTAGATCAACTGTTGAGCCAGCGAGAATCGTTGCGAGTGGCTGCAGCTCAAACTCAAGTGCCTTGGGAAGTCGTCTCAGAACCGCGACTACCTCGAATGCCAGATGGTACGCCGATTTCGATTCCGATGGATTCGGGTAAAAAGTTAATTGTGGCTGTGGTCGCAGGCTTTGTGCTGAGTGCGGGTGCAGCATTGCTCATTGAGCGAATTCAGGATCGGTTCTTTGGGCCCAAAGATGTCGATGACTTGACACCCGAACCGCTGCTGGCCACGATTCCCCGCTGTCGACAAGAAGACCCATCGCGGGGCTTTTGGGTGCAGTCGCTGCTGGGACGAGCGTCTGAGCAAGAGCTACATCCCGAAATCCTCAAAGTGCAAGATGTGTTTAATGGGCTATTTGCTAATCTACGCTTTTTGCCCGAGCAATCCCAGGTGCGATCGCTCGTCGTTAGTTCTGCAGATGCAGGCGATGGCAAGACTACCGTGGCCTTAAATCTGGCTGAAACGGCCGCTGGCACAGGGCAGCGGGTGCTGCTGGTAGATGCAAATTTGCGATCGCCCCAGCTCCATTCTCACCTGGGACTGCCTAATCTGAAGGGCTTTAGCGATGTTCTGCGGGGTGATGCAGTGGCAGGTATAGCGCAGGCTATCCCCGGTGCAGAAAATTTACATGTGCTTACAACAGGCGACTGCAAGCCGGGCACAACTCGATTGCTAGCGTCTCCCCATCTACGGCAAACGCTCGACGCGCTGCACCAATCCTACGACTTAGTGATTTATGATACGCCAGGGATGCAGCAGGCGATTGATTCTAGCTTTTTAGCAGCCTGCGCTGATGGCATGTTGCTAGTAGTTGGGATTCGTCACACTAGTCGCGCCCGCGCCAAAGCTACGATGCGTCAAATTGAGGAATATGGGCTGACTGTTGTCGGGGCGATCGCCAACCTGGATCGTCAGAAAATAGCGAAACCCCGTGACCACTGGAATCGCTCCGACGGCGAAAACGTGTTTGATCCGGTGATGAATGAGGTACTGTATCCCCAGCCATCTGGGAGCTTTGCCGATGTGCCCGGGATGACGATATCCGTGGAGCCCAATTCTGTATCCTAACCAACCTGAGTTTGAAATCAGCTCAAACCCGGCTTAAGGCAGTTCGACACCTGCCTTAAGCCGAGACAGTTTAGCGTTGGTTCAGACTTCATGATGATCCAGATGGCTCGCTAGATGGCCCAAAGCGATAGCCTTTGCCGTAGACAGTGTGGATTAGTGCGGTCGTCTGGGGCGGATCAACTTTGCGGCGCAGCAATCGAATTTGGGCGGCGAGGGCGTTGCTGCTAGGCTTTTCGCCGTCGCACCACACCTGTTGATAAATTTGGTCATGGCTGAGCAATTGGTTGGGGTGGCGCATGAAATAGGCCAGCAGTTGGGTTTCTTTCTCGGAAAGCTCGAGGGTGCGATCGCCGCGGAACGCAAGCTGGTTCTCAATATCTAGCATCAAGTCTGCCACGCTAAGGCGAACAGAAGCCGGACAGGGCTCTAACATCGGTGGGCGGCGCAGCAGAGCCCGCACCCGAGCCAATAGCTCTCGCAATTCAAAGGGCTTGACGAGGTAATCATCGGCTCCAGCGTCTAGCCCGTCAACGCGGTCGTTTACTGTATCTTTGGCGGTCAGAAAGAGGACTGGGGTGCGATCGCCCCGCTGTCGAATATGGCGGCAGATCTCTAAACCGGATTGATAGGGCAGCATCCAGTCCAAGATTAATAGACCGTAACCGCCCTGCTGCGCCAGAGCGCTACCTTCCTGTCCGGTATGGGCCACATCCACTTGGTACCCCTCACGCTGCAGCACTAGGCTCAGCGGTTCAGTCAACTCAACTTCATCATCAACCAACAAAATCCGCATGCTTAGGGCACCAGCACATTGAGGGCTCCAGGAATACAGGACACTTCAATCGGCGTTGTTCCAACCAGATCGCCATCGATCACAACCTTTTGGGGCGGGTTGGTAGTGACCTTGATGCGTTCTGCGTAGAGATGTACCACATTGGGCAGCTCACGCATCGCCGTTTCAGGCTGGTTGGGGTCACGATTGGCCCTGACCATGGCTGAACCCAGCATTCCAAACATGGTCTGAATCGCCTGCAGCTTACTGTCTGCGCTAGCAATGGTGACATCAAGCTTGCCATCATCGCAGACGACTTCCCCTGCGCCCTGCGCCAGAACTGAGGTAGGTGGCGCAGCGTTAGCAATGGTAATCGCACCTGCCTCCAACTGACGCACTTCACCATTCACCTCGATCTCTACGTCAAACAAGTTTTCTTCATTGAGCTGTTGCCAACCGGCCAGCAGATACGCCAGCGCGCCCCAACGATTCTTGAGTTCACGGGTGGCGCGTTCGGCGGCTTCAGCCTCATAGCCAATGGCGGCCAGCAGGGTAAACACCTGACCATTGCTGGTAGCTACATCAATGTTGCGCGTTTTGCCGGCCAAAATCACCTGACAGGCGTCGCGGAGGGGGGCGGGCAAGGGGGCGATCGCCGAGGGAATGCTGAGGGACGTCGCAAAGGCGTTGGCAGTGCCCCGAGCGATCACCCCCAACGGCACCTCAGTCCCGGCCAGACAGCGGGCTACTTCAGACACGGTGCCGTCACCTCCTGATGCAATTACCACATCAGCCCGAGCGGCAACTGCTGCCTGCACCAAGGCGTCAATCTGCGTGTCGGCGTCAGTAATGTGGGTTTCTAGGTGCATATGAGGACTCAGCTCTTGCTGAATCAACATTAGGTCTTGTTCGCTAATGCCCCGACCTGCCACTGGGTTGAAGATAAGATGCGCCACACGCGCTTGGGCCAAATTCGTGGCGATCGCTTCTGCGGTAGCTAAGTTGGTCGCTAATACCACATTGTGGAGCGCACAAGCCCGAAGCAGCGGCTCCCCATCCGACCCAGTCACAGCCATCGGATCGAGAAGCGCCACGACTAAGGTCACCTGCTGTGCCACAACAGCCGCCGCAAGTTGGAGCGCCCCCCCCTGTTCGACAGAGGCAACCTCCTCAACTGCCAGCCCTAGGACCTGACGCAACTGCTCCCCTATCTCTGCCGTAGCCGTCAGCCGATAGCGCATCAGCACGGGCTGGTGCTGGCGCACAAATCCCAGCAGGGTATCAAATTGAGACGGGTGGGCAAAGAGGGCGATCGCTGCAGACATAATCAAATTGAACCAAATAAAATCAGGACTGTAGCGTCTAAACCGAGCACATGTCTCGTCAATGCTGGATATTCATCCTATTCTATGCAAGCGCTCTGCTGCTACCTTATCGGTCAAATGGGACACGTTTGTCACGTAATGCCGAGGCTGCGAGGGGATAAGCAGCCGTCGTTAAACGGTCTCATAAAACCCCAGAGAGCGCTCTCTGGGGTTGGTTTTAATCGGGGCACGTACTGATCTGGTCAATTCAGCTCAATTCAGGTCAATGACCTTAACCGCACTATTTCACTAAATCTGGAAAGACTTGCTGCACAGCTGGATGCACAAGCTGCTGCTGCTGAACATTTAACCCCTTTGCTAGGGCAGCATCCATCTCCAATGCCCGAAGACCGTGGTTAGCAAGCTTGACCACATAGGGCAGGGTGCTGTTGTTGAGAGCTTGCGTAGCCGTCCAGGGAACAGCACCCGGCATATTGGGCACGCCGTAGTGCACCACATCCGAGACCATGTAAGTGGGATGACTGTGAGAGGTCGGTTTTAGCGTTTCGACACAGCCTCCTTGATCGACAGCGACATCCACAATCACTGAACCCGGACGCATGGTGTCTACCATTGCGGCAGACACCAGCGTGGGGGCTTTACGTCCAGGCACCAGCACGGCACCAATCACCAGATCAGCCCGGGCGATCGCGCCTTCAATCAGCACAGGGCTGCTGTAAAGCAACTCTACTCGCGAGCCAAATAGCGTTTCTAGATAAGACAGCCGCTCCACATTAATATCAAAAATTTGGACTTGGGCACCCAACCCTACCGCCATCTTGGCGGCTTCAGTCCCCACCACACCACCCCCCAAAATCACCACTCGGCCTGGGCTAACCCCCGGTACGCCACCGAGCAATACGCCGCGTCCCCCCTGCTGCTTTTCTAAAAATCGTGCCCCAAACTGCACAGACAGCCGTCCCGCAATGATGCTCATGGGAGTCAGCAACGGCAGAGTGCGGTTAGGCAGCTCTACAGTTTCATAGGCGATCGCCGTGACCCCAGCCTGCATCAGATGCTCTGTTAGCTCCCGCGCGGCTGCCAGATGCAGATAGGTAAACAGCAATTGTTCCTTCTGCATCAGAGGATATTCTGGCGGCAGCGGCTCTTTGACTTTCACCACCATGGGTTGGCTCCAGGCGTCTGCTGCCGTAGGCACAATGCGCGCGCCCACTGCTTCATACTCGGCATCAGTGAATCCCGACCCAGCCCCCGCCTGGGTTTCAACCGCAACGATATGTCCGGCTTCTGTTAAGACGCGCACGCTAGCCGGGCTCAACCCTACCCGGAATTCCAGATCCTTAATCTCTTTTGGAACACCAATCTCCATATTTTTCCTCTTTGGTTAAACCGGTAACTCAATGTGGCTTACATTAAGCGTGAATTTTCGATCCGCCCAGCCGCATCTGTCCTTCAATTCACACTCTAAATTAGCAACGTTCTATGGTGGCGCTACGGTCATACATCACAGTCGTCACGCCACATTTGTGCGGCAAAAACCAGGCGTCACTAGGCCACGTATCGCCACTGTGCAGCGGGTTACCCTAGCGCGTACCAGAGGTCTGTCGCAACACAAAAACCATCCCCGTTAAGCTGTACGTCAGGTGCCAGGTTTCAGGTTGCCAGGTTTTGGGTTTCAGGCTTCAGGTTTGGGGAACAGTTGGCTAACTTTCGCCGTAGAGTACTAGCCAGGTATGCAGCAGCCACCGGGCAAGGGGGCATTGCCTATCTATTCATAGACTCACTTGCCCTCGCTTCACTGCATTTATGAGTGCTTTTCAGGCTGAGCGCAGGGGGATTTGCTGCCATGGAATTTGGAAGAATGAAGCCAAGCTGTACTGCACCGGCCTTCACATTCCTAACAGAAACCCCATACACAGGAGCAGCCCACTCCAAAAGTGAAATGACACGGCTATGAACTTGCAGTTGCTGACGCGGCTAGGCTGGGCGTGGTAGGCAGACACATGACGGCACAGCGTGATGGCAGTGGGCGCACTGGCGATCGCCAGCAGCACACTCAGCGGAAACCACCCAAACCCTACGCCCGCCAGCGTTAGCCCAAGCACACTCCCGCACAGCCAGGGCAGAAGTTGGGCACTGCGGCGGGTGCCTAAGCGCACAATGGGCGATCGCTTGCCCGCTGCTTGGTCGTCTTCCACTTGGTGAAAGTGCGAGCAAAACAGAATTAGGCTGGTGCTCACCCCCAAAATCAGCGACGCAACTAACGCCACTCCCGAAAAAGCCTG
>JBGTOF010000118.1:0-2899 GCA_041742695.1 Elainellales cyanobacterium | reverse complement strand
GTGCCGATCGCCCGGCCGGCGCGCGCACCCGCGACTGGAGGCCTCGCCCATGCGTAAAAACGCAAGGCGAAGCAGCCCAGCGTCGCAAGGCGTCAAACTCGTGCGCATTCCCCTCGGGTCGACAGAGACGGTGTATTGGCTCGAGGAGCGCCTGGCCGAAGCGCGTCGCGGTGAGCTGATCGGCATCGCCGCGATCTGCATGTACAGCCATAGCGACTACGGCATCTCGATCAGGGGCGAGATCCGCAAGTCACCCGTCTACACGCGCGGCCTGTTGCCCGAGCTGGACCACGAGCTCGGCCGCATCCTTCGTAGCAAATGAGAATTTCAACTCCGCGCCTCGGGGGTGAAGTGCAAGCAGGGGCTCTCTTCCATCAACCACCGTTGAATTGTTGGAGGAGCACAAATGAAAAGCGCAATGCTGATTGCCATGTTGGTTTCGTCGCTGTTCGGGCTTTTCTCCTGCGAGGATGATGACCCACCTCGCGGCGGCGGCGCTGGCACCGCTCCAGACAAATGCAGGTATTCCGACGCAATACGGTGCAAATGAGGCCGCTAAAAAAGTGACCGCGCGCCGTACAGCCGAGTTTCTGCGGGTGCTGCGTCGCCAAGGCATCAAGCCCCAGGCCTTGAGCGACGCCGCCGCCGGCATCGCCGGATAAATGTCAAAGCGTCGATTCACGGCCGACGAGGTCTCGCGCATCATGGCGCGAATCGATGAACTCGACCGCGCGGGAAAGCTCGAGACGTCCATGCTGCTGGAGGTTGCTGCGGAGATGATTCGCAGAGGGAACGCGCTGCCACCTGGCATGAGCTCGCTTGCCTGGGCGTCCTTGCTCGGCGTTGCGAAGAAGATGCGGCTGAAGAAGAGAGGGCGCCGACCTTCCGACGATACAGCGCGGGAACGTGGGCTAGCTATTGACGCGATCCTGCAGGGCGAGCGGCCGGCCGCGGCCATCAAGGCCGCTCTGGGCGATCGCTACGACGACACAGAAACGGCGATCGCCAACATGCCACCCAACAGGGCGATCGCCCCCACAGCCATCACAGCATAGATTGTTTTTTGCTTCTTCGTAGGCGGCTCTGCCTCATACATTTTGGGCTCTGCAGCAAAGTTATTCAGGCGACCGCCTTCTTCGGTGGTGTAGGGCATGGGTCAAAATCCGTTAAATTTGTTTTTTGAATTTTAACAAGTTACGCCAGTTATTCCTCATCAAAATTAGAGATAAATTTACACTTCGCTAATTGACCCTTGAAGAAAGCCAGCCATCCGCTCTACAGCAGCTTCTAGAATGGGCGGCTCATGCACCAGGGCAAACCGCACATAGCCCTCGCCTGATTTACCAAAGCCAGCCCCGGGCGACACTGCCACCCCCGTGTATTCGACCAGTTGGGTTGCAAAGCGAATAGAATCGTGAACCCAAGGCTCTGGCAGCCGCGCCCACACATACATGGCAGCCGTGGGCATCGGCACTGCCCATCCGATGCTATGCAAGGCATTTACGAACGTATCGCGCCGCTGGCGATAGATATCTACGGCGGCTTGCACCCCTGCATGGGTGCCATCTAGAGCGGCGGCTGCCCCGTGCAAGATGCCAAGATACTGGTTGAAATCCACCACGGCTTTGACCTGCCGCAGGGCACTAATCACCTCGGCGTTGCCGATGGCATAGCCCACCCGAAATCCGCCCATATTGAACGACTTAGACATGGTAAACAACTCGACCGACACTGATTTGGTTGGATCGGCCTGAAGCACCGACGGCGGCGGTGCCCCCTCTAAGACAAAGTCGGCGTAGGGAAAATCGTGCACGAGCACCAGCTCATGCTGTTGGCAAAAGGCGACGGCTTCCTCAAAAAAGGCCAAGGGGGCGATCGCCGTCGTGGGATTGTGGGGATAGCTCAGCACCATCATCCGCGCCTGAGCGAGCACCGGCGCCGGGATATCCGCCAGAATGGGCAAGAACCCCTGGTCTGCCAGCAGTGGCATGGGATAGATCTGCCCGCCTGCCAAATACACGCCGCCGGCATGGGAGGGATAGCCGGGATCTTGCAGAAGTGCAAAATCGCCGGGGTTAAGCAGCGCCAGCGGCAGGTGGGCCGTGCCTTCTTGAGAGCCAATCAGAGGCAGCACTTCGGTGTCTGCATCAACAGGGATCCCAAACTTTTGGTGATACCAGCGAGCGGCGGATTCTCGAAAGGGGCGAGTGCCGTTGAACAGCAGATAGCCATAGGTTGCTGGGTCTTGCAGCGATTGAGCGATCGCCCCCAGCGCTTCGGGCGGGGGCATCAAATCGGATGAGCCGAGGGACAGATCGATCAGCGCTTTGCCCGCCGCCCGAGCGCGCGTCTTGGCTCGATCCATATCAGCGAACACATTGGCCTGAAGCGGCTGAAGCCGGGATGCAAGTTTGATCATGCTGGGTTAACGCGAGGATTTAGAACGAGGGTTTTTAAGGTGGCGCAGCCGCTGGCGCAGCGTTGGATAATCCTGAGGCTGACCGCTGTAGCGCCAGCGTAGATAGGCCTGAGAAATGGCGGACACGGTATCGGCCTGGGTTGGGGACTGCTGAGTCTGCACTTTGTGGGCAAATTCTAGGGGTGTTTCGGCGGGCGACTTGTGGATGCCCTGCTGCGCCAGCCAGGCCACCATTCGCTGATAGAGCGCTTCCATGGGTGGCAGTTTGGCGAGGCGGCGGCGATCGCGCCATTGACCCAGTCCACTCCAGCTCAGCCAGCCCACAAACGCCGTCACAGTGACCAACCCCAGCCCCGCTAGCAGCCCTGCCCAGCCTCGGGTAAACATATTAGATAGTAGAGCGATCGCCCAGCCTACGGCACCGACCAGCGCCTCCATGATGCCCCCCAGCCAGCCCACTAGGGGTGATGGCAGCCAGCC
>JBGTOF010000024.1:0-5729 GCA_041742695.1 Elainellales cyanobacterium | reverse complement strand
AGTGAGTCGGGTTATGACGTGGCGGTCGCGAAAAGTGGGGAAAGTGCGCTCAGTCGTCTTCAAAGCCATTTACCAGACTTGATTTTGCTGGATGTCATGATGCCCGGAATCGATGGTTTCGAAGCCTGTCGTCGCCTCAAGTCAAACGAGCACACCAAAGACATTCCGGTCATCTTCATGACGGCTCTTTCTGACTCGGTTGATAAAGTGCAGGGACTCTCACTAGGAGCCGTAGACTACATCACAAAACCCATTCAACATGAGGAGGTACTGGCTCGAATTCGGATACATTTGCAGCTGCGAAACTTGAATCGAGCGCTGGAGCACCAAGTGGCCGAACGGACATCGGAACTGAATCAGGCCCTGAACCATCTCAAACAAAGTCAGGTGCATCTGGTGCAAAGCGAGAAGATGTCGCTGTTGGGGCAGCTTGTGGCCGGGGTTGCTCATGAGATCAACAATCCAGTCAACTTTATCTATGGCAATCTCAACCCAGCGACAACCTATGTGCAGGATTTGATGGATTTAGTGGAACTGTTCTGCGAGGACTGTCCTGGCCTAACGCCAAGAATCCAAGACCACATGGCGGAGATCGATTTTGAATTTATGAAGGGAGATCTCCCCCGGCTGCTGGATTCAATGAAGGTGGGGGCTGACCGAATTCGGCAAATTGTCCTGTCGCTGCGAAGCTTTTCGCGGCTGGACGAAGCCGATATGAAGCTGGTGGATTTGCACGAATGCATTGATAGCACCTTGATGATTTTGCAGCATCGCTTGAAAGCAAAGCCAGAGGATGCTGCCATTGAGCTTGTTAAAGAATATGGTCATTTGCCAATGGTCGAGTGCTATCCCAGCCAGCTGAATCAGGTATTTATGAACCTGTTGTGTAATTCCATTGACGCTTTGGAGGAGGAAACTGCCACTCAAGAACCTTCCAAGGCTCATTTCCCCATGATTCGCATTCAAACGGGTTGCTTGGGGAGCGATCGCGTCTTTATCAAAATTTCTGATAATGGCCCTGGAATGCCAGAGGACGTGCGCTCCAGAATATTTGATGCATTTTTTACGACTAAGCCTGCTGGCAAGGGAACCGGGTTGGGGCTGTCCATTAGCCATCAAATCATTGAAGAGAAGCATCAAGGACAACTACTGTGTGATTCCGCACCAGGCCGTGGGGCAGAGTTCACTATCGAAATTCCCTTGTAGCTGCTCTCTTGATCAGAACTTACGCATTAACTCGAATCCCCTAAGTGATGTGGCGATGCAGCGCGTTAAGTGATGTATCAATTGAGTTATCTAATCGTGTTAAGATGCTCGACAAAAAAACGCCGAAGCTTGTACATCAAGCTTCGGCGCAACATTTCCACTATTCGATGGGAAGAATCGATATGGGCTGAGTCCATAGGCGCTAAACGTGGCAAGGTCACGTTCAACATTGTCCGCCCTATCTAGCGCTTAAGACCAACCCTTTAATTAAGGTCTTGAATATCAGCTCGACAGACTTCCAATACATGGTGGTCAAGTTCACCCAACTCGTCTAATTGGTAAAACCCCTCAATGGTAGGAGGGACGGCTTCACCAGAAGCAGAAGCAACTGCACCCGTTTGGCCAACGGCCACCTCATAGGGATAGACGTCGCGCTCGTAGGAGTCAATGATATTGAGGGCGAGCTGACGAGGTTGCACTTCCCCATAAAAGCAATCGAAAGAAGACTGAGGCATATAAAACGCACCTACAATGCGATCGCTCTCCACTTCTAGCACCATGTAGGCTGAACCCACCTGATCAGTTTCAGTAGACTGACCATATAGATAAATGCCGTCTGGCATGTGTTCACCAATAGTTAAAGAAGTAGACTCTTGTGCTTGAGCCGCATCACTGACCGAAGCAACACTAGAGGCTTCCTGAGATACTGCCGATAATGTTCCAACTAGCGACAGCCCCACCGTCAGACATACCGCAGTGCAAGGTCTTTCTATGAAATTGAATAGAGATTTGAATAAGCGAGACGTATAGTTTTTCATAGATACTGTTGACCTCCCCTGGGACAATAGCGAACTGAGTAGAGCGATGCAATGGTTGACTGAAGCGAGTTTAGAGATGCCCTTGACTAACAAGTGTAAGTGGTTTCATGGGTTGACAAGAATCGACGTTACAACTCTTGAACTCTCTTGAACACTACAATTACAAAACTAAGTTTAGAGCCATAGAACCTGTTGAATAGATACAACAGTAAGGACAACGATTTCGGAAACCAGGATATTTCCCTGGACTATTTAACACGGCACAATAGTTACATTCAGTTAAGTTTTAATGACATTTGACCCAGGTAAGCTCTCGGAAACCCATTAAAGTTTTGGAGCAGAATCAAAGACGTTCTAGACTGAATGGGCACAAACCTATGCCGCTGGTTAAATTTTCTCTGAACTTGATGAAATAGCTTGTGATCTAAATCAGCGTCGTCAGTGATGCGCCCTGTTTTTGCTTCTTCATCTATCGATCGCACTATTGATGACTAAGCTCAATCTTATTAATTCATGAGTTAAAAGGGCTCTGTCAAAAGATAGGGACACTTCCTCAACTGTCAGACAGAGATTGCGAACCTCTGCTGCAGTACGGAGGATGCGACTCTGTATGCAGGCAGTCACGGTGGAAGGTCTGACCATGACGTTAAATCACAACTAAAAATGTCTAAAGATACATGCCTGCGGGTCAAGAGCTGCCTTAAAGTGGAAGTTTAGACGTTAAGCACTGTAGATCAGTAGATTAGAGGAGAAGCCGTATGAAAAGGCGATCGCTCCCTTAACTCTCAATGCATCTTGAATCAGGCCGTTTCCGCCCAGGCCCCCTTCGAAAGCAACCAGAGCCTGGCAGATAAAGCAGGATATAGTCGGCAGCCCCTCCATAAACAGTGCAAAACTATGCAAGGTCATGCCAACTGCGTGACTTAGCTGGATGCGTGCATGTCGAACGGCTGACTAAAGAGTATGCAAGACCAAATCCACCTGGCTCTCCTATCGCCTTACCCCATTAGTGCATCCCAGTTTTACAAGTTGAACCATCCTACGGGAAGCGCATCGCTAGCTATTCTGCAGTTATTGTGCTGGTCAATCTATCCAAACTGATGTATGAGAGATAGATCTAAGCCGCAGAGTATACGCTGATGCCATCTAACGCTCAACCTATAGGTGAGTTCCTGATCAGGCTTGAGCTGGATTTTGTGCATGATATTACGGGTTACGTTGGGGTACTAAAATTATTCTCTCGCTTGGGTTTGGGCATTCTAGCTCTATTGCACGTATGTTTGTCATCACTATGCTTGCATTGATGCCTCATGGTTCCTGTTTTCTATGGAACCCTTCCTTAACTACACTTCACGCGGTATCAGATGGAGTGATTGCGATCGCCTATTTTTCGATTCCGATGATGTTGTTTGCTTATCGGCACTCTGCAGCAGAGCAAGCTCGACCTATCTTGATCCTGTTCGCCGCTTTTATTTTGAGTTGTGGGGTGGGGCACGTGCTGCAAGCCTGGAACATTTGGCACGCTAACTATTGGATAGAAGGCGCAAGCAAGTTGACTACGGCATTGGTCAGTAGTTACACGGCAGTTGTGCTTTGCAAACAATTGCCAACCCTATTGGGGATGCAGCGGGCGCTAGAGATATCGCAGGTGCTGGCAAAAACAGACTCGCTCACAACCGTGGCCAACCGTCTAGGGATAGATGAGGCGATCGCCCATGGGCTACACCTTCAAAAAACGCACCACATCCCCCACGCACTTCTATTAATTGATCTAGATAACTTCAAAGCAGTCAATGACACCTTTGGGCATCTGATGGGCGATCGCCTGCTTATAGAAGTCGGGAAGGTGTTGATGTCGAGTGTGCGATCGCTTGATACGGTTGCACGACTGGGCGGGGATGAGTTTGCGGTGCTGCTGCCGGGTTGTGCGCTACCCGAAGCGCTGGCGATCGCACACAAACTGCAGGCAGGCATTAGCCAGATCCAAATTCAGCAAGATGGAAAGTCACTGTATGCACCGCATGTGGGCGTCAGTATTGGCATAGCAGAAGCTAACTCTAGTACTACATCGGCATCGTTCTATAACGATGCCGATGTAGCGCTGTATCACTCCAAAAAAGAGGGGAAAAACTGCGTCGCCTGGCAGGATGGCCACAATGTGTGCAATTCACCGGCCTAGGGAGATCTGCTGCTGCAAGAACACTTGCACAACTGCCCACACCTGATCTACCACATCAGGGTTGCTAGCATTGAACCAACGAATTGCAGGATCGGCGCGGAACCAGGTGCGCTGGCGTTTGGCAAACTGGCGGGTATGCAGCACGGTTTGGGCGATCGCCTCAGAAAGGGAGCATTGGCCATGCAAGTGATCTCGCATTTCCCGATAGCCCAGGGTGTTTAGCAGCGGCAAGTCGTCTCCATAGCGCTGGCAGAGTTGGCGCACTTCCTCCACAAAACCGAGCGCTATCATTTGCTCAGTGCGGGTTTGGATGCGCTCTGTTAAGGGATCTAGCTCAGGCTTCCCATCATGGCTTAGGCTACCCAAGCTAGAACTGCCCAATCCCACATTCAATTCCCTGCCTGGCTCAATCCTGTCTGGCCCAGGCCTGTTTGGCTCAATACAATCCAAACCTATTTGCAGAATGGGATATGTCGGTGTATGTTCGCCCTGCTGATGCGAGATGGGTATTCCAGTAACATAAAACACCTCCAGCGCCCGTAGCGTTCTTACCTGATCATTGGGGTGAATGCGATCGCCCGCCGCTGCATCCACTTGGCACAGCAGTTGATAGCGCCAAGGTTGATCCAGCGTTGCCAGTTGAGTCCGCAGAGTCGGCTGGGGGGGCACTTGGGGGATCATCATGCCCCGAACCACAGACTTGATATAGAGTCCTGTGCCGCCCACCAACAGCGGCACCGCAGCCCCAGCAGCATGAATGCCGTGAATTAGCGCTTGGGCCTGTTGCTGATAGGCCGCCACGGTCAGCGTCTCAGTCGGCTCACACAGGTCGATCAGGTGGTGGGGCACGAGCGATCGCTCTGACACCGAGGGCTTGGCCGTGCCAATATCGAAGTCGCGGTAAACCTGACGCGAATCAGCGCTGAGAATGACGCTGGGAAGGCGCTGCGCTAGGGCGATCGCCAGCCCTGTCTTGCCGCTAGCTGTCGGCCCACAAATAGAAATGAGAACAGCAGGCAGCACCGAACCCCCGTCAATATTGCTAGAATTAAGATTAGGATGTAGTACATGGGCACTGCTTTCTAGCCTGTGGCGATTGGTTCGATTTTGAGTCTGCATAGGATTCAATCACATCCCAGGCTCATGCTCTGCCTAGAAAAGTCGCCCAGTTCGGCAAATTAGATCTATAAATAGTAGAGCTTAATGGGTGGGGCTGCCAGTACAGCTCAAATAGCGCAGCCTCAACCTAACGACACACATTGGTTCTAGCCTTTTTCTAAGCCAAGTCTCTTAAGCAGAAGCCCTATAGGTCTGGCTTGCTAATCCCCTTGCGCTCTTGAAAGTAAGCATTATCCTGTCTCTAGACCCTGTTTCGAGATGTGTGCTGAAGAGTAGGGAGCAAGATGCAGACTGGGGCGATCGCCTCTCCCTAAACCCCAACTTCAATCCCGAAATTCAAGTCTTGCCGGAAGGCGTCCATTCCACACATTGCACTCCCCAATCAAACGTTATTCTAAACCCCTCTA
>JBGTOF010000494.1:0-13509 GCA_041742695.1 Elainellales cyanobacterium | reverse complement strand
CACTCACTAACCAGCTGACCTGACTCCTGGCGAAGGCAGGAGCCAGGCTTTGATGATTATCAAGCGCCTCGCTAATGCTGACAAGTGGTTGGGTCAACCACGCCCTAGGCGCGTTTCCTCTACAACACGCATTAGCGAGGCAAATACCATGAGTTCTGAGATTAAGGCCCTGGTGCGATCGCACCAGGGCAAGAGCAACGCGCAGATTTGGATCATCGGCACACGTGACCAAGTGATCCACTTGATGAACGAGCTGTATGTGAAAAAGGTGGCGACAGATCGAGCGCAGTTTACGCCGATTATCCCTGCACCCTTTGCCAATGGGCAGTATATGACGGTGCTAGTGCGATCGCACCAGCACCGTTAACGAACGGGACTATCGCCGAAGCTCGCCGCGCCAGTCGATGCGGGTTTCGGCGGTGTTGTTGCCCAGGCTGCGAACGGCGGTGATGCGGATTTCTGCAGCGTTGCCCGCTGCCAGATCGCGGGGGCTGATGGGCAGTTGCCCTAGGTTCAGCACAAAGCGGTTGCGGTCTTGCTCTACCAGATTGGCGGGGAGTTCGCCCTCATAGCGGCTGCGGAAGTTGAGGCGGCGATCGCCCCGTCCATCTGCCGTGCGAATGCTGACCTCAAACCGAGTGTCCACAATATCCGATACATCTGCTCGATCAAGCACCACTAGTTGCAGATCGCGACCGTTACCCGTCACCCGTCCCGCGTCAAATTGAGTCGCCTCTTCTTCGCGCAGCGCCCGAGTAATCCGGTAGACCGCGTGTTGCTGATCATCCACCGTCAAGCTGCCGTCAGCCCATAGCCCTTCCGAAAACCCCACCTGAATCTGGCGGTTGTCATCAATCGAAACCGTCGCGCGTTCGTTGGCAAACTGAGTGGGCGATCGCTCCGCCTCCCACGCCAACTGCACCGTGCCCTCGGCGCGTCCCACATAGAGCCGATACTCGTCATTCACCACAGAACCGGGGGCGAGCAGTCCAGTTGCGCCCCGCTGCACCGTCCACAGGTTTTTAGAGAGCGCCACCCGTTGGCCCAGCAGTTGCGACAGCCCTGCCGTCAGCGTGGGCGTTTCGGGAGCCAGCGGCTCTCGCTGGTTCACCAGCGACACCAGACCCATCTGCCCTTCTTTCCCATCCTGGCCATTGCTGCCCCGGCTGCCATTGCGCCCGTCGGTGCAGGTATAACGGCTGCTCGTGCAGCGATAGCTATCAGTGCCCTGAGTGCCGGTGCAGGTTTCCAATTCCCACGAGCGGCGATCGCACCGACACCCCACACTGCCATTGCCGCCCAGGCCCCCGCGCCCGCCGCGTCCCGCCGCCGCATTCACAAACACCTGCCGCAAATCGGCCAGATTGGCGTAATACACCAGCAGCGCTCCCCCATTGCCGCCATCGCCTGCCGCGCCGCCGCTGCCGCCATTGCCGCCATCGGGTGCCCGCAGGTTGTGGTCTACATCCCGAGGTTGCCGTCCGCAAAAGGAGGGACGGGCGTCGCTGCCATGCTCGCCATCTTCGCCATCGGTTCCCGCCAAGTCGAGCCGAATGGAGCTGCCGTCGGCGGATAGGGTGCGATCGCCCCCCTCACGCCCCGGTCTGCCCTCACGCCCGTTCACCCCGGCCTGCCCCGCTTGCCCATAGTTGCGGATCGACTGGGCCCATGCCGCCGACGTACACACAAGATCTGGCGAGAATGGCACCAGGCCCATCGCAGTCAGCACACCCAGCGCCATCGAGAGTTTTAGAACAGATTTAAGAGGTGTCATAGGGATACCGTCAGACTTTAAACAATCAATGAACTAGAGAAACCAGAGCAATCAGCAGCAAACAGCGTCTATTTTTTGGAGACGAGGAAATGCCCCCTTGGGTGCCGCCCCTTACCCACGCTGATAGCGCATTCCCGGCAGTTGGGTGACCAGTCCCATCAGCTCCAACTGCACCAACGCACTCAGCACTTCATTGGTGCTCACGTTGGCCCGCTGCACAATGGGGTCGAGGGACGTCGGCTCCAAGTCAACGGCCTGAAACACGCACTCGAGATCGGGCGGTAAGTCGGGCATGGGTGGCGTGGGGACCGCGAGCGGTAGGGTGAGTCTTGCTGCCCCAGCCTCGTCAGGGCTCTTAGACATTTTCGGATGCTGAGAGCCATTCGAGCGATGCCCCCCCTGAGTAGCAGCGTCTAAATCAGGCAAGTCGCTCAGCACCTCGAGCAAGTGCGCCTCGCTGAGAATGATCTGCGCGCCATGGTGAATTAGATCTAGACAGCCCTCCGACAGTTCATTGTCTAACGAGCCTGGCAGCGCATACACTTCGCGGTTGTAGTCGTTGGATAGGCGAGCCGTAATCATCGCACCCGACTCGCGCTTGCCTTCGATGACAAGGGTGGCGCGGCACAGCCCGGCGATGATGCGGTTGCGGCGAGGAAAGTGGGCGCGGTCGGGTGGGGTATCTTTGGGGTATTCACTGAGGATCAAGCCGGTTTGGTCAATGCGTTTTGCGATCGCCAGATTGCTGCGAGGATATACCCGGTTCCAGCCGGTGCCCATCACGGCGATAGTGCGCCCCCCCGACTCTAGGCAGGCGCTGTGAACCTCCGTATCAATGCCGTCTGCCAAGCCCGACACAAGGGTGAACCCCGCCTGCGCCAGCGTTTTGGCGAGCCGACGCGCCCAGCGCCGTCCATAGTCCGAAGGGGTTCGCGTGCCCACAATGGCGATCGCCGGACGTTCTCCGCGAATTTCTGCAGCATCCACCACACCGCGATAATAGAGAAGCGGCGGCGGGTCAGGAATTTCTAACAGCAGCCGAGGATAGTCGGAGTCAGCCGGAGTCCAAAGGTTGGGGTTATCCTGCTCATGCGCATGCAGCAGCGCCGCAGGGTTGAGCTGATGGCGAGCTTGGGCGATCGCCCCTGCGGTTAATAACCCCAATCCCTCGACCCGCAACAGATCTGCCTCGCTCGCCTGCCACGCCGCCGCCAAACTGCCAAATTCCCGCGCAATTCGCAGCAGCAGCGTTGGCCCCACGCCTGCAATCTGCATCCACGCCACCCAGTAGGCTCGTTCGTTCACTGCCGTTCTAGCTTGCACCCGCTTGTCTGTCTGTTTATGAATGAGCGATCTATCGCGTTTGTCTATTCAGTATGCCCAAGGGAGTGTGGAAGTTCAGTAGGGCGATCGCAATTGAGCCACATACCCCTTAGATGACTATTCGAGCGGTGCCGCATAGAGTTGTTGAGGGCATCGTTTCTTGGGCCCATTCTGCTGCAAAATTGAGCTAGCCCTTTTTGCACGCGTTGTGCGATCGCGCCTTCTATGACCCTTTCCCCCGTTCAGGTTGGATCTGTCACCATTCGCCCGGTGCTGTCAGCGGGCGATCTGGAGATGTTTTTGGATGTGCCCAAGTTAGTCTATGCCAACGACCCCAGCTGGGTGCAGCCGCTGCGGAGTAGCATTGCCAAACACTTCAAGCCTGATACGCCATTTTTGCAATATGGCAAACTGCAAGCCTTTATTGCTACGCGTATGGGCAAACGTGGCACCGAGGCGGTGGGCCGAGTGGTGGCGGCAATCAACCAGCGTTTGATCGACAAAGAAGGGCAACAGGTGGGCCTGTTTGGTTTTTTTGAATGCATTGAAGAGTTTGAAATCGCCGAAGGCTTGTTCAACACCGCCAGCGACTGGCTGCGGCAGCACGGCATGACGAGAGTGCGCGGCCCTATCGACCTATCAACCCACATCAACTGCCTATTTTTGGTAGATGGCTTTGACACCGGGCCCATGGTCATGATGCCCTACAACCCGCCCTACTACCCTCAATTTGTCGAACGGCTCGGGTGGCAAAAGGCGAAAGATGCCTACTCCTACCTCATTGAGCTTGGGCCAGGCTTGCCTGCAACGTTTAAAAAAGGCTACGACATCGCAGTTAAGTCAGGGATCAACTTTCGCACGGTTCACACCAAAGGTGAGGAATTTCAGAAAGACGCAGAAAGCCTATATCACCTTTTTAATAAGACGTTTTCCGATAACTACAGCTCTACGCCGCGATCGCTCGAAGAATTTATCGAAGAAGCGCAAGACTTGCAGCAATTAGTCGATCCGGATGTGTTCCTCCTGGCAGAACACAACGGCAAAATAGTGGGCTTTTGGATGGGCTTGCCGGACTACAACATGGCGCTTAAGCATGTGAATGGCAAGCTCAACTGGCTCGGCATCCTCAAGTTTCTCTGGTATCGCCGCCAAATTGATCAGGGGCGCGTGCTAGTAGTGTGCTCCCTACCCGAGTATCGCCGTAAGCTGGTGCCCCTAGGGTTGATTTACCTGGGCATGGTGGGCGCTTTAATGAAAGGCAAACCCTACAAACGCGCTGAAATGGGCTTTGCTTATGAAGACAACATGCCCTCGCGCAAACTGATTGAGTCGGCGGGGGGCCAAATCTGCAAAACCTATCGCATCTACGAAAAGCCTTTGTCTGGCGTGATTTCGTAACTCACGACTACATAGCTCTTCTTTGCAAAGGCATTTTTTTAATGGTGCAATCTTAATAGGACTGCTTCACTCTACAGAGCTATCTACACAGCTTTCCAAATTGGGGAGCTGATATGGATTGATGATGATTTGAGTTAACAACAACCTTCCCACAATCTATCTTGACCTAAACTAACGTTAAATTAAACGGCCAAACCCAAGTCATAGATGTATTCCGTGTATATTAGCCAAAGTTTTTGAGAGTTTTTGAGTCGAAAGCTTAGAGTTTTACTCTTCCTTAAGTAATAGAGAAAAAGAGGACTGTGCTATATCATTGCTACCTTTGCTAGAGGAAGCTTGAACGCAATTAGTCGTAGAGTAGTCTAGATAAGACATTTGGCAGCAAACTTATGTAGAGTGTGCGATCGCCCAATGTCTATATCATGCTGGACATGAGTATGTTGAATTTAAATTTTGCCAATTTAAATGTTTTTTATGTCGTTTTTTCTACGAGTGTTTCAGCATGATGACAACAAAGGAGTATCAATTATGAACCTCATGAATCAACTGAAAGGAAAAATCAATTTGGCTACATTTGGCCGAATGATGGCAGTATGTCTAGCGGGCGTTCTTCTCGTTATGACCACAGCTTGCAGCAACACCCCGGCTCCCAAGGCATCGGATGCAGGCTCCTATGAAGGCCGCCAAGCTCAGCATACTGAGATCTACGGCACTACCCAAGACCGCGTGGACGATATGAATAATTATCGAGACACCCCCGCCAATCTTGATACCAGTGCTGCAGACGCTAAGGCTGATCGGCTGATCCGCAGAGCCAAGCAAAATCTGAATAAGGTGAACGATCGGGAAGATTTCGTTGAAAGCTTCCAGGAAGGTCGTCCTCTGAATGAACGCATTTCTAATGTGACCGATCGGGTTGGCGATGGCGTTGAAAATGCAGCAGAAGGACTGTCTGACACTGCTCGGAAAGGGTTTAGAAACGTTCAGAAAAACTCTAAAAATGCGGCTGATGATCTATCAAGAGCTGCCGATCGGACGATGGATAATGCTGGCGATCGCCTCAATGACACCGCCCGTCAGGTTGGTAAGACAGGCATCAACAGGGCAGCTGAGCCCAAAAAAGCCAATGATGCGTATCGTGGATAGAGCGATCGCCCTTGCGATGAGCATCTAATCAGTCCACTTGAATGCATTGCTCTATAGCCTGTGCAATTTGGGGTATTGCATTACGACATCCCAAATTGCATGAAAACAGGCGACTTAGTTGGGCAAAATAGAGTAAAGGCACCCTCATATCGCGAGGGTGCCTTTACTCTATAGATACTCCTCATTAGCGTTGCAGGTATTGCAATCAAGAGATTAGTTAGGTTGATAGGATAATTATTGTTATGAACCCTCTACTGTGCAGGGATTTCACAACAATAAACCCTCAAACCAGCGCGTTAAGCACCACAGCATATAACGTCAGTTCAAATCGACAGAGTTGGGGCTTGCTGAATTAAGATCACCCACTTACAAGACCTTTTCACGAAGCCACGTTTGCAACAGCGGATTCACCAATTCTGGCGCTTCATCCTGGGGGCAGTGTCCTACCCCTGGCAACGGAACGAACTGCTCTACTGCTGGATAGTCGGCCAACGCGCGACCCAACTCAATCGGCTCCCATGGGTCGCGATCACCCCACAGTATCAGCACAGGGCAGCTTACCTGAGGAAGCAAATCTTCCGGCAACGGCCCTTGAGAATAGCTAATAAACGCCAAAAACACATCGGCCGCGCCCGGTTCTGCTGCAGGGGTGAGCAACAGATTTACTAACTCATCGGTGACCGCCTCTTTGCGCCCATAGGCTTGCAGCAGCACCTTCTTTACGGTTTTAGCTTGGGCAATGCGCGTAAAGAAAAAGTGCCCAATCGCTTTGTAGGCCAGCACCTTCTGCAAAACCGCTGACGAATAGCGGCGATACCACGGCAGCGTAGCGCGACGGCGCTCATGCAACAGCCGCAGCGAGCAGTCGAGCATCGCCACTCCCCGCACCTGCTCGGGCTGCATGACCGCAGCTTGCAGCGCCACAATGCAGCCAATGGAGTTTCCAATCAAGAAGGCTGGCTCACCAATCATCTCACGGCAAAAATCGAGCACCTGCTGTCCCCACGTGTCAAAGGTGTAGCTGAGGGGTTGGCCTGCTGGGGGTTTAGCCGAGAAGCCAAACCCAAGCAAATCCACTGCATAGACCCGATGTGTCGTGGCCAGAACCGGCAGATTTTTGCGCCAGTGGTCGCTATGCGCGCCAAAACCGTGAATCAGCACGAGGGGCGCACCCGTGTCGCCTGCGGTCTGATACCGAATCGGAAACCCTTGCCAATGCCAGGTGTGGGTTGTGACGAGCGGAGATTCAATCAGCGGCATGGGTTTGTAACAATTTGTTAAACTCTGCCTTTAGTTTATCCCATGTGCTGTTTCTCTTCCCAAGCGCTCACCCCTCCGGCGCTTGGCTAGGGCAATCACGACTCGGCTGGAAAGGGATCAATCACCCCCCCACCCAAGACGCGATCGCCCTCATACCATACCGCTGCTTGCCCCGGGGTAATGCCAAACTGAGGCTCATCCAGCACAATGCGAGCGCGATCGCCTTCTATTGGCACAATCGTGGCAGCCACGGTTGCAGCGCGATAGCGAATCTGCACTGCCGCAGCAATGGGAGCCATTGGCATCGCAATCGACACCCAATTCACCCGGCTGACGGTGAACTCTGGGATTAGCATATCGGTGCGATCGCCTACGATCACCTGGTTCTTCGCCACATCCAGCCCAATCACATAAAGCGGATTTGGCGCAGCAATGCCCAGCCCCTTGCGCTGCCCAATTGTGTAATGGTGAATGCCGGTATGCTGACCCAGCACATGCCCATCCTGGTTTACGATCTCCCCTGCTTTGGGTGCCAAAAACTGATCCAGAAATGTCTGCATCGATCCATGGGCCTCAATCAGGCACAAATCCTGACTTTCGGGTTTTTCGGCGGTACGCAGGCCAAACTCTGTCGCACGCTGGCGGGTCTCAATCTTCGTTTGCTCACCGAGCGGAAACAGCGTGTGCGCTAGAATCGCCTGCTCTAGGTCATAGAGGAAGTAGGACTGATCCTTGCTGGAATCCACCGCCCGCAACAGTTGATAACGGCCTGTGGCAGCATCGTGCTGAATCCGGGCATAGTGCCCAGTGGCAATGCAGTCAATACCCAATTCTGCCTGGGCGTAGCTCAACATTGGGCCAAACTTGACCGCTTTATTGCACTGCGAGCAGGGCAGCGGCGTCACCCCTGCGCCATAGCCACTCACCAGATAGTCCACAATATATTTTTCAAACAGGTCGCGGCTGTCCACAATGTGGTGGGGAATGCCCAACTCGTCGCACAGTTGTGCAGCATCCACCATGCCATCTGAGCAGCACTGTCCCTTACCCTTCATGAGCCATAGGGTAAGCCCCACCACGTCAAACCCCTGACGGTGGAGTGTGGCAGCGGCGACGGAGCTATCAACGCCGCCCGAAAGCCCAACGACGACTTTGTTCATAGCGAAGACACAAAAGAAAGAACTAGAACATACGACTGACTGCACGGATGGCAGCACCCGCACAATTGAACTCTAGGCTAGCATTTGGCCGCAAACATCAGCGCAGGCTAGACAAGTTGCTGTCCAGTTGCTACAACGCAAAACGCCACCAAGACGGTGGCGCTCAACAGGTGCAATCTAGACAAGGCTTGATGCAATCTCAGCGTTATCAGTCACAGAGCCATAGATAACCGCTGCTGAGTTCTAATGGGGCTGAGCAAACGAGACTTGTTCTATTCTTAGGGCGATCGCCCTAAGCGCCCACTCGCAGCAGTTCTACATCAAAAATCAGCGTCGCATTTGGCGGAATAACCCCGCCTGCACCACGAGCACCATAGCCTAAATCTGGCGGAATAATCAGCGTTCGCCGTCCGCCAACGCGCATAGTGGCAAAGCCTTCATCCCATCCACGAATTACCTGCCCAGCCCCCAACTTAAAGCTAAAGGGTCGGTCGCGATCGCGCGAACTGTCAAACTGGGTGCCGTCTTCCAAGGTGCCTGTATAGTGCACCACTAGCGTTTGCCCATTCTGAGGCGAGGCACCAGTGCCTTCAACCAAGTCAACATATTTCAGGCCAGAATCAGTCGTGACAGTATTCAGGTTACTTTCTTGACTAATGCCCATTGCAGAGGTCTCCTGATTGGTGGGGTCGGGCGCCTGGGCAACCTCAATGGATGCCACAGGGGCTTCTTCGGGCAGGGGATCGGCGATCGCCGTTTGTTTCGGCCCTGCAAACTGCACAACCACCAACAGCACCACACACACTACCATTACCGAAAAACTAATGAGAATCTCGCGCACAGCAACCATCCTCAATAACTAACACTAAATAAACTGGCTTCATTACAAAGCCATAATTTAGTTTACCGTGATGATCGCGCAACAACTCTCCTACACCCTATCGCCACAGCTTATTTTCTAGATCACGCAACTGCCGCTCTAACCGATCCAAGCGCCCCCGCAGCTCATCCATTTCAGCTTGCCGGGGCACCCCCAGATCTTGCATCACATTGCGAATTTGCCGCTGAAACAGAGTTTCCACGCTGGTTTGATCGGTTTTGAGCTGCTGCATCAAGTCATTCATTAAGCGCGTCGCTTGGTCAGGGTCTAGCCGTCCCTCGGTAACCAGTTGATCGGTGACTTCGCGCAGCTTGTCGGCAACCAGCGAGGTGGTGCCAATACCAATCATCATCAGTTGCTTAATTAAGTTGTTATCCATGGGTGATCTCTGTTTGTGGGCAATGAGCTGGGATAAGGTCAAATCTAAACTTGTGTGTAGCCGTGCTGTAGCATCTCGGCATACAGGTTGTCAAATTCGTATGGATACGCGATCCTTATTCATTCTGGCAAATCTAAGGCCACAGCTTACCGCTGCCGCTATTGGGAAACCCCTACCCGCTAGATTGGCTTTCCGCCTGATCCGCATTCCCAACTCGTATGATTTATACCAAATCCTGCTCGGTTTCCTCTAATTAGCGGGGCAAATGCCATTCGCCTTACAGAAGTCCCATCAATTTGACGGTTGTGTAACCAGGGGACCTTGACACTCTATCTCCCCCAGGATTGGGGGGCGGGGGAGCAAATCATACTTGCGTTGAGCAACGCCGCCTTTTGGACTATGCCTGGGAGGCTCAGCCTCTGAGACATCGCCCAACTGCGCCAGTCTTACCGATGTAAGTCGATGATCTCAGCATGGTACCTAATTCAGGCAAAAGAGGCTCTGGGGAAGTCCTTGCTTTTATTCTCTGACGATTTGCTCTAAACCTGACGATATTTACTCAAACTACGTTTACTGCCGATCTCTGAGGTTATAGGGTAGAACAAGGGCGTTGAGTGGTCTTAGGAGTTAACGTAGCGCCTAACCAATCTTAGGTAATACGTTTATGCGGTTAGATGCGAGGGCCATACCACGCCCTAAACCGCTCTAAACCCATGCTCCCTGGAACCACTGAGAGTCCGCTAAATCACGACATAGCGCTTAACGCGCTGGCTTGAGTATTTGTTGTTGTGACTCTCCTGCTGCGCAGGAAGTACAGCAATCATTGTCCCAATCAACCTATTGGTTGCAGTAGAACCGCAGAGAGCAGAAATTGATGGAAGTTGAATACTTGAAAGTGCGTGTTGAACCAAGTCTGAGAGAAACCTATATTCAAAAAGATGCTGAGATTTGGACTGCAACGCTGTCTCAATATCCTGGCTATCTTGGAAAGGAAGTGTGGATCAGCCCTGATGAGCCGTCTCTGGTGATTATGGTTGTGCGCTGGGAGACGTTTGAGCAATGGCAGGCCATTCCTCAGACTGTATTGGATGAAACTGAATCACGCTTTGCTGCTGCAGTAGGTGGCGAGTACGAGATGTTCGAATCTTCTCGCTATCAAGTTCGTAAATTCATGCCGGGCTGCTAGGGGCTGTAATCAATTAGTCGCTGATGGCCCCGAAATCAACGGTCACAGCCCCTAGCCTGTTTTTTGGGTCGGGCGTGGCAACGCTCATAGCACAAGGCGTTTGGTCAGAATTAATGACACGCCCTAGGTTAAGCAATCAGTCTAATGCTTGATGGAGCGGCATCACAGCACCATGATGCAATCCTTACAGGGTAGGGGTTGCATTATGGCCTGTGGAATTCATTGCAGTTGGGTTAAGGCAGTGGATGGATTAAGGGCAAAGGAAGAGGCGAGTTAATTAGATGGCTGAAGTTCTACTTCTATGGGGTGCCAGGCAGCCCTCTAGATTTGTGTTTAGACTAGGGAAGTACGTCGTTGCTACTGCGCTGAGATGAACGAATGTCCTCGCTGTCGCCAACCGGTTGATTCTCGGGCGATCGCCTGCCCCTTCTGCCGGATGGAGCTAAAAGCACATGGGCATCCCGGCATTTTGCTGTATCGAGCCGACGAGGATCAGTATCTTTGTCAATCGTGCACTTACCACTTAGACGACACCTGCACATTTCCGCAACGCCCCCAGGCCAAAGACTGCACCCTGTATCGCGACCATGCCCAAGCAACCCAGGCAACCCAGGCTCCTCTCTATCGCCCGGCGCGTGCCAGTTCATTGAAGGTATGGCTCAGCCGCAACGGAACGTGGCTGGTGCTGGTGGGGTTGGTGTGTGTGAGTGTGGCGATCGCCCTATTGAGATGAGCTTAAGCCCTCAGTCCAAGAGCATCCAAAACTCCTTACCTCGATTTACTATGAACCGCGCCCTCATTCCGGCACTCGGTATGGCCCTAGCTGCCCTTAGCTTGGGCATGCCTCGTCCCACATCTGCTATTCAGCTTGCGGATGGCACCGTCTATTTTGAGCAACCGCCCCGCCTAGTAGAGTTCGTCAGCAACCGTTTTACGGCCTTTTCATCGGGTGCTACGTACTATGTCACGGTAGAACTGCCCGCAGGAGCTGGCGAACCGCTGCAACGGCTGTCGCTAGTGCGGCCCCATCGTCCCAGTGGCCCTCAGCAGATTACCTTCCGCACAAATGACACCGTGGCGTTTGAAGGGACTCAGGGCGATCGCGGCGACGAAATTACTGTGGCAGAGACCTTAACCGATACCCACAACCAAACGATAGATGTCGTGTTCGACTCCCCTGTTGAGCCAGGCACCACGGTGACCGTGGGGCTGCGACCCCGCCGAAATCCGAGAGCCGGTGGCATCTATCAGTTCCGCGTGTTTGCCTTTCCCCAAGGAGACCAAGCACATGGGCAACCTCTAGGCACCGGGCGCATTAATATTGAGGACGCGCGCGATCGCTTCTTTATTTACTGATACTGACTTGGGATGTCGAATGCTCATTCAACGAGTTGTCAGGGCAAACAGCCCCGCACCCGTTCCAAACTCAATCTGTGATTTAGCAATACCCTGATCAGGTTTTTGGGTAGGGCAAGCACAACTCACTCTATACGAAAGCCTGATTAATAGACCACTAACCCCCTTAGCTAACCTCAGGGGATAGGTGGGGGATAGGCTCAATATATTGGCTTTCAATCAAGAACGCCCCTCGGTTAAACCGCACGCCCCAATAGCCACCGGGGCGGCGATCGAGTACTATACCTTCTTCGCCGAGTGTGATGACCCCCGGAGGGCGCAGCATCGGCATCGGCTCTGCTGTTTTGACATAGGCAGGCAACGCAATCACTCGAACGCGATCGCCCACTGCAAATTCCTTTTCATCTGGCGTGACGTTTTCAGTCATGGCTCGACTCTTCCTCCACCCTAAACGAACAACGGCGCTAGTCTGGCGGTGCCAAAGCGGTAGCCAAAAAAGCATTTAGCCAAAGCGATAGCCAAAACCGCGGACGGTTGTGAGGTATTCAGGACGGCTAGGATCTTTCTCTAATTTTTCGCGCAGCCAGCGGATGTGAACATCCACCGTTTTGCTATCACCCATAAAGTCTGGCCCCCAAATGCGCTCGATTAACTGCTCTCGAGACCAGACGCGGCGCGGGTGGCTCATAAACAATTCCAGAATGCGAAATTCCTTGGGAGACAGGTTGATTTCATCGCCCCGCACTATGACCCGGCATTCCTGCTGATAGAGCGTAATATCGTTGAACCGTAGGGTTGATTCAAAGCTGGGGGGCTGGCTGTGGCGGTGCCGCCGCAGCAGTGCCCGACAGCGGGCAATCAGCTCTTTCATGCCAAAGGGCTTAGTGAGGTAGTCGTCAGCTCCCACTTCCAGTCCCACAACGCGATCGGTTTCGCTGCCTTTTGCGCTAAGCATCAAAATGGGTACGCTGTCACCCTGGTGACGCACCAATCGGCATAGATCAAGCCCATTCACGTAGGGCAGCATTAAATCTAAGATGATCAAGTCAATGCCGGGCGAGCCTGAGCTATCGCTGTCATCCGGCTGTGTCAGAATATCGAGGGCCATGCGCCCATCTTCGGCTACCTGCACGTCGTAACCTTCTTCACTTAACGCCAGCATAATCGTGTCGCGGATGAGTTCTTCATCTTCGACGACTAGAACCCTCCCCAGGGTTTGGTCAGACTGAGGCGGTTTGGTTGCTTCTAGGGTCAACATACAGGGTGTCTCCTCTCCAGGAGTTAAAAAGCAGGTTAAGAGCCCGATTCACGCTTATAGTATCAAACTCCTGGACTGCATTGGTTTGGAGACAGCACATTTAGGATTATCTTTCGTTTCTGATGAACAATACTAAATCGCCAACCCTGCTTTTTAAGCCTTAAAACAGTTGCAGTTGACCGTAGTTGAGGAGTCCAAGCCTTCTAAACCGCGCTCAATGCTCCCACGGTGCTGGGTGACGGGCGGTAGTTCTGACCCTGTATCCATCGGGAATCCAAAGGGAATTTAGAGGGAGACGCGGAGGGCGATCGCACCTACTGGCAGCACGGGTCGATGCCCATGCGGCACAGCAGCAAATCGCTGACGGCGTTGGCGATCGCAAACTCACT
>JBGTOF010000486.1:0-7271 GCA_041742695.1 Elainellales cyanobacterium | reverse complement strand
TGGACTGGGCCGTTGATGGAGAAGTCATGGCGGGGAATGGGGTAAGTGGATTGTGGTAGACCCCCGTTAATTACCCCAAACTTACCCCAAAAAGCGGCCTAAAGATGTCCATCTACACCCAATTTTAGAATTCTATGGGTCTCGCCACACTAAGCGGTCGAGACCCTGAACCCTTTGAAATCAAGGTTTTTCAGGCATTTTAGAAGGAAGCCGGTGATGAGATTTGAACTCACGACCGCTCGATTACGAATCGAGTGCTCTACCACTGAGCTACACCGGCAATTCAGCTTTTGATTATAACATCGAGGCATAGCCAACCTGAGCAATTTTGACCAACGAGACGAATAAAGTTTGACAGACTCCATTCGTCTCGTTGGTCAACCCTTATGGGGAACAAAGCAACCCTGTTAGATGGCAGTTGCTAGACCGCTGCCCACATCCCGCGAGGGTAGCGATAGCCGCTGGGCATTTTGGATAAGCTGAGCCCAAAGCTCACTACCTCGAGCGCCTGTAGCTTCGGCATAGAGGGCAGCGATACCCGCCACATGGGGCGTGGCCATGCTAGTGCCGCTGATGCTGTTATATTGAGTCGGCATCGGCCAGGAGGAATAGACATCGACCCCCGGGGCGGCGAGATCAATTTGTCCGGCGCTGCCCTTGATGCCGCCGTTAGAGAATTGGGCAATTCGCAAGCGAGAATCTAGCGCACCAATCGCCATAATAGACGGGCAGTTGGCAGGATGGCTGACAGGGAAAATCAACCCAACTTGACGCCAGCTATCGTTTCCAGAAGCGGCGATAATTAAACTGCCACGACGTAATGCCCGCTTGCCGACTTTTTCGTAGACCCGAGAATAGCTCTGTCCAGGCAATGTTCTGGCTCCGAGAGACATAGAAATGACTGCACAACCGTTGGCGATCGCCCAATTAATGCCCGCTAAAATGCCCCCGTCAGCCCCCGCGCCTGCATTGCTCAGCACCTTGCCCGAGTAAATGTAAGCGTTATGGGCCACACCATAGCGAGGCAGCGACGCAGGACACTTGGAGCCGCAGGCGGTGCCAATACAGTGAGTGCCATGGCCATTCTCATCCTTGGCGGATTCTCCTTCAATAAAAGAGCGGTTGGTAAACAGCCGCCCGTTGTAATCGGGATGGGAGGGATCAAGCCCGGTATCGAGTACCGCCACCTTAATTCCAGAACCGCTGTAGGCAGACACGTCAGCTTTTGTGGCTTGCAAGCCCCAGGTAAACGCCGCCATGCTGTCAGGGCTGTCACCACTTCCCCCATCCGCAAACTCCAGACTTGGCTCTGCGTCCATGAGTTGATCGACGAGCTTGTTCACTGCATCGCGATAGCCTTTAAGGTACTCAGGCGATACGCTAATTTGGCCCGCAGCGCCTATGTCGGGCAGGCCAGACAGCCGTTGAGGCGTCATGTCTCCAATGGCATAGACCACACGCTCAGGTTCTAGCGTGACCAGACTAGAGGCACCACTCGCTGCGGCTTGAAGCGATTGAGCCTGCTGTGGTTCTAACGACACGACGGCAATGCCCAGTTCATCAAATACAATGGGGGTTTCTCCCAATTGGTCAGCGGTGGGCGCGCTCTCCGAAAAATCTGCCGAGTGAGCAAAGTTGCTGACGCCCGTGGCGTTGGCAATCAGGTTCATGCTTGCTCCTGCGGCATCATCGCTGTCGTCATTGAGCACTACTAGAAATCGGCCAGTGGTTTCTTGCTGTGGGATAGGGGGAAAGAGATTGCTCATGGGGGTTTTATCCTCTTATGTGGTTGTTGTAGGGCACCATTCCTCATGAGTCTACTGGTCGAACGGGAGAGATTCCGCAGATAGCGACATTTTTTTAATCTGAATCTATTTCGTCACTTTTGTTGCTTCTAGGGTCAATTGTTATTGCAGCCGATAGGTTGATTAATAGAGTGAGTGGGATAGTGATTGTTCTAAACCCACAGACTAGCGCGTTAAACGCAATAGAGAGGATTTCCCAACGCAACGACGAATTTTCCCTCAAGACGACAGTTCGATAGGCCCCTCCTCAGAACAAAGGGTAGAACGGAGTGCAATGTTGTTCACAATGCCTGGGCTCATGCTCTCTGTGCGACATCCTAAAAATGTTGGGCGGTTTTGGGGAGGCATAGCCCCTTTAACATCGCCCAACTGCGTCAGTCCTATTGCGTTGACCGGAATGTGAATAGGGCTGGACGTACCCTAGAGCAGATGTTGCAGGGATGCGTCGGCTTGAATTTGCTTTAGCACTTGCTTGATTTCTTGGGTGCGGTGTTTGTTAACGGCTAGCGTCACATTGCCATCTCGCACGATCACTACATCTTTTAGCCCAATGGTGACAATAACGTCGTCATCATCGGTGGCGTACAGCAGTGCGCCCTCGGTATCGAGCCCTACATGGCGGGCCAGTTCTACATTGGGGCGATCGCCCTTAAGCAAGCGTTCGATGGCGTTCCAATCGCCGAGGTCATCCCAGGGGAAGTGAACGGGGATGACGCAGGCGCGATCGGTTTTCTCCATCAGGGCGTAGTCGATGCTTTGTTTGGGCAGTTTGGGATAGGCCAGTGCGCCGTCTTTTTGCAGCGGTTCTAGCACATAGGGGGCGTGGGTTTGCAGTTCGCTGAGCACGACTCCGGCTTGGAAGATGAACATGCCGCCATTCCAGCTATAGCGATCGCTGTCAATAAAGGACTGAGCCGTGGCCTGATCTGGTTTTTCGGTAAATCGGCTCACCTTAAAGGCTGCCTGTCCGCCAAATTCTCCTAAGGGCTGACCCTGTTCGATATAGCCATAGCCCGTGGAGGGAAAGGTGGGCGCAATGCCAAGGGTAGCGATCGCCCCCTTCTGCTGCGCTAGGTCTGCGGCGGCTCTTAGGGTTTGGTGAAACCCTGCCAAATCGCCAATCCAGTGATCGGCTGGGAAGAACCCAATAATCGCATCATCGCCATAGCGTCGAGAAATTTCGAGGGTGGCCCAAGCCACTGCCGGGGCCGTGTCGCGGCCTTCGCTTTCGGCCAAGAGGTTGGCCTCTGGCAAATCAGGCAGCTGCTGCCGGACGCCATCGGCCAGGTGTGCTGCTGTGATCACCCACAGTCCATCCCAGTTGCCTGCCAGGGGTAGAAGCCGATCGGCGGTGCCCTGTAGTAGGCTGCGATCGCTCCCATCTAAACAAAGAAACTGTTTGGGGCGCAGTTTGCGGCTCAGTGGCCAAAACCGCTCTCCTTTACCCCCGGCCAAAATTACTGGAATCATGCTGCGACAACGCCTACTCGACTGCTTCGACATCCTACAAAAGGGTTCCCAGGTGCTCCAAGTCTACCTCAGCCCTTTCATGACATCTTCACTATTTATTGAATGAGGTTATTGAATGAGGTAGGGCGCACGTGCGACAGGCAAGATGGCAAAAATGGGGGATGCTGGCGGCGATCGCCCTCGTCATAGCTGTGGTGGTGGTGCTGCCCACGATGCACAAACGCTGGGGCGCAGAGTCTTCCACCAGTTCTTCAAAAACGGGTAAAAAGACTAGGTGAGCGATCGCCCCATATCAGCACCTACTGCAACATCGCCCTCACACAGACGGCGATCCCGACTCTGCCCAGAGAAACGCCAGTGGATTGCTCATGGTTTCTGCAAAGCCTAGAATGCCGCGATCGCGATGTTCATAGAGCAGGCTGCCGTGCGCATCAAACACAAAGGTGCCGCCCCGCTGGGTGAGATAGGCCGAGTTGGGCACATAGGTCTTCCAGTGGCTGAGCACTTCGGTCATGTTGCGCAGTCGCAGCGTTGCCAGCTCAAAGGGACGCTGAAACCCTGACCCACCGGCTCGCTTAAAGACAGACCCCTTCAGCGGCGGCAGTGGTGCAGCCTTTACGACTTCTTCATCGCCAATCAACTGCGGTGCATGGCGATCGCCCCGATATCCGCGAAACACCTCCGCCAACGTTCCTGGGCTGCCCACCCCGGCACACATCAGCATCAGATTTAGCCAGGCCGTCTGCGCCGCAGACAGGCCCGGTACTTTGAGCGACAGCCCTCGATAGAGCCCCAGCCGCTGATGAAGATCTGCGGTGGGGTCGATGAACAGGTGGTCGGCAGGAAACCCAGTATAGGTGCAGAATTGAAGGCCAGAGGGGCGATCGCCAATGCCCACCGCCCGCACGGTAATGGCTGCATCCTGCAACGGCTGAGCGTAGCGCTGCACCCACCAGGCATATTCCAAACTGTCGAAGTCACCCAGTTGCGGCAGCACGAGAACCACGGTGCGACCTGACCCAATGCCCTCCATCAGCGGCACCCTCTGCCCATCGCTGACCCGCAGCCGCTGCGTTTGCCTAAATAGCTCGTAGAGAGTCATAAACCTGCCTAAAGAAAGAGCCCAAAAAAGCCCCATTCCAAAAATCATAGTATTGATACCGCAGCGAGGGCGAGCCCTCTGCCACCCCAAGGCAGGGACGTTTGTTTTGAAACATGCCTGTGGAGTATGCCCGAGAAAACGACCCTCTCGCCTTACTCTCCCTTGTTCCTTCGTCCCTACTACATACACACATCTTGGCCCTCACCCCCTCAGTCCCCCTCTCCCAAAAAATGGGCGAGGGGGAGGCTAGACAAGGCGTTCCGGCTCCCCTTTGCCCGTTCTGGGAGAAGGGGTTGGGGGATGAGGGGAAAGTCCTAGCAGCAAGAGTTTCAGGACTTATATGTACTGAGTAGCCCTTACGCCCCGAAAGGCAGCCGCAGCACTCCAAGTCCTTGTGTTTTAGGGTAGGACTGTAGGTAGAGGGCAGATACCCGACGCATTAGTAATAGGACGACTCTTGGGACTATTGCTGCTGTGGAGGTGATTGGCCCGCCGATTTCATGAAACCCCTGCGAGATAAGAGATTCAAGACCACAAACTCCAAACTCGTACGTTATGCGCTATGCCCACTAGGACTACCTATTCCATGTCTATGGATGGCACGAGCATAGGCTCTCTATTTGCAGCGTGATTGCCAATGCTGACTCCCCGACTGTTTCCAAAATATTTGATGAGCGACGTGGTCTGGGGCGGACTGGTGCTGCTGCTCTGCATTGCTTTGTTTTTTTGGCAGCTAGATGCCTATAGCCTGTTCAACCACACCGAGGCCAAACAGGCAGAAATTGCCCGCCAAATCTGGGTTCGCAACGATTGGGTTACGCCGTTCTTTGATGGGGAAATCTATTTCGATAAGCCGATTTTGCTTCACTGGCTGATTCGCGTGGGCTTCTCTGTGTTTGGGCTGGGGGAATGGGCGGTGCGCATTCCGTCAGCGTTGTCCGCTACGGGATTGGTGATCTCTACGGGGCTATTTGCGGCGAGATTTACCACCCGGCGAACGGCATATTTGGCAGCCACGATGCTTGCGGCCAATCCTGCCACCTTCGCGCTGGGGCGGCTCGGGCAGCATGACATGCTGCTGGTGTTTTTTTTGACTGCTGGGCTGTATTGCTGGTACGTGGGCTATAGCAGCAGCAGCCGATGGGCCTATCTGGCGTATTTTGGGTTGACGGCGCTAGCGGTAATGTCGAAGGGGCCGTTGGGTTTGGGGTTGAGCGGGTTGGCGATCGCCCCTTTCATTATCTGGGTGGGGCGGTGGCGCGACCAGTGGGCCACGATTCCCTGGGGATGGGGGCTGGGGGTGTTTGGAGCCCTGACGTTGCCCTGGTATGCCGGGGTATTGGGGGTGAATGGGCCAGAGTTTGCCTACAACTTTTTTATCTATAACAACGTCACCCGGTTTGCCGAGGTCAATCAAAATCAGGCGGGGCCTTGGTACTATTACCTGCCCGTGTTTGCCGTTGGCTTTTTCCCGTGGGTGGCGCTGGGGCCAGTGAAAGGGCTGCGGTGGGCTTGGCGGTCGGTGCAGGTAAAGGCGATTGGCGATTGGCGGCGCAAATCACCTCAGGAGCAACTGCCGCTGTTTTTGCTGATTTGGGTGGTTTCGGTGCTGCTGTTTATGAGCGTGGCCGCGACCAAGCTGCCGTGGTATGTCTATCCCGGCTTTCCCCCGTTGGCAATTCTGTGTGCCCAACACTGGGAGCACGCCATGACAAAACCCAGTCGGGGGCGATCGCTCAGTCTCTATGGCATCAGCCTGGTCTATTTGCTCACGGCGGTGGGGTTTGCGTGGCTTCCCCGCATCTTCTCTGATGAACCCGTGGTGGATCAGATTGCCCAAACGGGGACGATCGGGCTGTGGGTGGCAATGTATGCGGGGGCGGCGCTCGCCCTTGGTATTTGCGCGTGGCATCGGCACGTTTTTGGGGCGTGGGCAGTGGGGCTGCTGACGTTTAGCGTGATGGCAATCACGCTGGTCAACCCGGTGATGCCCCTGCTCGATCAGCAGGTGTTAAGTGGACGGTTTATCCCGATGGCGATCGCCCTGCAAAACGAAACCTGCGCCACCTGTGCCCCCACCCTCCCTGCCACGCTGAAGGTGGGCGATCCCAGCCTCAACTTCTATAGCCAAACCGATACCATCCAACGGTTTGACTATGCGTATCAACTGCGGCTTCAACTGGGGCAGCTCACCGGCCCTCAACGGCTGGCGCTGGTAACCAAAGACGATGCCCTACGGCGAGCCGATCTAGACCTCAGCGATTACGAACCGACCTATGTGGCCCAAGACTTTAAGCTGTTTATCTTTTCGGCCAATAGCGATCTGGCATTACGAACCATCTCAACCCCTCGATAACGCCCGATTCCTCGGGTGTCGGAGAGGGCAATCGCCCATCTCAAAGCCACTCGCCCACTGTTGGGAGAGGGGTTTGGGGTGAGGGCTGCCGAGACTATCGGGTGTAGGAGAGGGCGATCGCCCCATCTCAAAGCCACTCGCCTGCTCTAGACTGCTGTGTACAAGCATCTTGGCCCTCACCCCTCAGTCCCCCTCTCCCAAAAAATGGGCAAGGGGGAGGCCAGACAATGCGTTCCGGCTCCTCTTAGATCGTTCTGTGCTGCTAAGTACACATAAGTCTTCAAAGTAGACCTTCCCGAGGATTGATCCCCCCTAGCCCCCCTTAAAAAAGGGGGGACTGGATTCAAAGTCCCCCTTGAAAAGGGGGACTTAGGGGGATCTCCCACTCAGCGGTGCCGCGTTGGCGCAGACCGCAGCCAATAGCTAAACACCTCACCCTGGGCAGGCGTCAGCACAATGCCCGAGGGCGGAATGGCAATCAGCCGACTCCACACTGATTGCTCGGCATAGTGCAGCAGATGCAGGCGGTGGATGGTGG
>JBGTOF010000460.1:0-8894 GCA_041742695.1 Elainellales cyanobacterium | reverse complement strand
CAGGGATTTGCGTCAGCCATTCGGCCTTGGGCTTAAGGCGAGGCGCTTTCAAAATAAACAGCACCCGCTTTGCCTCTTTGCGCGTGTCCATGTGAGGATGACGAGACGCCACTTCACAGAGGGCGATCGCCTCCTGAGTTTTGCCCGCGGCTTCGTAAGCATAGACTAACCACATCTGCACCTCACCCCCCAGCAGCGACCCCCGCCGCACGAGTTCTAGCGCTGCCTCCAACGACTCCACCGCCTGCCGATACATCCCCCGGTCAAATGCATCACGCCCCGCCCTATAAAGCGCCTGAGCTAAATCTTGCGGGTCTGCCGATGGGTCGTGGTCTGGCGGCGCAGCGTCTAACCCCTCATTCTTTGGGACTTGGCGCGCCTGCTGATTGCTCTGCTCGTCTAAACTCACAACTCTAACCCTGTCGTTTTACGCATCGTCAATGTCGCAATGTCGTTTTAATGTCGCTGCACAAGTACACCGGATTACTGCAGGTGGTAAGCGGGGCCATTGCCTGTCTTAAGGATCTTGCTGTGCTGAGGTAAAGGGCTTAGCCTATTTGAGGACATGTACATAGGTGACGGTATGGATTTAATGGGAATGGTTAATCAGGCGATCGCCAGTTCTGACACCGAAGCCAACAGCCGTCTGATGGGCTCAATTTTTGGCAGTTTGAACAGCGCACCGGTCGAGAACAACAAAATCGGGGCGATCGCCAGCAACATCCAAGGGCTGCTGCGCACTCAGAGCAAAGGCAACGCCGGTTCTCTGATGGGCACTTTGCAGACAGTGGCCGCTACGGGCGCAGTAGAGCGGCTGATGGCATCGGAACAGATTAGTGCGATCGCCCAACGCGCCGGGGCCACCCCCGAAATAGTGAGAAGCATTACGCCGTTGATTGCCCAATTCTTAGTTAAAGGATCAAACGCCCAAGGCGGCGGGCTGCTTCAGCGTGTGCTCTCGGGCGATGTCGATTTGGGTCAGATGGCGGGTCTGGTTGGGATGGCAAGCAAACTGCGGTAATGGCCGTTGCTGTGCCCCCTAATTTAGGCAGGGAGCGTCCAGAGTTTTGTGGGATAGGCAAGACGCCTATCCCACGAAGCGTCTGATGTTGTGTTTATCTGTATGGTTCTGAGGGCGATCGCCCATCCATTGATACTGCTTGATACCGCTTCGGCATTGCCCGCTTCGTCTTAGCAACCCGCCTTAACAACTCGACTGTGAACTCAGGCAGTGGGCTTAAGCAGTAGCGGCAGCTTCTTCTTTTTGGCTGTGTTTCTGGGTGCTGAGCTGAATAAGCTCAACCTTATAGCCGTCAGGGTCTTCTACAAAAGCAATCACCGTAGAGCCATGCTTCATGGGGCCGGGTTCGCGCGTTACCTTGCCACCTCGGGTTTTGATTGCCTCACAGGTACCATAGATATCATCCACGCCAAGGGCAATATGGCCATACCCGTTGCCCAAATCATAGGCATCCGTCCCCCAGTTGTGGGTTAGCTCGATTACCGCGTGGTCGGCTTCGTTGCCATAGCCCACAAACGCCAGCGTAAACTCGCCACCGGGATAGTCTTTCTTGCGAAGCAGGGTCATCCCCAACACATCGCAGTAAAACGTAAGGGATTCGTCCAGGTTGCCGACTCGCAGCATGGTGTGCAGCATTCGCATGGGGTTCTCTCCTGTTGAGCTTTGCCGAAATCTGGTTGCGACTTCCGTCATGACTCTGCATAGGATGCTGACCCGCCACCCCTGCCCGTCATGATGCAATCATGATGAAAGCCTATTGGGGGCAAGAGCGATCGCAGATTTCCGGCAACATTACACTTTCTATTCTGAAGCATTCCTGTAGCGCCTGCCGTGATGCCGCAATCCATTGGGGAATGGTAGCGTTACAAAGGGCATTGGCCCTCTATCCCCAGCTCTTATTTCCTAGTTTTCCAGAAATACCTATGTCGGATTTGCTGCACCGTACCCCACTTTATGATTGGGCGATCGCCCACAATGGCCGCATGGTTCCCTTCGCAGGCTGGCACATGGCCGTGCAATACAGCAGCCTACTGCAAGAGCATCAGGCAGTGCGGCAGGGTGTGGGCATATTTGACATTTCCCATATGGGTAAGCTTACGCTGCGCGGCACCGGCGTGCTATCCGCACTGCAACGACTGGTGCCATCAGACCTCAGCCGCCTCACGCCAGGCAATGCCCAATACACGGTGCTGTTGAATGAACAGGGTGGCATCATTGATGACCTGATTGTGTATGGCCAAGGCCAGGTAGAGGGCGCAGAGCAGGTGCGCTTGATTGTGAATGCCGCAACCACCAATAAAGACAAAACCTGGCTGTTGAACCACCTCCCAACTGATATTGAGCTACAAGACCAGTCCCTCACGCATGTCCTGATCGCAGTGCAGGGGCCTCACGCAGTTGCCACACTTCAGCAGGTCGTTGACGCAGAGCTAACTGCAGTGCCACGGTTTGGGCATGTGGAAGCAGCGGCGCTGGGTCAGCCGGGGTTTTTTGCCCGCACGGGGTATACCGGAGAAGACGGCTTTGAGGTGATGGTGGATGCAGAGACGGGGCTAGCGTTATGGCGATCGCTCCATCAGGCAGGCGCGATGCCCTGTGGCCTAGGTTGCCGCGACACGCTGCGTCTAGAGGCCGCTATGGCCCTATACGGGCAAGATATTGATGACACCACCAGCCCGCTCGAAGCCGGGTTGAGCTGGCTAGTTCACCTCGACAAACCTGGCGATTTCATCGGCCGCACTGTACTTCAGCAGCAAAAAACCGATGGGGCTCCCAAACGATTAGTAGGGCTGCAACTCCAGGGACGCAACATTGCCCGTCATCACTATCCCGTGCTGCATGATGGCATACCTGTGGGCATCGTTACCAGCGGCACCCTGTCGCCTACCTTGGGCTATCCCATCGCGCTCGCCTACGTGCCACCTAACCTCGGCAAACTGGGGCAACTTCTTGAAGTTGAAATTCGTGGCAAAGCTTTTCCAGCCACGGTCGTCAAACGCCCTTTTTATCGCAGCGGCACATAGTTTAACCTCAATGACCTAGCTTCTCAATATTTTTGAGCCTAGAAAATCCAGATTAGTTCTAGAATTACATCTTTCATAAGGATGAACTTAGGACACCTTTCATCACGAAAAAATCCCTTAGATCCCCCTCTTTTGTCAGACGTAATCCTTATAGGGAGTCTATAATATCTCTCTATGAATGAGTGAACTGAATTAGCGACTCATGCGATTCGCGCTGCATATTAATGCTGCTCATGTAATTGCATGGAAGAGAAGGATAAGCGCAATCAAATTTCGCTTTATTGAGGCCCTTCTACTCAAGCTCACTTCACGCTCATTAAGTGATAAATGAGCACGTTCGTAGTAATCAATCCTAACAAAATCAAGCGAGGAAAAATATGAAGCGTATCTTTGGTCTAGTGTTTGCGTTTGGTGTGCTGGCATTTTTAGGGGCCTGTGGTGGCCCCGGTACAACTCCTACTGACACTCCTCCTGCTGACACTCCTCCTGCTGAAGCTCCTCCCGCTCCGTAGGCTATTTGTTAGCAAATTTGCTAGTGACAAATTTGTGAATCGCTTTCAACTGTTTGCGCTGATTCTGCTTTTGGCAGTGTCAGCGCAATTTTTGTGTGGTTGGTTAATCCACATCAGTTCCACAAATTCCTAAAGCCATGCTGCCTGCGATGCGGGCAGCATGGCTTTGCCTTGTGTCAGCCCCCCGATATAGGGCTAATACAACATTACTGAACTCGCGCTAATCTACTAGAACGTGCAAAAGGGTCTGATCCCTAGTTCATTCATGAGCAAGAAGAGAAGATATAAAGTATCGGTAAATAGCTATTAATCAATATTTGTGTGGAGACTCGGTAGGATTGAATCGATGAATAGGGATGGGCGATCGCTCCTTTCATATCTTAGCCATCATCTATACGGTCACTTTTGAACGGATAGTTTGAAAGATCTGCAGTTCTAGGTTCGACCAAAGCGCGCAACTCTCAAAAACACTGATCAATATTGAGAGAACCCGACTAGACCAATCGTTTAGAAACGAGGTTCAGAAAAACAAAATCCTCTACAGCACAATATCTTCGCCACGCTCGGTAAACTTCACATCCGTGATGCTCCACGCTGGGTTTTTAGTTAAGGTTTCGCGCAAACTGCCAAACAGCGCAAACTGCTCGCAGGCCGACAGCGACGACATTTTGCGGGTAGAGCTAGGGCTCATCCGCAGATCCACGGTCGCGATCCCTGCATCATCTACGCTGACGCGATAGCCTGATAAGTCAAAGTCGCCTGCGCCCTGCTCTTTCAAAATCTCACCCACGGCGCCTTCTATGGGGCGATCGCTCGCCACCGCCACCTGCTCTGGTTCAAAGTTGACACACTGATCATCGGCTTGATAGACCGTTACCATTGTCCTCTCTCCATCGGTTGGCGTAGTTGTTCCATTAGCCGCCACACTTCCCGCAGGGGATTCTAATGGCAACCCCACTGTCGAGTCTAACGTTGGAGAAGGCTGGGGCAGCAGCAACCCTTGCGGTGAAGACGGCGATTCGACAGGCGCAGGAGGCGTAGTAGGTCTGCCACCGCAGCTCGCTAGCAGCAGCAACACCCCCACACTGAGAGCGTCCTGCCGCAGTCGGAGCGAATACATTGAACTAGTGGAACACAGCATAAATCACCCGTTTGCAAATAACCCAACCCTGATCAGTAGCTCAATCTCTGTCATGCTATGAGGACGCCTTGGCTGCGCACAGCTTTCGGATACTCAGGCTATTCATGAATGATTCATTAGGACTCACTTCTGTTCCTGATTTGTCTCTGTCTTAGCATGGCGTCTTATTTTGTATCTGCGGCTGTCATCCGCATAGATCCGTCGCAGGGAATATCGGGGATTGTGTCCCGAAAGCGGGGTGCGGTTTGGTTTAATGAGAGGGCACGTCTAGTGCGATCGCCCTTATCATCCCACCAGACAAAGCAACGGCGTTTCCTCGTCTTTACCCTTACCGTCTGCCTCAACGTATGGTCACCGCAAGCTGGAATCGTCGTCATGTGCTGTCGCTAGCTGACTTTACCCCAGCAGACTACGATACGGTACTGCACACTGCCGCCAGTTTTCGGGAGGTGCTGTCGCGCCGCACCAAAAAGGTTCCCGCTTTGCAAGGACAAGTGGTGACCAACATGTTTTTTGAGTCCTCTACCCGCACCCGCAGCAGTTTTGAATTAGCCGCCAAGCGCCTCTCTGCCGATATCCTCAACTTTGCACCCGGCACCTCATCCCTAAGTAAAGGGGAAACCATTCTCGACACAGCGAAGACCTATCTAGCAATGGGCACCGACATGATGGTCATTCGTCATCGGGAGGCGGGCGTGCCCCAGGCGATCGCCCAAGAAATGGATCGGCTTCAGACCAACGTGGGCGTGTTAAATGCGGGTGATGGGCTGCATGAGCACCCCTCACAAGCACTACTCGATCTCTTTACCCTTTGCACCCTGCTGGATGCAGATCAGCCTCGGCTGTCGCTCCTCAGCGGCAAAAAAATTGCCATCGTGGGCGATGTTTTGCACTCCCGCGTCGCGCGCTCAAACATTTGGAGTCTCACCGCGAGCGGAGCAGAGGTGCATCTGGCTGGCCCACCGACTTTGCTGCCTAAGCTGTTTGCCGACTTTGTAGCGCCGCCATTGCCCCATCACCCATCTGACCATATGTTTGCCGTGCCCCAGCCCATTCAG
Source organism: Elainellales cyanobacterium (assembly GCA_041742695.1). Taxonomy (GTDB): domain Bacteria; phylum Cyanobacteriota; class Cyanobacteriia; order Elainellales; family Elainellaceae; genus Kaiparowitsia. The sequence goes on along the minus strand of JBGTOF010000460.1, from coordinate 3,138 downwards.
GCCATACCCCGATCGCTGTTCATTCACTGGTCTCTATCTCCCGCGTTAGAGAATGCGGATATGGTGATGACGCTGCGCCTGCAAAAAGAACGCATGACCAGTCATCTACTGCCTAGCCTGCGAGAATATCACCAGCAGTTTGGAATCACGCGCGATCGCCTGCGCCACTGCCAGCCTCACGTTAAGGTGCTACACCCCGGCCCAGTCAATCGCGGCGTCGAGATTAGCTCAGAGCTAATGGATGATCCCGACTTCAGCCTTATTTCACAACAGGTCACCAGCGGCGTTGCCGTGCGGATGGCGCTGCTATACCTGATGGGCGGCGGCAAGAATTGAGGCGTGCTCCCCAAGAGCCCGCTGCACATTTCCATCAACTGGGGCGATCGCCGTGCTGCTCGCGGCCTGTCGCGGAAAGTAGCGCCCCAGCAGCCCATAGCCCAGAAGCCCCACAGATTCTCGCACCACCAGAAGTCGTTCGTTGCGCTGGGTAAAGCTGCTCGGCAGTGGGCTAAAGTGGGGAATTACGCGAAACCCATAGCTCTGAAAGGTGAGGAGCGATCGCCACATATGAGGCCGATCGGTCACCAGCACAATCGTGTCCACACCCTGCGGTTGAAGAATAGCAGCGGTAAATTCGGCGTTTTCTTCCGTTGTCCGTGAGCAAGATTCTTGAGCCAGCGCTGCATCAGGAATACCCCGTTCCGCTAAGGCAGCAAAAATTTCCTCCCCATCACCCCGACCGCTAGCAAAAATGCGGGGCGATCGCTCAGCCTGCCACAACTGCAACGCTTCATCTATCCGCTGGGGTCGAAAGCCCTCGCCACGACCCAGCACCACAATCGCATCGACCGCCTGTCCGGGATCACGCGGCAAAAACTGAACCAAGGCGCGATCGCCCACCGCTATAAACATCGGGGATTTTATGAACAGATACAGCAGCGTCAGCAGCACCACCGAACCACTGAGCCAGCGGCGGCGACGGAGCGATCGCACCAGCAGCGTTGCCGCTAATACCGACAAAATAAGGGGCTGCAATGCTTCACTCGACGTAATCCAGTCAAACCCATCCAGCACATAGCGTGCTAGCCCGATCCAGCTTTGTGTAACGGGGTCTTCTCGACAAACCAATTCAGCCAGCCCCATTAACCCATCGGTTGCGAGACTAGACCCTAGAGCAGAAAATATAGGCATAGGTCTTGCTCCTAGCAACGTAAATGGAACAATTGGGCAGTATCACTAATCACACTCTTGTACTTGACGATTTCGGTGCAGGGTCTTCAACACTGCTGCGCATTAATATCATATAAAGGGTCGGGAGCGGTATTCAGATCAGGATTATGGTTGAGGCGGGCTGCGCTACACACCATCATTACTAAACCAGAACTCCTCGAGAGTCAAATAACAGGCGTTGCTGAATAGAGGAATGAATCGGCAAAACCTTCGGACTCTGCATGGCCCCCCAAGTCCCCCAGAATTGGGTGACTTTGATACTCTGTCTCCCTCCAGGATTGGGAGGCTGTGAGGGCAAATCATACTTGCGTTAAGCAACGCCTAACACAGCAACGTTTCACATCCAACAATACAGTTCGGACACACCACTCTAAGCCCCCCAAGCCACTCAGTTATCGACCTTAGTAAAGCATCAACAACCCATTGCGAACGATTCCTAGACTAGGATACGTTAAGAGAGCAGATAGCTCCTTAACAGGCTGCAAAAGATAATGCTCAAAAAGTTGCGCGGTGGGTTCTTGGTTGGGGTAGGGTATATGCTTTCACCCCTTTCGTGGTGGAATGATATCTTCTTTAACTTCCCAATCGCCTATGCCTTTGGGTATGGGTTTAAGCTCATAAGCCCAAGTTGGTTTTTGCCCGCGATGGTCATCGGCTACTGGCTCTCCAATGTGCTGGGCATTTTGATGATGCAATTTGGGGCAGGCGATCTTCTGTTTCAAGATCGGAAAAAGAGCCTCATGCGAGACGTGCTGATGGGCATCGGTACCTCGACTCTCTACACCCTAGCTGTTGCAGCACTCGTCTATTTTCACATTCTTGAAACCCCGAGCTTCCTGTTGGGAGATGCAACGTTTTGACGGGCTTATTCCACTCCCTAACCTGAACGCACACCCTCTACCCACATCACCACCTCTTTATTTGGAGATTCGCGCCGAGTATGACTGCTAGATTTTCTCGCGCTGCTCCTGCGCCGCCCCATGCTGGAGATCACTGCACCCTCACCTTTGCACCCCTTTCCCTAGACGAGGTTTATCGACTGGCTGATGACCCGGCCAACGGAGCCGTTGTGGTTATGAGCGGTATGGTGCGCAACAACACCGACGGCAACGCCGTTAAGTTTTTGGAATATCAAGCCTATGAGCCTATGGCAATCCGGGTCTTTCAACAGATTGCGGCTGAAATTCGCCACCGATGGACAGACGTAACCCATGTTGTGATTCATCATCGGGTGGGTTCATTGTTCGTCGGCGATATCAGTGTGCTAGTCGCCGTTGGCTGTCCGCACCGCCGCGAAGCGTTTGAGGCCTGTCAGTTTGCCATCGACACGCTAAAGCACAACGCCCCAATCTGGAAAAAGGAGCACTGGGCGGATGGGTCCAGCACTTGGGTCAGCATTGGTGCTTGCGAAGAGTCTCCAGAAGGATACTGATAGATCGCATGGCTCAAACGAGCTAAGCAAAAATTGGGGTGCAGTGCGCTCTGGGAGTACACTGCGCCCCATCGTTTAAGCATTCAATTTAAAGACGTAGGCGCACAATCTAACAGAAATCAATGGGGCGATCGCCCTATCGAAACATGCTGCTCACAGAGCTATCTTCGTGAATGCGCCAAATCGTTTCACCCAAAATGTTAGCGACAGAGAGAACTGTCAGCTGAGGAAAGTGGTGAGCTTCATCAATGGGCAATGTGTTCGTAACAATTACCTCCTCAAAAATGCCAGTAGCCAAACGCTCTAGCGCAGGAGGTGAGAACACAGGGTGAATGGCGCAGGCGTAGACTTGGCGAGCACCCTGCTGACGCAACAGCCGCGCCCCTTCGCAAATCGTACCGGCGGTATCAATCATGTCATCTACCATGACTGCTGTTTTACCCGCCACATCTCCAATCACGTTCATCACTTCGGCC
>JBGTOF010000454.1:0-2244 GCA_041742695.1 Elainellales cyanobacterium | reverse complement strand
ATGGGTGACTACCACATCGGCATCCACGGCACCAACCAAGAGACCCTGATCGGCGAAGCCGTGTCCCACGGCTGTGTGCGTATGTTTGACCGAGATATTCAAACCCTGTACAGCCACCTAAAGATTGGCACGCCCGTCAGGGTTATACCTTGACGGGCGTGCCAATCTTTAGCAATTCGTTCGCAATCAGAGATCAGCCTAAAAATAGGGAAACCCTGACCCAATCTGGCTAAACTGCGACCGCCACACCTTGCTCTGCGGTGGCTACAGCAAGACCGTGCCAAGGCTTACCGTCTATGGCCATCTGCTCAATCAGGCTGGCTAGGCGCAGCGCTTTGAGCGCCTGCTCGCCACCAACGGAGGGTTCTTCACCGCCGCGCACGCAGCTAATGAAGTGCTCTAGCTCGGCGTGGAGGGGCTCAATATTGCTAGTGTAGACCTTCTCAATTAGCCCATCTTGGCGGTAGAGCACCTGGCCATAGTCAGTCGAGCAGTCAGCGGTGGTCTGCCGGTGAATCAAAATCTCATTGTTGAGAAAGTCGGCATCGGTGAGGGAGTTTTTGCAGTGGGCGGTAATGCTGCGAATCTTGCGGTGGGTCACCTTGCTAGCGGTCAGGGTCGCCACGATGCCGTTGCTAAAGCCCAGGGTAGCGGTGACATAGTCGAGATAGCCCGAGTGAGAAGCGCGGCTGCCGCTGGCGGTGAGGGTTGCTACCGTAGATCCGGCCAGCTCCAGCAGCAGGTCAATGTCGTGAATCATCAAATCGAGCACCACAGACACATCGTTGGCCCGCTGGGAGTAGGGGCTCATACGGCGAGCCTCAAGGGCCAAGAGTTCTTCGGTTTTGAGCACCTTGTGCAGCTCTTGAAAAGCTGGGTTAAACCGCTCGATGTGCCCCACCTGCAGAATGCAGTTGGTGGCGGCAGCAGCATTGACCAGCGACTCGGCTTCGGCGATGCTGGCGGCAATGGGCTTTTCGATCAGCACATGCACCCCCGCTTGGAAACAGGCCATACCCACCATGTGGTGAAGGCGAGTGGGCACTGCCACACAGACCGCATCGACGTGCTTAAGCAGCTCGTGATAGTCTTCAAAAAATCGGATTCTATACTTGCCGGCGGTGTCTAGCCCCCGCTCTACGTTGACGTCTGACACGCCCACTAGCTCAACATCTTTAAAGCGGCTCAGAACACGCGTGTGGTGCTGGCCCATATTGCCGACACCAATGACGCCAACACGGATGGGATCGGGCAAATTGCGGGATAGGTGCATATCTGAGGCAGATGACGAAATGTAGTTGTGCACGTCCGTTCTTTCCTTAGGGATATGAAAATGCGTCAGCAGCTAACACTTTTGAACTTTCAAAACCAGCGGAGAAGCGAAACGGCCAGGTAAAATTACCAAGATAGTATCATAATGCTTCACACTGTAAAGAAACGCAAAAATTTCTGAGGGTGAATAGCGCCAAAATCATAGCGTGACTACTCTCTGGCGGGAATGTAATCCGGTCTACTCTATGAAGAGTGATACCAAATCCTATCTGTATACCCCCGGTTTGTGGGGACATTGCACTGCAATGCCCCCTACGTAGGTATCGGTTTCGAATCGGGGTTGTGTGACTCGGATTTGGTAAGAGAAGACTGAGACTAAGGTTGTCAGGTAGATGGTTGCAATTAAATAAAAGATGTAATCGGTGGTGAAGGGGGTGAAACCCCTTGCCTGGGGGCGCAGTCCCCAAACCATCTTCTTTTAATCAGACTTGGCTACTTACTGTGCTTAATGTATCGAGGTCAAGCGGCACCAAACCGCAAACTGTGGCAGTTTTGTAGGTGGCTTGGGAGTCAGACCTCACGCTCAGCTCAAAAATGAACCATCGGAGTCAGCCAAATCGTTGAGGGAGTAGACAGATCCCTCCGGGGGCAGTGGTCGATCGTCAACGGATCGCACTAGGATTTCCTCTAGGCGGGGGCCATCGGTGGAGAGCACGATCCACTCTCGGTCGGCAAAGACGAGGCGATCGCCCGCGTTGGGAATTTTTTGCATTTGATAGATCAAGAAGCCGCCGAGGGTTTGGTAGTCGTCGGCGTAGGGCAATTCCAGATTGAGGAGGTTGTTGACCTCTTCAAGATCGGTATGGGCTTTAATGCGGTACGACTGATCATTGAGTAACTGAATGAGCGGCTCTTCTTGGTCATCGGGCTCGTGGATATCGCCGATGATTTCTGTGATTAAGTCTCGCAGGG
>JBGTOF010000449.1:0-3481 GCA_041742695.1 Elainellales cyanobacterium | reverse complement strand
GTTGAGGGCTGCTTGCTGCTCAGGGGTCATGATGGTGCCTTAGTAAGGAGACTGATCTTATCCTCACCGGTGAACTCCTCATTGAGCAACAGGTCAATCTCCTTAAGTATTAATACTTATCGCCAGAGTGACGTGCTCCCCTGTACGACTTGCTTCATCAAGTCTCTCCTGTAAGCAGTGTCTTCATCTGGCAGCAAACGGCCCTGGGGGTGGCTGTAGTGGCGGGTCTTTGGGCGGCCCTGTGGCACCGGGGGCTGTGGCTAGAGGCTAGGGCTAGAAACCCGTTCCATGGTGGGGCACTGGGTGCCGCCTTGGGGATAAAACGGTAGGCGGTTGGCAGAAACCCGGTTTCTCCTGAGGTGAGTTCCTAGCTCTCGCCACTCTTTCAAAGAAACCGGGTTTCTCTCAACCCACCCGAGGGCAGAAACCCGGTTTCTTCTGGGGCGAGTTCCCAGCCCTTGCCACGCTGCCAAAGAAACCGGGTTTCTCTCAACTTAGGCTCGTCCCGATCAGAGGGAGAGATTGAGATCCTAGATCCTTATCACAATCGGCCCGGTTAGACCGTCTCATTGACCGGAAAACGGTCGATGAGCTGAATGGCGCGACTGGCGTTTTTGGTGAGGGAGTCGGGCAGATGCGGCACATGGGGAAGCTGAGTCAGGAAGTCTAGCGTGCGGCGCAGAATTCGCACAATGTCGCCTTCGTCTAGGCTGGTGCCCGCGCAGAGATCCACCCACTCTATCCCCAAGGCCCATTGCTCAACCAGCGGAATGAAGTCCAGCTCTAGCCACACCGGCAGCGATACATAGTGGCGGTGCTGCTGCCGAATCAGCTGGCGGCGAGTGTCTCGCACTTCATCTAAGGCTTCTTCTACCTCAGGGGATAGGTCAAAGCGCGTCCAGATATCGGGACGGGAGACCTCAGTCACGAGGGCGGCACAGACAGCGGCGAGGTGATGCGGATCGAGATTGTCAAGTTCGCCAGAGGCCAGCGCCAGCCCCAGCCACAGCTCATTGTCGCCGCGCAGGGCTGCGGCAATTTGCCCCAGCACGGTGGGGTTCACGCGGCCCTCGTGATCTTCCCGCTCCAGCGCCCCAAAGCTGCCCAAAATTTCCATCAGGCTGACAAATTCTTGCCAGTAGCGCTGCACATGGTTGCCCAGCTTGGTTTGGCGATCGCCCAACTGCGCCTGCAGCCGCTCCATCCGATGAAACCGCTTCAGCAGTTGCCCCGGCTGACCCCAGGCATGAGCCGGATGCTGGGCGAGCTGGGTTTCGAGGAGGTTGACCTGCTGCTGCTGATCTAGCACCTCGGGGGCAGCGTCGATGTCGGGCGCCAGGGGGGGAATCTGCTGGGCGATCGCCCCGGTTTGCTCATCGCCGGAGCGCGTTTGCCCCAGCTTTAGCTGCAGCTCGGGCGGCAGTTCTAGCGCATCCACCTGGCCTAAACGAGGAATGTCAGCATGAAGGCTGACCACATCCTGCACGGCCACCACCAGCCAGCGGTTTTCTTGGGTAAGGCAGACCAGGTAGGGGGCTTGCCCCGACCCCGGCACTTTGGTTACCAGCACCGCAGGCAGGGGCACCGCCACGGGCACATGCTTGCCCTTTAGCGTCAGCAGGGTGCCGCCGATGGCATAGGGAATCGCCGTTTGCAGATCGTGCGATCGCACCTCCATGGCCTGCTGAGACAGGGTTTTTAGCAGCCGTTTGGCTTCGCGCAGCCGATCGTTGAGCTTTTCGTAATTGCGAAGCTGGTCTAAGTCGGCATGGGCGAGCTGCGCCGTCTGCTGCTCTAGCTCTGCCGTGAGATCGGCGATCGCCTGCTCTTGGGGCTGCAGGTGCAGCGTCGCCAAGTATTGTCCAAAACTGCGCTCAATCAGCTCCCGCACGTCCAGAACAGTGTGCGTTTGCAGCAGGTTAAGCACCATACCATAGCTGGGGGTGAACTGGCTCACCAGCGGGTCGGCTCCCTCTGTCGCCAGATAGGCTGCCTCTTTTGCCCCTTCAAAGGGGGTCTGCACCGTCACCACATAGCCGCGCTCATCCATGCCCCGGCGTCCGGCGCGCCCCGCCATTTGCAAAAACTCAGAGGCGGTAAGCAGACGATGGCCCCGGTCGGTGCGTTTCGACAGACTAGAAATGATGGTGGTGCGGGCGGGCATGTTAATCCCGGCGGCCAGGGTTTCGGTGGCAAAGACGGCCTTAATCAGCCCTTGCTGAAACAGTTCCTCGACCAGCGACTTCCAGGCTGGCAAGATGCCCGCGTGGTGGGCGGCAATGCCCCGATACAGCGGATCTAGCTGCTCTGCGCGGATGGCTTCTGGGGTGCGGGCGGCAAAGGCATCAATCTGCTCCTTGAGCGATCGCGTTTCGGCGTCTGTCAGCAGAGATAGCCCCGCCACCTCCTGCACAGCCTTATCGCAGCCGCGCCGACTAAAGATGAAGTAGATGGCCGGCAACATATCTCGCTCGACCAAGCGGTTGATTACCGTCGCAATGCTGGGGGCTTCTTGCCGGACGCGCTGACGATTTTGCTGCTTGCCGGGCGATCGCCGCCGTTTCAGGCTGGGGTTGATGCTCGTCTGCTGGGCATTGAGCAACGGCACCATGCCGTTGGGGTGGCAATAATAAAAATCCAGCGGCACCGGACGAAAATCGGAATGGATCAGATCGGTGGGGCCATGCACTTGGCCGATCCAGTCGGTGAGCTGGTCGCTGTTGGCAACCGTGGCAGACAGCGCTACCAGCTGAATATTTCCGGGACAGTAGATAATCGATTCTTCCCAGACGGTGCCCCGCTGGCGGTCATTCATATAGTGGCATTCGTCCAGCACCACCACTTCAACGCCTTCCATCGTGGCACCGATCTGCCCGATGGGGGTGCCATAAAGCATGTTGCGAAAGATTTCGGTCGTCATCACGAGAATGGGCGCATCCCGGTTGACCGACACATCCCCGGTGAGCAGCCCCACCGTGTCGTCGCCAAAGCGATCGCGAAAATCTCGCAACTTCTGATTCGACAACGCCTTCAGCGGCGTGGTGTAAAACACCCGCTTATTTTGGCTAAGGGCGCGGTGAATGGCATATTCGCCAATCAGGGTTTTGCCTGACCCAGTCGGCGCACAGACGACGACGGACTTGTGTGCATCCAGCGCGGCGATCGCCTCCAGTTGAAATTGATCCAACGGAAACGGAAACAATTCGCTTAAATTTAGACCCGCCGACGCAGAGGAGACGTTCACAAGTGTGATGACATAGTTCAGTAGTCATGATAAACCGTCTGCTCAATTCTCAACCGCGATCTCGACTGAAGTACACCATTCTCGACGGTTTGGCGCTTAGGGATGCCTCACCAGGGACGGGGACGCAACGGGAGCGTCTTGGGGGCGCAGTTCGAGGGTATTGCGGAACCCTAGGGTTTGATGCGGAACCCCTACCCAAATGCCTTCCTGCTCAAAGGCCTGCTTCAGGCGATACCG
>JBGTOF010000431.1:0-2404 GCA_041742695.1 Elainellales cyanobacterium | reverse complement strand
ATTGCAGATCACCAAGGCATTTTTGTGCAGCCGGCGCTATTTGAGGCGTTTGGGTTGACGGTGTTGGAATCCATGATTACGGGGCTGCCAACGTTCGCCACGCGATTTGGGGGGCCGTTGGAGATTATTCAAGACCGGGTGAATGGGTTCTATATCAACCCGACACAGCCGGAGGAGATGGCCGAGATTATTCTGGAGTTTGCGTCGAAATGTGACCAAAATGCCGACTACTGGTCGCAGATTTCTCAACGGGCGATCGCCCGTGTCTATAGCACGTATACCTGGAAGATCCACACCACACGGCTGCTGTCGTTGGCCCGCATCTACGGCTTCTGGAACTACACCACGAAGGAAAACAACGAACGCGAAGACCTGCTTCGATACATCGAGACGATCTTCCATCTGCTGTATAAGCCCCGCGCTAAGGCTCTGATGGAAAGACACGCAACTAATTAGTGGGTCATTTTAGTGGGCCATTAACGGGTTAGCGGGCGTCCTCGACGTAAGCACTAAAACTAGCGGAGGCTGTTTCACTGTAGGAGACAGCCTCCGCTAGTTTTAGACTTGAATTCGATAGCGTTATTTCAGCCCCGTTGCCCGGTTTTGAAACGGTGTTGAAACACCGTTAAACCGTGCTACTCGCGACGCGAATAGCACGGTTTAGGCATTTGCCCGAACTGCCGTATTTTTTAATCGGGTTTGAAATGAAAAGATTACGGCTGGCCTGCAAACTTCAACAGTTACCAGGGTGTAAGGATTAACGGCACACCCTGCTTTAGGGGATTACCGCTAGACACCCGCTACTTTAGGCTGGGCATTGAGGGCAAGCAGCTCTTGCTCCACCTTTAGCAAATTCTCAATGCGTTGCTCAGTAGTGGGGTGGGTTCTAAATAGCCCTCCCATCGCCTGCCGGGGCAGCGCATTCACAATCATCAACGGGCTGAAGGATGGATTGACCGCCATCGGTCTTTGAGTTGCCATCGCTTCTAAGCGCGTGAGGGCGCTAGCCAAGGCGCGGGGCTTGCCTGTGAGCCGAGCAGCACCTGCATCAGCCTCAAACTCGCGGGTTCGAGAAATCGCCATTTGAATGACAGACGCTGCCATCGGCGCAAGAAAGATTGCGGCCAAGGCTCCTAGTGGATTGCCGCCCTCATCACGGCTACGCCCACCCCCAAACATCAAGCTAAACTGCATCACCTGGGCGATATAGGAGATGGCCCCACCCACAGTGGCCGCTACAGCCTGGGTAAGCGTGTCCCGATTTTGAATGTGAGTTAGCTCGTGAGCCAACACGCCTTCTAGCTCATCCTTTGACAAGGTTTGGACGAGGCCCTGGGTGACTGCAACGGCGGCGTGGTCTTGGTCACGTCCCGTAGCAAAAGCGTTGAGGGCTGGCGTAGGCACCAAATAGAGCTTCGGCATGGGAAGTTGAGCGCGATCGCTCAACGTTTTCACCATCTGGTAAAGCTCGGGCGCCTGCTCGGGCGCAATGGGCTGGGCCTGATACGCCGCCAAGGCGATTTTGTCAGACGAATACCATGAGAAAAAGTTGGTTACAGCCGCAATTACCAGCCCAATCAGCGCGCCGCCGCTTCCCCCAATCATGTATCCAATCCCCACTAGCAACCCTGCCAGCAGAGACAACAGGCTTACGGTTTTAACCTGGTTCATTGTTCACATCCCTCTGAAATTAATTTTGCCGATACCGCCCAGAACTGACTCCTGTTGTCCATATCTGGGCCATTTAAGAAGACAAAAGCACATCGGACGGCATCCAGTTTTTAGGATTTGTGGGGTGAATCTGGTGTGCTTGGAGTCGGCTTAGCATCATCCACTCCATTCATCCTGATCCACTCGACGACTGAGGGTGCAAGATGCAGTGCTGCGGTGCTCGTATAAGAAACTGTTCGGAAGAAGAGTCGTTCAGAACGCTACCGAAGGGTTGCGGCTTAGAGAATTGGGATTAAGGCAATCTCGGCGTCACAGGCTCTATTGGACTTATGTTTAATTGAACCAAGATTTTGAGAGTTTCTGAAGTCGAGGTTTCCCTAATTCCCCCACCCTTGTCAGGCGACCTGTAGCTAGTCGAACGGTTCGATCAAACGCTGTAACGGGGAGGCGACCCACCCTAGAGCTAGGCTCATAGCCCAAAATACGAGATAAAAGTAAGAGCGAAATAAAGTTGGGGATTGTTTCTGGCCGGATGGCAGCCATGAATGGAATGGCACAGGCATGACTCGATGGCTAAGATGCCCAATGACGCCTACCTATATCGGAGAAACAGATGGCAAAGAATGTGTTGGGCGAAGCGTTGCAGTGCTGCTGCACTGACCCCATGACTGGCTTTTACCGCAATGGGTGGTGTGAGACGGGGCCAACCGATACCGGTACTCACGTAGTGTGT
>JBGTOF010000374.1:0-3291 GCA_041742695.1 Elainellales cyanobacterium | reverse complement strand
CAGGCCCACCCCAGCACCGTGCTGCTCAAAGAGATCTCAAACCTGCGCTATCGGGTGCGGCTCATTCGCAATATGCAAGCGTTTGGAGCGCTGAGCCTGCTGCTCTGTGTGGCCTGTATGCTGCTGCTGTTTGCGGGGCTGCTGGTGCTGGGGCGGCTAGTGTTTGCGGCTAGCCTTGTGTTAATGCTGATATCTCTAGCGCTGTCGTTTCGGGAAATTCAGATTTCGACGGATGCGCTTAATTTGCACCTGCGCGATTTAGAAATGCTGTGACGAAGCGATGTTTTAGCATCCGACTTTGACCGCACTGGGCTTGACTCATTGAGGTCTACCCTGAGGCCTACCCAGCAGAGATGCTCTGATCAATGGCTTGCACAATTACCTGGCGCTGTTCGTCGTCATAGCCCCACCGGGTCAGAAAGCTGGCATAGTCGCCAGTGCCGGTGGTGGCGCTGTCCTTAAGCTGAGTGAGCTTGGTCGGAACGGTCGATAACTGCAATTGCTGGATTAACTTGGCAGTGCGCGATCGCACCCGGTCTGAGCCCTCTGCCATGTCATGATTCCCATTGCGGCGGTGCGTCACTGCCATGGCTGATGACATCGCCAGGTTTTTGACGAGCAGTTCCCCAACGCTCTCGGGTGCAGTGTTGAGTGCAGACAGCACGGCGGTTGAGGGCTGATCGGCTAGGGGGCGATCGCTCGTTAAATAGGTGACAAAGAAACCCCGCGCACCGTTCTCGGTTGCGACCAACTGCGTCAGGGTTTGGGTGAGATCCACATCAGAGAGCTGTTCTTGTTCCATCTGTTCCATCAATGATTGAGTCAGGGCGATCGCCCCCTCAAAGCTCACATCTTCAGGAATCACCAATGGCGAGGCCATCTCAACTCTCCCGCAACAACATTTGCTATCTTATAGCAGCTCTGGTAGACCGATAGCCGATCGAGAAGATTAGCAGCAATTCTCATTTTGACTCTTAGATGCTGGACTACCGCTCAGACCGCCCAGGAGCAAACTCTAGGGCTCACAGCAGAAGTCTGCTAAAGCAGACTGGGCAACCTGGATAGCTCTCTTGAGAGGGCTTTTGTTTTGAGCCTAAGACTTCTAGTCCTAGGCTCAGCGGCCTAGGGTGGCGACGACCAAGAGTCTTACCAAGACAGCTTATCCATACTGAGAATTGCTGGAAGATTAGAGCCTGGGTTTCTCAATCACTCTGCTTGTGACGCCACATGATTTTCTAATCGCGCCTCTGGAGATGCCAGCAAATCAATGGCCTGATCTGCCGTCATCAATCGCTTCAGCACCACCTGCCCAATGGCATGGGGGGCATCCACGACGGCCTCACTCGGCTTCACTTCCACCATTAGCACCGACTCTTCTACCCGATAGAGCCACAGCCGCTGCTGCTGTTCATTCATGGCTAGGGCTGTGCGCTCAATCCATGGCTTTCGTCGCCAAGCGGTCTCATTCCACAACCCACCCAACTCCCACACGCGCCCAATTGTCCAACCATCGGCCAAAAAAAAGTACTTCACAACGTTGCGCCAATACTCCCTAGATGCCAGCATGAAGCGCTTTAGTATACCAAGTGCCCCAGATTCCCAACGCGCTGGTGTGAGAATTTAGCGATTTGTTTAAGACGCGTGTGACAAGCCCCTTAAACAAATTGCGGCTCGTTCACTCCACAAATCAAGGGCAGACGCGATAGCTCCCCACCCCAGCGTCAGCCCGATAGAATCATCCGTGACGCGACTGGTGCCATGCCCAGGCATGAGCAATAATTTTCTCAAGGTCAGCGTATTGGGGGTTCCAGCCGAGGATGCGCCTGGCTTTTTCGCCACTGCCGACCAACGCTGGGGGATCACCGGGACGGCGATCGCACTCTTCTACGGCAATGTCTTTTCCGGTTACTTGGCGAGCCGTATCAATCACCTGCTTCACCGAAAAGCCGCTGCCATTGCCAAGGTTAAAGATAGTGCTGTCGCCCCCCTTCAGCAAATAGTCGATGCCGAGCACGTGGGCTGACGCAAGGTCATTGACGTGGATGTAGTCGCGAACGCAGGTGCCATCTTCGGTGGGGTAGTCGGTGCCAAAGACTTTGATGCAGGGGCGGATGCCCATCGCCGTTTGCAACACGAGCGGGATCAGGTGGGTTTCGGGGTTATGGTCTTCTCCCAAACGCCCGTCGGGATCGGCCCCTGCTGCGTTGAAGTAGCGAAAGATCACGGATTTGAGGTCATAGGCTACCTGGAAATCTTGGAGGATGCGCTCCACCATGAGCTTGGTCATGCCGTAGGGGTTGATGGGCGACTGGGGGTGATCTTCGGGAATGGGAACGGTAGTGGGCACACCGTAGGTGGCGCAGGTCGACGAGAAGACAAAGTTTTTGATATTGGCGGCCAGCATTGCTTCTAGCAAGCTGAGGGTGCCCAGCACGTTGTTGCGGTAGTACTTAGCGGGATCGCTCACCGATTCACCCACATAGGCATAGGCGGCAAAGTGCATCACGGCATCAATTGACCGACTGGCAAAGATTTGATCGAGCAGTGAGCGATCGCTCGTATCTCCCACAATCAGTTCGGTTTTGAGGGTATCCTCGATGAGTTCTCGATGTCCATACACCAGGTTATCGAGCACCAAGACGTTGTATCCGCTCTGCTGAAGCGCCAGCACTGCGTGGGAGCCGATATATCCCGCTCCACCCGTTACCAAGATTGTCGGCGTTTGTTGCGACATGAGACTCCTATTCCTAAATTAGGTGCTACCCAAGAGATTACCCAGTATCTATCTCAAAAACCGGATAACGGGCAACGAATTGCCTGATCTTTGCGAGAATACAACAGGTTTGTAAACTATACGTATTTAGAGTGCGGGCAGTCTCAACTCCAGCACCTAGGCACCCCTGTCAGATTTTGAAGGGCGATCGCCCTCGTTATTTGGCCTGTCTACCGTAATGACGGGAATGGGGCTCATTTCTAACACGACCTGAGAGACTGAACCCAGCGTCAGGTCGTGCCAGGGGTGATGTCCGCGTTTGCCAATCACGACGTCTGTCACCCGCCGCGCTTGGGCAACTCTCACAATCTCTTCGGGTACTGCACCTGCCAGGGTTAGAAACTCAAACCGAATATCGGCAAGGACCTGCTGCGCGGTCTGCTGCAAGGCTGCAACGCCGTCGGCATTGTCTTCATTATCGATATAGAGGATGATCACTTCGCCGTTGCTGCGGCGGGCCAGGTCTGCGGCTTTTCGCAAAACCTGGGCGGCAAGCGGGGATGGATCGACGGCGGCCA
>JBGTOF010000369.1:0-14583 GCA_041742695.1 Elainellales cyanobacterium | reverse complement strand
CGAATAATAGAGCCGTCGTTGTTGGGCGTCAGGCCCACATCCGAAAGCTGGATGGCTTTTTCGATAGCGGCGACACTGCTGGGATCAAAGGGCTGAATGGAGATGGTGCTGGCGTCGGGGGTACTAATGTTGGCGAGAGACTTAAGCGGCGTCTCTGAACCGTAGTAGTCCACCATGACTCGATCCAGCAGGGATGGGTTGGCGCGTCCGGTGCGAATGGTATTGAATGACCGCTGAGTTGCCTCAATGGTCTTTTTCATGTTCTCTTCAACTTCAGCTAACTTCACAAGAGCCTCCAACAAATGTTCCAATGGGGTCTCCCTTCAGGGCGCTACGAATGTTGCCCGGTTCTGCCAGGCTAAACACCATGATAGGGATGTTGTTATCTTTGCATAGGGCGATCGCCGTGCTATCCATCACCCGTAAGTCTTTTTCCAACACATGGCTATAGGTGAGGCTTTGGTAGCGGCGAGCATCGGGGTTGACTTTGGGGTCAGAATCATAAATGCCATCGACCTTGGTGGCCTTAAATACCACCTCTGCGTTGATTTCAGCAGCTCTCAGAGCGGCAGTGGTATCGGTTGTAAAAAAAGGATTGCCCGACCCGGCCCCAAAAATCACCACGCGTCCCTTTTCTAAATGCCGAATCGCTCGACGCCGAATATAGGGCTCGGCCACTTCTTGCATTTCAATGGCGGTTTGCACCCGCGTAGCGACCTCTCTGCGCTCTAGGGCATCTTGCAATGTCATGGCGTTCATCACAGTAGCAATCATGCCAATATAGTCAGCTGTCGCGCGATCCATCCCTGAGGCCGCGCCCTTAATGCCCCGAAAAATGTTGCCGCCACCCACAACGACTGCAATTTGCACCCCAGATTGCACGACATCTGCAATTTCTTCGGCAATGCTATCCACTACACCGGCATCAATTCCGTAGGTTAGATCGCCCATCAGCGCTTCGCCGCTTAGTTTCAGCAAAACCCGCTGGTATGTTGTGCCCATGAGTGAGGTGCCTCTCAACGTTACTGTTTTCCCACCTAAGATAACAGCAGGATGGGCGATTTGAGCGCTCTATGAGGGACACTTCACAGGTGCCATGCGCTAGAGTCAAACCCGGGTAAGACTCTCAGACCTACCTTCATACATCCCTCGCAAAAATTATCGTTGCATTGGGCAAGCAACTGTAACGCCTTTGGCTTGGCTGCACCAACGCTCCCACGGTAGGAGCCCCTATCACTATGACCGTCTATTGGATAACAGGTTTTCTCTGGCAGTTTAGTTCTGCCTTAGTTCAGCCAATGCCTGCAACTGTTCTGCCGACCTTGGGGAGCAGAACGGTTTGGCGGTGTTTCAGCTGACAATGCCCCGTTCTATGGTTTCCAGATTAAAGCGCTGCCCGTGGCTGCCGTGGTGGCCGGCTGAGGCAGGTTGCCTCTAAGCAGTTGGGCGATCGCCCCCTTCAGGTATGCCTGAGTCACTGCCGCCGATTGGGGATTGTCGTCAATGGCGCCGCTGTAGCGAACCACCCCATCCCCATCTAACACGAATGCGTGAGGCGTGCAGACTGCACCAAACGCCTCTGCCACATCCTGCGTCACATCTCGCAGATAGGGAAAATTAAGCTGGTGCTGTGCCGCAAATGCCTGCATGAGCTCAAAGCCTTCTTCGGGATGCTGCGTTTCATCATTGGCGTTGATGCCAATCAGCGTGGCCTCTTGCCCTTCGATTTCCGCCTGGAGTTGCGTGAGTCGTTCGAGATATTGCGTCACCAGGGGACAGCGGTTGCTGATAAACACGACGGCGATCGCCCGATGCGAGCCGAGATAGCGCCGCAAATGATGCACCGTTCCATCCACCCCGGGCAGCTCAAAATCTGGCGCATAGCTCCCGATTGTGGTTTCGACCTGAGTCATGTTCGTTACGGTCCTAACGCTTGGTCTCCAACCCCTAAGCTTCACACGCAGAGGGTTAATCCGCGATCCATCCCTGGGCCAGGGCCTGATACCCCACCAGTTTGTAGACCAACTTAGCGGCAGTAAACTCCGACACAACCGAATCCGAGATGGGAGCGAGTTCCATCACATCTGCGCCAAGCACCGTATGGGTCTCAAACACTTGGCGAATGAATGACATCATGGCATACCAGTGCAGGCCGCCGGGTTCTGGCGTGCCAACGCCGGGCATGAGGGTGGGGTCAATGCCGTCTAAATCGATCGTAAAAAACACATTGCGCGTGGGGATAGCAGCCACGGCTTGCTCAATCCAGTTGGGATTCATCGCCATTTCACGGGCGCGAAACACGGTGAGATTGTGTTCCTTGATTAAATCTGCTTCTTCTTTGCAAATGCTGCGGATGCCAATTTGCACCGTGGGCAGCCCCATATCCACCACACGGCGCATAATGCAGGCGTGGTTGTGAATGGAGCCTTCATACTCGTGGCGCAAATCTGCATGGGCGTCAATTTGCACCACGGTGAATGGCTCAGCGTTGGCGTCGCGATACGCCTCGACTAATCCGGTTGAGATGCTGTGCTCGCCCCCTAATCCGATGGCGAACTTGCCATCGTTGATGAGTTTGGCGGTGGTGTCGCGCACCTGCTGCAGCATGGATTCTGAGGAGACGGGGCCAGAGCGGGTATCGGCGATCGCCTCATGGGTATAGATGCCCACCGGCCAAAACTCGCGATCCGCCTCTTCGTCATAATATTCCACTTGATGGGAGGCATTGAGGAGGGCAGCGGGGCCATGCTCGCAGCCTTTGCGATAGGTGGTGGTGGCCTCGTAGGGAATAGGCAGAATCACCACGCGGGCATCGCTGTAGGGTACGGTCACGTCGTCGCCCAAAAAGGGCAGATCGGTGATAGAGGTTTGGGTGAGCATGGTAGATGAGAATTGGGGGTTAGGAGTTGGGGATCAGTCAGGCATTCTGCCAAAGAAGATCCTACTTCAATCAGCAGTAATTCAACAGGGATACTGGAGGGGCGTTGGCGCAGTCCCATCGAAGGCGTTACGGCTGTTCGCCCAATGCAGGATCGTTCTTTTCGAGAAGTGGCCTAACCGCTGAAGGCAGGTCAGCAAGATTTGATCCTGACATATTTGTTGAGCGACTGCCAACGGGTTTTACCCAGAGCGCTGATGCATGGCGGGGCGATCGCCCTCAGGGTTTCACCGCTCAACCGCAGGACAAGGCTAAGGCGATCGCTCGTAGGCGGATCGTCTTCGGATGGCTTATGTCCTAAGCATGACTCGGGCGTTGGATATTGCAGGGTTCAAATATCGCAGGATAAATCTCCTGCCCGCTGGCTAAAGCGCAGATTTTCGCGATAATCGACCGGACAGTCGATGATGGCAGGCACATCATCCATGAGCGCCTGCTTGAGGATGGGCACGAAGTCGCTGCCCGATTCTACTCGATAACCTTTGAGTCCCATGGCTTCTGCCAGCTTCACAAAGTCAGGATTGGTGAATTTGATGAAGGCCGACTCGCCAAATTGGTTCATTTGCTTCCACTCAATCAGTCCATAGCCGCCGTCATTAAAAATGATGGTGACAAAGGGGGTGCCAATGCGCAGGGCGGTTTCGAGCTCTTGACTGTTCATCATAAAGCCGCCGTCGCCTGTGACCGCGACGACTTTGCGGTTGGGAGAGACGAGTTTGGCGGCGATCGCCCCCGGCAGGGCAATGCCCATGGCCGCAAATCCGTTAGAGATGATGCAGGTATTGGGGCGATCGCAGTGGAAATGGCGCGCCATCCACATCTTGTGTGCCCCTACGTCCGAAATGACGATATCGTCTGGCCCGAGCACCTGACGCAGGTCATAGATTAGCTTCTGCGGCTTAATCGGAAACGCATCGTCTTTGGCATATTCTTCATAGTCGGCTTGAATGTCGGCACGCAGGTGAACGGCATAGGGCTCGGGCTTGCCGTGGCGATCGCATCGCTGCAAAATCTCGTAGAGCGAGTCGGCAATGTCGCCTACTACCTCTGCCATCGGCACATAGCTGCTATCGACTTCGGCAGGCGTGGCGTTGATGTGGACGATGGGGATATCCCCCATGGGGTTCCAGCGCTTGGGAGAATATTCGATCAGGTCGTACCCGATGGCAATCACCAGATCGGTGCGGTCGAAGCCGCAGCTAATGTAGTCGCGCTGCTGCAGCCCCACCGTCCACAGCGCGAGCGGATGGGTGTAGGGAATGGCACCCTTGCCCATAAAGGTGCTGGCCACAGGGATGTTGAGCTGGGTGGCAAAGCCGGTAAGGGCTTCGCTGGCGTGGGCGCGGATGGCCCCGTTGCCTACCAGAATGATGGGATTGATGGCCTGGGCGATCGCCGCCGCCGCCCGCTCAATGCTCTGAAACGAGGCATACACCTTTTCCCGATGATCGGTAGAGAGGGGCTTGCCTTCTACCCGCATGGCGGCAATATTTTCCGGCAAGTCGATATGGACGGCCCCCGGCTTCTCGGTTTGAGACAGCTTGAAGGCTTTGCGGACAATTTCAGCTGTATTGCTGGGGCGCACGATCTGGGCGTTCCACTTGGTCACGGGGGCAAACATTGCCACCAGATCCAAGTATTGATGCGATTCAATGTGCATGCGATCGGTGCCCACCTGGCCGGTAATGGCGACTAGCGGTGCCCGATCTAGGTTGGCGTCGGCCACACCCGTCATCAGGTTGGTTGCCCCTGGCCCCAAGGTAGAAAGACAGACCCCAGCCTTGCCCGTCAGCCGTCCATACACATCTGCCATAAAGGCGGCACCCTGCTCGTGGCGTGTGGTGATGAACTGAATCGTCGAGTGGCGCAAGGCCTGCAATACATGCAGGTTCTCTTCACCGGGCAAACCAAAGACATATTCCACGCCTTCGTTTTCTAAGCAGTGAACAAGCAGTTCTGCGGTGGTCATATCGCTCATAGAGTGTCCTTGGGTGATGAGGGTGGGGGAGATGAGAGGCCCATGGTGTAGCAGATGGCGGACGGGTGCGGTTGATGAGGGCATGAGGGGCAAAACCCATGCGTCTCTGGGCGTGGCTTTTTGGGGATGTCACTGGAAGAAGGGCTGAGGTGAGTGACATGAAGCGGATAGGTCAACTACCTGGGAGAGTTTGGGGGCCGTTGGGGACAGATGGGAACAGGCGGGAACAGATGAAGACACTCAACCCTAATCGGTTCAACAGCTGGGGCGCGCTTCGTTCAGCTGTCCCCAACCCATACGGTCTTGATGTTGACAAATTCATGGATGCCGTCTTTGCCCAGCTCTCGACCATAGCCAGAGCGTTTGATGCCGCCAAACGGCAGGCGCGGGTCAGATTTGACCATGCTGTTGAGAAAAACAGACCCGGCTTCGATATCGTGAACAAGGCGATCGCCCTCTGCTTGCTCCCGCGTCCAAGCGCTGGCACCCAGGCCAAAGGGGGTGGCGTTTGCGAGGGCGATCGCCTCTTCCACATCGGCCACCCGAAACAGCGTCGCCACTGGGCCAAACAGCTCCTCGCTAGCGATGGGAGCATCCACAGGAATGTCCGTAATGATGGTGGGCGGATAGAAGCAGCCCGCCCGAAGCGCTGGGTCGAGGGTGTTGAGCAGCGCCGGGCGATCGCCCCCATACCGCACCGTTCCGCCTGCGGCCACACAGGCCTGCACCTGCTGCTCTAGATCCTCCAAAATGGCAGGCGTCGCGAGTGGGCCAATCGCCACGGCGGGGTCGAGCGGGTCGCCCACTTTCAGCGCTGCGTAATGCTCTATCAGCTGCTCGGCAAATGCGTCAAAGATGGCATCTTGCACAATAAAGCGCTTTGCTGCAATGCAAGACTGCCCATTGTTGATCATTCGCGCGGTGACAGCCGTGGAGACTGCTTTGTCTAAATCAGCGCTGGCCATCACAATAAACGGATCGCTGCCGCCCAGCTCCAGTACGGTTTTTTTGATGACGCTCCCTGCTGCTGCTGCGAGGCTGGCTCCGGCGGGCTCGCTACCGGTCAGCGTTGCAGCCTTTACCCGATCATCTTGCACGATGGGTTTGACCTGATCAGCCCCTACCAGCAGGGTTTGAAATGCGCCGTTGGGGAAGCCTGCTTTCTGAAACACGGATTCAATCGCAAGGGCGCATTGGGGCACGTTGGAGGCATGTTTGAGCAAGCCCACATTGCCTACCATTAACGCGGGTGCAGCGAACCGAAACACCTGCCAAAAGGGAAAGTTCCACGGCATCACTGCCAGCACTGCGCCGATGGGCTGATAGCAGACATAGCTGCGCCACGCATCGGTGGCAATCTCGACTGGCGCTAGAAAAGACTCGGCATGGTCTGCATAGTACCGACAGACCAGAGCTGATTTTTCGACTTCGGCGATCGCCGCTTGAATCGGTTTGCCCATTTCTATCGTCATCAGCCGCCCATAGGCGTCTTTGTTTGTCAGCAGCACGTTCGATGCAGCCTGCATCCAGCTTGCCCGCTGAGCGAGAGAGGTGTGTCGGTATTCGGTATAGGTGTGCTGAGCGATCGCCAGCGCTTGTTCTATTTCTGCTGCCGACAAGGGCTCAAACTGCCGCAGGGTTTCCCCTGTGGCTGGGTTAATGGTTGCAATAGCCATAGACAATCTCCTTACTATCCGCCGAGGGGTGGGCCAGCCGAGGGTGGGCTTTGCTACTGAGATTACACCCCTCTTGTTCCATGGCAGCCCTTGAGTGATCTGTAGCGCTGGTTTGCTCAAGGATGTGTCAGCAATTTGGGCTGTTGTTTGGTGAACGTGATACCACTACCCTCGTATAAATTTGCGAGCAAATTTGTCAAAGCTACCTTGTAGGGATGATTTGGCGATCGCCCTTGCTAAGGTTGCTAAGAATATTCCATAAAAAAATTCATCCATCTGGCCCTCATCCCCCAACCCCTTCTCCCATTCTGGGAGAAGGAGAGCCGGAACGCCTTGTCTGGCTTCCCCCTCGCCCATATTTGGGAGAAGGGGACTGAGGGGGTGAGGGCATACGCTGAACGCTTTATTAATTGAACTACTCTAAGCCAAATGCGCCAGCCTACGCTGAATGGCCCACCTTTCAAGTGTTTCAAACAACCTTTGGCGCTGGCTGTAGATTGTTGAAAATGTTGATAAATTGTGACCTAGCGCAAACCGCATTAGCACTCGACGTGTTGGTTTGAGTGTTTGTTGTGGTGAATCCTTGGTGCAGCAGGAGGTTCACAACAATTGGCCTAATCAATCTATGGGTCTATCGGTTGCAATAGCAAGAAAACCGGGCGTCAGAACCAAGCCTTGGGGGGGCTTCCCCCCAAACCCCCCGCTAGGGGACGAAGCACGTCCCCTAGAACCCCTCCGCAAGGGGCTTGTAGGGAGAGGATGGTGGGCTGGGCGTTAGCTGGGTATATCAGTGGGGGTAGATGGGAATAGGCATGTAGAGCCAAGCCTGGGGGGGAGGGTGCTGGGCTGGGCGTTGGCAAGACGGTTCGGCTTGGGGTTAAGGGTTGTTGTATGGGGAGGTGGGTTCTGGCGTGGCTGAGGCTGATGGAGATACGGGCATGAGGCCCATGTGCTGGAAGACGGGCTTGAGCGTGGAGAGGAAGGCGAAGGGAGCGCGGGAGAGCAGGGTGTCGGCGGGCAGGGCGATCGCCATGACCCGTTCAAGCGGGACGGGGAGCGATCGCACCTGAATCTCTGGTGGAATGGGTTCTGCGGCCAGCCGCGCCAAGATGGATGCGCCCAACCCCTGCTGCACCATCCCCATCACTGTTGAATCTTGGGATACTTCGTAAACCACATTGAGCGATTGCCCAAACTGCTCTAAGTGCTCGATGACGGTTCGCATGTGGCGATGGGGGGGCAGGGCTGGGGTAGTGATGATCGGCAGAGTCGAGAGCGCCTCCCAGGTGAGGGGCTCATCATCCCCTAGGCTATTGGGGGGCAGCAGCACTACAAACTCATCCCGGAAGGTGTCCCACACGTCGAGGGCAGGGCCGGTGGGCAGCAGCGTAAACCCGATATCGGCCTGCCCGTCTCGCACGGCCTGCTCAACGTCTGCATAGATGCTGTATTCCGTAATGCGGACCTGCACCTGAGGATACTCTTGGCGAAACTGGGCAATGACCTTGGGCAGTAAATGCGTGGCCACGCTGCGGACTGAGGCTAGGCGCACTTGCCCGCTTTGCAGACCCCGGTCGGCGTTGGCTTTGGTGGTGATGGCATCTAGCAGGCGCAGCACCTGTTCGGCATCGACGAGAATCTCTTGCCCGATGGCGGTGAGGGCGGCACCGTAGCGACCTCGGTTCATCAGCACTACGCCCAAATCGGCTTCGAGGGTGGCGATCGCATGGCTCACGGTCGATTGCGACAGCCCTAGTTCTAGCGACGCCAGCGTAAAGTTGCCGCAGCGTGCCGTCACCACAAAAGCGCGTAACTGCGAGATTTTGAGAGCGCTCGGCTTACTCATCGCGCACCTGTCTGGTTTCCCATGGGTAGTGCCTTTACTCTGCCAGAGTGCTCAGATTATATCCATCTACAACGTCGATAGAAAGGATAGATGGCAGCTTTTGGTTAGGCGATCGCCCTTCGATACGATAAGAATGACCCCAATAACCACGTAGTCGCATCGATTAGGCAGAAGCCGTCGATAATCAGGTGCTCCGATCCGCGATTGCGTAACATCGTCATCCCACTAAGGCGTATTAGTTATCGCGTATGGACATTGTGCTGGCCTTTGGGCTGTCGTTTGGGATTTTGGTGGTGGGCGCGGTGCAGGGTGTGTTTATTGCCTATCCGCTCTTGCTGGCCATGGCGCTGTTTGTGGCGGTGCTGCGGCGGCGAGGCTTTTCGCTGAGAGCGCTAGCGGCTATGGCGCTAAGGGGCAGTCAAAAAAGTCTGCCGGTGATTGGGGTGCTGCTCATTATCGGTGCCGTGACCGCCAGTTGGATGGCGGCGGGCACTGTGCCGACGTTGGTGTATTACGGGTTGCAGGTGGTGACGCCCCACAGCTTTGTGCTGGTCGCGTTTGGTCTAGCCAGTGCGGTATCGTTGCTGCTGGGCACCTCCTTTGGCACCGTGGGCACTGTGGGCGTAGCGCTGATGATGATGGTGGCGGGGGGCGCGGGCAGCGCGTTTCATCGCGATTTGATTGCCGGGGCCATTATTGCCGGGGCCTATGTGGGCGATCGCGCCTCACCGATGTCGTCGAGTGCGCTGCTGGTGGCGGCCATCACCCGCACTGACCTCTATGACAACATTCGCCGCATGTGGCGTACGTCTCTGCTGCCGCTGGGGTTGGCGATCGCCGTCTATGCGGGCTTTGCAGGGTTGACCCCGGTGCCGCTGGCCGAGTCGAGCTTGATTGCCGACCTAGCCGTTGAGTTTCGCCTGGGGTCTGTGGCGCTGCTGCCTGCGGGGGTGATGGTGCTGCTGTCGTTGCGGCGAGTGCCGGTGCAGCAGGCCATGCTAGCCAGCATCGGCACGGCGATCGCGCTGGCCGTGTCTTATCAGCACGCGGGTCTACTATCCGTGCTGCAATGGTTGCTTACAGGGTTTCACCTCGCGCCCACGTCACCCCTCAATGCCATTGTGTTGGGCGGCGGCGTGCTGGCAATGCTTCGGGTATCGCTGGTGGTCGTCATTTCCACTGCGTTTGCAGGCATTTTTGCGGGGACACGAGTGCTGCATCGGCTAGAGCAAACCCTAGAACGGGTGAAGACGCCGGGCGATCGCTTTCTGGCCACAACCCTCATTGGCACCCTGTCTGCCGCCTTTGGCTGTACTCAAACCATCGCTATTTTGCTAACTGAGCAGATGTTGGCGCCCACCTATCAGCGCACTCAGGCCACGCCCACAACACTTGCTCTTGACCTAGAAAATACAGTCGTTGTAATCTCTCCTCTAATTCCCTGGAACATCGCTGGGTTAGCTCTAGCAACAATTATTGGGGTAGGTGCAGGCTTTATCCCATTTGCCTGCTATCTTTACTTTGTTCCCCTGGTTACGCTGGCCTGGCTCAGAGTGCGCAAGCCTTCTTCAGAAACCCCATGCAACTTTCCCCCCAAGAAAAAGATAAATTGCTAATTTTTACCGCTGCGCTAGTGGCGGAGCGCCGCATGGCTCGCGGCGTTAAACTCAACTATCCCGAGGCCGTGGCCTACATTTCGGCGGCGATTCTCGAAGGAGCCCGCGAGGGACGCACCGTAGCTGACCTCATGAGCCACGGCACCACCTTGCTGACTCGCAACGATGTGATGGACGGCATTCCCGAAATGGTGCATGAAGTGCAGGTCGAAGCCACCTTCCCCGATGGCACGAAGCTTGTGACGGTGCATGATCCCATTCGCTAAGGCAGCAGCGAACCGTGCCCACGCGAGAAGAAGCTTGGATGCGCTGCATCTGCATGGAACCCCGTTAATGTAACTAGTTAGTGTAACTAAGGTAACGACATGATCCCAGGAGAGCTGATAGTTGACGCGGGCGAAATCGAGCTGAATGCCGGACGCCCGACCCAAACGTTGAGGGTTGCTAACACGGGCGATCGCCCCATCCAAGTGGGCTCACACTTTCACTTTTTTGAGGTCAACGCAGCGCTAGCCTTTGACCGCGACCAAGCTCGCGGAATGCGGTTGGATATCCCCGCAGGCACGGCTGTGCGGTTTGAACCCGGTGATGAAAAAGAGGTGACGCTGGTGACGCTGGTGGGCAGCCGCGAAGTCTATGGGCTGAATGCTCAAATCAATGGTGCGTTGGATGCAGCCGAACTAGCCAACGACACCAGCACCAAAAAAAAGGGCAGCAGCAAAAAGAAGAAAAAGTAGGAGCGCCGACGAAGGCAGCAGGCACCCGTGAAGATGTCCTGAGCGCGTCGAAATGTCTGATCATAAATTGCTTCTTAGCGAATAGCTAATTTTCCCAGACTCGTCCTTTCGCCATATACAGATTGGAGTCCAAATTACTGTGGCGTAATTGTTAAATTGGTCGCGATAGTCTTGAGGAGAAATCCCAGACTCTCTTGCTGCTTCGACCAGCATTCGCCCAATTGAAAAACCCATTTTACGAATAGCTGCATCTTCATCCTCATCATCAGATTGCATCAGTGTGTCCATATAAGCATCAAAAATATCTGATAATTCGTCTTTGATGCTAGGGTCAAATTGAAAGAAATCTGCGGTGTGCCAATAAACGTTTCCGCCGTTTGTTTTTTTTAGCCGTTCCAAATTTTCATCAGTTGGCTCAAGAATAAACTGATTCATCACAAGTAAATCTGCTGACTCCAATCCAAGTAATTACATTGTCCCAAACAAACGACTCCTCTGGGTTTGTGACTGAAACTCTATACAGACGATACACGTTGCTTCCACTAAACGGGCTGTAACCCTTCGGGAGTCAAACCGTTTGTTTTTTGCACCGTCTTGCCCTCCGGCATTAGAGACTCAAGTTAGATTCAAATTACTGGTGACAACATAATGGGACGCGGCAAAATGGCTTTGGGCAGCAGCGCGTGAACGCCACGGTTGGGGCGGTTAACGACTTGAGTAATGTTGAGGTTTACGGCAATGCTGCACAACACGTAGGCATCTTCAGCAGATAGGCCGACGTAGGTTTCGATCAACGCAATCATTTTAGTCAACGCTTGCTCGCATGCAGCATCCAACGTGGGGGCAAACCCCATGGTGATCCAGTGGTCGGGGGTTTCCGCGAGGGGCAGCAGGTCGTGAGGAATGTCTTGCCGAACCGAAACTTGTACCGTGCCGTTCATTGCGGTTTCCACAGCGGTGACGTTGACCTCACCGTCACCCTGGGCACTGTGCCCATCCCCAATGGACAGCAGCGCCCCTGGCAAAAAGACAGGCAGCCACAGCCGCGAACCCGCTTGAAGATGGCGGTTGTCGAGGTTGCCGCCATATTCTCCCGGCGGGATAGAGTTGCGCTGGGTGTCATCTGTGGCAACGCCGATAATGCCAAAGAAGGGGCGAATGGGCACCTGAATGCCGCTGCCTTCAGGAAACTCTAGCGTTTTTTGCTCTAAATCTAAGTCAATAAACCGTAATGCAGGTTGACAGAATTGGTGGGGCAGCGCACCGGCACCGGGGCGGATGAGGTTATATCCCACGGGTGCACTAGGGGCGATCGCCTCTAACTGCACCTCCACGACATCCCCTGGCTGCGCTCCGTCTACATAGATTGGTCCGGTCAGCAGGTGGGGGCCACCCGCAATGTGCCGCTCTGGCGGCAGATTTTGGCAGATATCCACAAAATCTGGCGTAAGAAAATGCTCTGGAGCTTTGTCATACACGGCAAATCCCGTATAGGTTTCGACGTTGACATAGTCTCCCGACTGAATCGTCAGGGCCGGAGGCAATGCCGCAGAAAACCCACCTAAATGCACCGTATCTCGCGTAGCCTTCAGACTGTGATAAGTCACCATCGTTTCGTTGTCCTACTGGTACTATTAATCGGTCTCTACACGCTGTTTACAGGTCTGGCGCACGCCATGCGATGCCCAAAAGATCGTTAAAGGGAAAAAGATATCTAGAGAAAGCGTTTGAATGAATGCTGCACAGGCGATCCTTGCACCATTTTGTGGAGCTAAAGCAGTGCCCTGGCGTCCCAAAACCATGATTTGAATCTGACTATTCGCAGGGTTTTGTATCTTTCACTACAGTGCAATGTCTTCATCGCTCCTAATATCATATATCATATATGATTTTTGAATATCAAGACGGGCTATGCGGTGTACGCTTTGCTGAGGTGTCAACGGGGTTCAGTAGACGGGTACGGCTGAAGCAAAAACTGCGCAAAAAAGCAATCTGATTAACGACTCTGTTGACGCATGAGTGTAAGCCAACTCGGCCGTTCTTGATATCTGTTTTGGATGGATTTGTATGGCTTGTAATCGATGACTCGCACAACGAATCACAAATGTTCTAACTCTAGCAATTTGTTCCTCAACAGCTACATCGTAGATCAGGTTGCTCATTGCTCTGTGACGCTTTAGTAAAGCTAATTCATCAGCTTTATACCAACCAAAGCACACTCAAATTGCATTAATCGACACACTCTAAGGATTGAAAAATAAACCTATGCCTACACTACGCCGTCGGGGATTGATGAGCGGGGCGATCGCCGCCCTTGCCACTGTTTTAATGGTGAACGCCTGCGCCACCAGCCCAGTAGAGCCCCAGGCCGAGGGTACAGCTCCGACCGAATCTGCCGCTGCTACTACCAGCCCTGCTGAGCTGACCACCGTGCGCTTCACCCTCGATTGGGCGGTGCAGGGGGTCTACGCTCCCATCGGTGTGGCAATCGAGAAGGGCTACTTTGCTGAAGAGGGGCTAGATATCCAGTTCGAACCGGGTTCTGGCTCGGCTGATGCCATCACGAAAGTTGCGTCGGGTGCCTTTGATATGGGGCTTGGCGATATCAACAGCCTGATGGAATTTAATGTCAACAATCCCGACACGCCTGTACGAGCTGTGGCGATCTACTACAATCAGTCGCCGATGGCAATCATGGCGTTAGATGAATCGGGCATTACCGAACCTGGCGATTTGGAGAACAAGACGCTGGGCATTCCTGCGGGTAGCGCAACCCGCCGCTTGTTGCCGCTGTTTGCCGAAGTATCTGGCTTTAACCTTGAAGCTGTGGATGTGCCTGCAATCGAATCACGGCTACAGCAAACGCTGCTGTTAACCAAAGAAATTGATGCGATCGCCCCCTTCACCATCTCTGCCCTCCCCAACTTGGCAGAAGCCGGATATCCCGAAGAACGGCTGAATATTTTCCGATTTAAGGATTACGGTCTCGATTTATACGGAAATTCTGTCCTCGTCCCTGCTTCATATTTAGAAAGCAACCCCGAAGTTGTGCGCGGATTCATCCGCGCCCTCACGCGAGGACTGCGCGACACCCTCAACGATCCTGATGAGGCAATCGAGATCATGTCCCAATTTGACGATTTGTTTGAGATTCCGCTAGAGCGCGAACGTCTGCAAATTGCCATCGACACGCTATTTCTCTCACCAGAGGTTGAAGAGAATGGGTTTGGTGCGGTGGATCCGGAACGCTTCCAGCGCAGCATCGATCTCGTAGTAGAAGGGTTTGACTTATCTCAGCCCCCTGCCCCAGAAGATATCTTTGACGATCGCTTCTTGCCAGAATTGAGCGATCGCCAGCTAAACTAACCTCACTGCTTTACCTGCTAAATTTAGCCAGACTCCCAATAGCGTGCTTTGCTTCCGCTGACCTTACTAAGGACTCCACCCATGTTGGACGCTCAACCTGTAACGACAACCGACTCCACCGCCAGCCTCCCAGTTCTGGATTTCCAGAAAGTAGGGCTGGAATACACCATGTCGGGGAATCCCCTACGGGTCATTGATGAAGTCAGCTTCACGATCGGCCATACGGAGTTTGTGTCGGTCGTGGGGCCAAGCGGCTGCGGCAAAACCTCGCTGCTACGCATGATCTCGGGCCTACATGTCGCAGAGATTGGGCAGGTGTGCTTTTTAGGAACGCCTATCAAAAAGCCGCTGAAGAATGTGGGCATTGCCTTTCAAAACCCGGTGCTGCTGCCCTGGCGCAACACGCTGAAAAATGTGCTGCTGCCG
>JBGTOF010000340.1:0-9624 GCA_041742695.1 Elainellales cyanobacterium | reverse complement strand
ACCGCGCGCAGCTTTTCGTAAAAATCAGACCCTTCCACATCGGGGACAAAATGATGAATGGGTTGCTTGGCCGCATCCTGATGCAGCCACTCATCTAGATCGGCAAGGCTGACGCTAATCGGCTTTAGCGCAAGCGGTTTGGCAATGTTATAGGTAATTCCGCTATAGGTTGCAGCGCGGTAGGGTGCGGCATCTGGCATCGCATCACCCTGCATCTCTGCAGCAGGGTCAAGTCTGCTGGCCTCGGGTTGGGCAAGTGGGGCGATCGCCGCATCAGAGTAACCAGCCTCGGGTGCAGTCGGCGCAGGGGCCGATGATCTCTCGTCTGCGCCGGTGCTGTCATGCGTAAACCCTAAGGGTGCGATCGCCCCAGGGGCATCTGGCAAACCGGCATTTGGGTTCAGTAGCAGGCGATCGTGGTGCAGAGACAACCCTAGGGACGTATCAGCGGCAGGTTGACTCGTCCCGGTCTTAGTGGAATCAGCCTCTCCCACGCCAGCTGCAGGCACAGCCATCCCCCCACAAATCATCTGCTCAAACTCAAAATTAAAATGATAGAGGGGCTGTCCTCGCCGCTGCCAAATTGAGAGAATCTGCCCCACCGATATCGATTTGTAGCGCCCCTGATACAACGCCTCAATGATTGCAGCCCGAACCCAGGCCAGCGGATAGGTTCGCATCCAGTAGCCCACAAGCTGGGGTGCACTAAACGCGCCCATGTCAAAGGAGTACCGCGTCAGCAGGTCAGCAGTCATCGTAAAAGCCGGATCATTGAGCGGCTGCGTCATAGTCAAACCTTTGGGGGCTAATCGTCTGAGCGCCGCACCCCTCCCTCTACCGTAGCAGTCTCTCCGGGCCCTGCGAAGGGGTCTCTGGGGGTTCCCCAGTTAAAATCATTAATCTGGATCCCAAAGGAGCCGGTCTCGCGCACTGGGTTGTAACGCAATGTAACGGTGTAGGTTCTGCGACTGTATTCCAAAATATAGTCCGTATCAATCGTTTCTTCACGATTTAGGCTGAATGAGGTCTGCACGCCAACTCGAAACGGTCCGTAAACTTGCTGCAACAGACTGAGCGACAGCACACTGCGATCGACCGCTCGGTCAAACCGGAAAGGCGATTCGCCCCCCTGAACCGTTTGAGAAAACGTAATATTAAACCCAGTGTAGTCAAGGAAATCGCGGGAAAAATTGCCCAACTGGCCATTTATGCCAATGCTGGCAGTCAGCAAGGGCTGCACATCGCCATTAGTGTAGGCGCTAACGGTGCCCCGCAGCCCAGTTACAAGCTGCACAAAGGGCGTAATCGGCGTGGGGGTAAAGCGCAACCCCTCATCCCGGCGGGGGCGCAGTCGAGTCCCAGTCCACAGGCGAAAGCCACGGCTGAGCGCTGCACTACCCTGAAACCGTCCTAAGCTGGCCAGGCCTGTCGTATCGCCGGGATCTAGCAACTCTGCGTCATCGGTGGTTGCCGTGATGTATTGGGCACTGCCCTGATAGCTTAGAAAAATGCCCGAATCGCCCAACGGCAAGACGGGAGACGTCAGCACTACCCCTACACTGCTCCGCACCCGCTGAAACCCAAGCGACCCGTTAAACAGCCGATTGCGGTAGGTCGCTTCGGTCGTGAGCTGGTGGATACCGAGCGGCTGCCGTAGCCGCAAACTGCCGCTAGAGCGATCGCTCAACTCATCCAGATCCAGCGACTCAAATACCCCACGGCCTTCTAGAGAAACCCCCGGGCTTATGTCATAGTCCAGCTCAGCCACAAGCCCCAAGCTAGACGGGTCAAAGATATTGAAGTTATTGTCGCTCACTGCCCGCTGCAGCAAAATCAGCGGCGATAGGGTAAACCGTGCCTGGTTCGTCGTTAACACGTTAAACGGACGCTGCACATAGAGCCCGCCAAAGTCGTCATCAATGCCGATCACCCCAAGGGGATTCGAAGAGCGGCGGCGATTATCAATAATGATCTGGTTTTGAAACGTAGGCAGGCGCAAGCCCTGATCAAACACCAGTTGCGGATTGCGGGCGCGCACAATCGCGCGAGTGGGTGACACCTGCGTGTAGGTCACCTGACGAGATTGCAGCTCTAGCTCTGGTGGCGAAAAGGGGTCGTTGGTGAGCCGTACATTCTGCGCCTGCCACCCATTGGGATAAAACTCAACAGATTCTGCCTCAAACCGAAAGCGGCGAATTTCTCCACTAGAAGTTCCAAAGCCAAAATCGGTGCCCCGCGTGCTGCCAAGGCCAAACTGAATCCCGGGTTGCCCAGTTACGGGGCCGGAGGGCTGATCCTGCCGCAGCACGCGGCTGAGCGGCACGCTGGGTGAACTGCGAGCGCTCACATCCGTCGGCAAAATGGTGAAGTCATCGCCAGCAGATGGCAAAAAGATCTCGCCTCGGGCACCTGCAATTTGCCCTGCGCCTTGCACAAAGTTGTATTCAAAGCGATCGCCCTGAAGCAGCTGATCCCCCCGAGTGAGCGTCACGTTGCCCTCGGCTACCGCCAGCCGATTGACCAAGTTGACCTGCACTCGGTCAGCAGTCAGCACGGTTTCTCGAAAGCGGAGTTCGACGTTGCCGTCAGCAAACAAATTCTGCCGCAGCGTGTCGATGTCTTGCTCGTCGGCCAGCAGTTCTATTACATCGACGATTTCTAGGGTAAGCGGGGGCACAGCACCCGGTGCATCCTCTGCTGCACCTGGCTCAGGGGATGCAGGCGCAGACGGGAGGGGGCTCGTCGGTAGACCCCGTTGATCTAGGCTGGGATCGATGGGAAATGGCGGCGGTAGCGCCGGGTCCTCGGACTCTTCAAACTCTTCAGGGTCTAGAGGCTCGGGATTCCTGGTATCAGCGGGTGCCGCAGGTTCAGACAAATCGGGCAAGTCATCCGGGCTGGGAATGATCAAAATTTGGCGATCGCCCTCGTCAGCATTGCCCTCTGCATCTCGGGTTTGGGCAATAATGCGAGCCTGGGTGATGCCTGCCAACCCCTCTAAAATCGGCAGGGGATTGTGGCGCAGGGGGGTATCGGTAAGGGCAGCCGCTGACTGAGATTCGTCTGATGGAGCCGGATCAAGGGATTGCTCAGGACTTGAGGCGATCGCCCTAGTCGGCGCCGGGTTAAGTTGCTCCGTGGCACCCAGCACACCTCGCAGGGGGTGCAGGCGGGCTGTTGCAGAAGCCGCTTCCGCTAAGCGGGGCTCAACCGAGGGCTGCCCCACCGAGAGGCGATCGCCCAAGGCCGCTGCATGGGTCAAGGGAGGAGGCAACTCTGCAGGTTCACTGGGTTGCCAGGAGCGGATGGGAGACGAGGGCGATCGCGGCGCTGCAGCGCGTGGGTCGAGACGGGCGTCAGACTGGGACGTTGAAGATACCTGTGGCGTTGAGATCTCGCTAGACACGAGGGTAGACGCTGCCGCCGCCGCAGAATTTAAAGCCCTAGGATCTCTGTCGGGTGGGGTTAGAGCCACTGTTCGAGCCACCGTCGGCGTGTCCGATGAGCCCGGTTCGTCCGATAAATCCGATGAGTCTGGCGAAGGCTCTGCCACTGCCAAGACTTCTAAATTCGAGCCCAACTTGAATCGAGCGGTATGGCGATACTCAGGCGGAGCTACATCTGCGACAGTATTTGATGGGGATACGGCAGTTAAGGTCGTTGTGTGGCTAGCTCTAGCGGGCGATCGCCCCTCGTCTAGCACCCCAGCAGGCGCATCAATCGCAGCTTTGGCAGGTGCAACATCAACAACAGCAACGGGCGGTGGCGGAACCGAGTAGGGCATAGGTAACACAAGACCAAATCTACACAAACAACCTCACGCTGAGCCGCCATCTAGCCCATCGGTGGGGCAATGATGCATTTAACAGCGGTGGCGCAGCTTACTGAATCAGTGATTCTACCCCACCCTCGCCGCATTAAAGCAGAGACGGGGCGATCGCCAGCGTTGGTGCTAGCCCGGTAAATCTGACAGCATAAAGTCGTGGAACTTACGCATAGGGCAGATTCCACGACTCCAACTAAGCAGAACCAACGAATTGCGACACCGGCAGCGGCGTGATGTAAGGGATATCAAGCGCAGTGGACTCTCTTTCTCACCCCAACCATCACCTTGATAAGCACCCACTATCCAAACGCAGGGGGAATAACCGTCACTGATCTAAAGGAAGTTGAGTAAATCTCAAACCCTTCAGGCGTCATTGATTTGAGGATTATTCCAAATCGCGGCGGTTGGGGTTGCGGGCTGGGTCTCCCGACAGAAACCCAAACACAAACAGGCCAATGAAAAACGCCACCACGAGATAAACCACAATTTTGAGTGTCAGCATAGAAATCTCAGGTTATATACGCATAAACAAGCACAATCATCATATCGAAAAGCGTGGCGCATTTTAGACCGATGCTGCGAAATCCCTGCAAACTGGAGCTTTGGCCCTAGACGCACTAACGCGGCAAACGGTTCCGCAGCCAGCGCACTAATACTTCCACGTGCTCTTCAACCCACAGCACGCTGCGGTCGATCCAGTGCAGCAGCCGTTCTAAGGGGTGCATTTCATAGCGCACCAGCTTGGCTTTAGTGTCGATATACGACGTGGGAGCCGATAAATCTGACGATTGCGTTGATGCACGAGTTCGGGCGATCGCCCCGGCAGACTCGGGTTGAGTGTGCGGCGCGATCGCCCCATCTGTCGTAGACGAGGATACCCAAGTTTGAGTCGCCCTGTGTTGGTCGGCCACCGACACGGCTGCAGTTCCCGATAATTGGGGCTGGGGCGATCGCCCGGCTAACCGGGATGGATTTGACGGAGCAGGGGCTCGGGCTGCACCGCTGGCCGTAAGTTCAGGGGAATAGGCAGTGGACGCATCTGCTTCCCCAAGCCACCCAGATAAGGTATCGTCGTCCCAGAGATCGCCCTCGTTGGCCGTTTGGGGTGCAGCGGGTGATTCGGGGCTAACGTAGAGCACCAGCGCCGATTCCTCAAACCAGTCAGCGGCGATCGCCACTTGCCCCGTTTGCTCCCACGCCATCACTTGATAGAACCAGCGCACCAGCAGCAGCATCCGGGGTTGCACTCGCACGGGGGGCAGTGGCAAGGCTCGGTAGGCGGTGGTGGACTCAAGCCGACGGCGATCGCGCCAATAGTGTGACAGCTCCCAGCCCATTCGCTGGCGCAGCCGCCCCTGCTGCTCACGGGTGAGGATATCAAGAATCTGGTTTTGCACCGTAACCAGCACCAGTTGCTGAGTCGTCAGACAAGATGCAATGCCAACCACGGGCAGCGGAATGGGGGATGGGCCAACGGATGGGCCGGATAATGGTCTAACGGCGCCCGCTTGGGGCTGGCGCGCTAATCCAGATGTCGCTAGCACGGCTGAATTGGCGGGCACCATCGGCGAGGCAGGAAACACTGGAGCGGTTGCTAGCGCATGTGTTTTGCTCGGCTCTCCCTGGCAATTGTTGCCATAGCGCGCCAGCCAGTCGGCTTCGGGCAAGACGACCACGCCCAAGCCAAAGCTCTCTACCAAAGCTAAGGTTTCTTGCAGCGGTCGCTCAGCATCGGGCAGTGGTAGCGGTTTGAGAACGGCAGCGGGCGATCGCAACCGCAAGCGAGGCTCTAACTGCTGCCAACTTTGGCGCAATTGTCGCGACGTTAGCCGCACCGTTTGAAATCCCGCATAGAGGGGATAAATCAGAATTTGCGCTCCCCATTGGGTCGCTAGCGTGGCCTGTCGCACCCAGCGTCCCACCGCATCGCGTGCCCGCAGTGAGGTGTGCGAGATCTGGCTGAGAATGCGGCTCTGGAATCGACCACGGGAGGCCATAGGCAAGAGATTCAGCGAATCAGTTAATCGTAAGATATGTAGAACGAACCAGATTCATCCCACCGCGGCTCCTAATCGGTCACAGGCAGAACAGGGCTCTCCAGCATTGAGAAAGGGTTTCAGGCTTAGGGTCGCTCTGTGCAGTGCAGGCTTGAGAGTGCAAGCTGGATGGTTCAACCTGTATCGTTCAACTTGCTTTCATCTTAGAAGATTAATGCCTGAGTCCTCCGCTTTAATGTCGAATCCATCGTCGAATTCGTCGCCGTCAGACGCCCTGATGCAGCAGGTTTCTGGAGCGATCGCCCGCCTACGCACCCTCACTCAGCTGGATGTGCAAGCACACTGGCGGCTTCACGCGGGTGATTTGCCCCCGGATCAAGCACTTCAGCCGAGCACGTGGCACACCTGGCAGCCTGTCACGCTCACCGATCGCCAGCATATTACCTGGCCGCGAGGGCAAGAGGTGATCTGGCTGGGGCTAGCGCTCACCCTCCCGCCCAATCTGATGGGCTATCCGTTAACCGGGCTGACGTTGCGGCTGGCGCTCACGTGGTGGGCTCACGATGCCCAGATCTATGTGGATGGAACGTGGGTGCAGGCGGGCGATCTGTTTGACTGCTCGGCGCGGGTGCAGATCCGGCAAGCGGTAGTGCCAGGTGAATCGGTGGCGATCGCCCTACGCCTCGTCAGCCCTGGCCACGATGACGGGGCGCTAGTGCAGTCGCGCTGCCTCTATGAGATCCCCAACCACGATTTAGAGCCCTGCCCAGAACCGGGGTTTGTGGCCGATGAACTGGCCGTAGTGCAAGCCTATGTCGCTCAGTTTGCGCCAGAGCAATTGCAGGACGTGGCCGAGACGATCGCCCAAATCGATTGGACAGCCGTGGGCGATCGCCCCCAATTTGATGCAGGGCTGCTCTCACTCCGGCAGCAGTTGCAGCCCTTGGGACAGTGGATTCAGCAGCGGCAGATTTCGCTATTGGGGCACGCGCATCTTGATCTAGCTTGGCTGTGGCCCGTCAGCGATACCTGGGACGCTGCCCAGCGCACCTTTACCTCGGTTCTGCAATTGCAGACGGAGTTTCCCGAGCTGATCTTTACCCACTCCAGCCCGGCACTCTACGCCTGGATTGAGCTGAACCGCCCCAACTTGTTTGCGGCTATTCAGCAGCAGGTAGCCGCCGGTCGTTGGGAGGTGGCCGCAGGGCTATGGGTTGAGCCAGAGCTAAACACCATCAGCGGTGAATCCATTGCCCGTCAAATTTTGTATGGCCAGCGCTATGTGGCAGACCGGTTTGGCACGCCTAGTGCGATCGCCTGGCTGCCGGACAGCTTTGGCTTTTGCGGGCAGTTGCCGCAACTGCTGCGCCAAGGCGAGATTCGCTACTTCGTGACCCAAAAGCTACGGTGGAACGATACTAATGCGTTTCCCCATGAGCTGTTTTGGTGGCGATCGCCCGCGTATCCTCACCAGCCCACGCAGTCGCACATTCCCAGCCTGCACAGTGCGCCCATCGGCGAGAGCATCCACCCCGTCAAAATGGCAGACTATGCGATTCATTGGGAAGCTCAAACAGGCCATTCCGAAGCGCTGTGGCTGATGGGCGTGGGGGATCATGGCGGTGGCCCCAGTCGCGACATGCTGCACCTCGCTCAACGCTGGGGGCGATCGCCCTTCTTTCCCCGATTGCAATTCTCGACTGCAGAAGCGTTCTTAGACCGCATGTTTGAAACTCGAGAAGCTGCGTCAGACTTGGAGGGCAGGGCGATCGCTTCAGCGATATCACCCACGGCTAAAACTCAGGCCTTCTCAGACTTAGAGCAGCCAATCCCAGAGTGGACAGGCGAACTGTATCTGGAATTTCATCGCGGCTGCTACACCTCCCACGCTGACCAAAAATGGTGGAATCGCCGATGTGAAGACGGATTATTTGAGGCGGAGGTGTGGGCCACAATGGCCTCTCGGCTAACACCCTATGCTATGCCGAGCGACGCGATTGAAACAGCGTGGAAGCAGGTGCTATTCAACCAGTTCCACGATATTTTGCCAGGATCAGCTGTGCCAGAGGTGTATGCAGATGCCAATCGAGAGTGGCAGACCGCACTGGATACGGCAATGGCGGTGCGAGCGGATGCAATCGGGGCGATCGCCCAACACATTACCCTGCCGCCGCCGCCCCATCCTCAAGCACTGCCCATTACCGTGTTCAACCCGCTTAACTGGACTCGCTCAGAAGTCGTGCGCTTGCCCCTGCCCGTCGCGAGTGATGGGCTCTGGTCAGAGGGAGCGCGCATTCTCAATGCCGATGCAGAGGTCGTGCCCAGCACCCTAGAGCCGCAGGAATCGGGCGAGATGGGACTGGCATTTTTGGCGGAAGCGGTGCCCGGTGTGGGCTATGCCGGATTCTGGCTCTGCCCAGCAGCGGGCGGGGCGCAGGAGTCGGGATCTCTGCTGAATCCCTACACCCTGGAAAATGAGTATCTGCGTGTAACCATAGATGCCGCCACTGGCAACCTGGCGTCCGTTTACGACAAGCAGCGGCAGCGGCCCGTGTTGAGTGGCGCGGGTAACGAACTGCAAGCCTTTGCCGATCGCGGCCAATATTGGGATGCGTGGAACATTGATCCCGCCTATGCGCAGTATCGCCTGCCTGATGCCACACTCGTTCACCTTGAGCCGGTGGTTCAAACCCCTTGCAGCGTTAGCGTGCGGGTGGTGCGGCAGGTGGGTGCCTCTCGCATTGAGCAGCGCTATGAGCTAGACGTGCGATCGCCCCTTCTCAAAATTCATACTCAGATCGACTGGCAAGAAACTCAGGTGCTCTTGAAGGCAGCCTTTCCGCTCAATCTGTCAGAACCCGCTCACCTCATCCGTGAGGTGCCCTTTGGGATTGAGCAGCAGCCCACTCGCCCCACCAACCCTCTCCATCAGGCGAAGTGGGAAGTTCCGGCCCTGCGCTGGGTTCACCTGAGCGATAGTGACTACGGTGTGAGCCTCTTGAGCGACGGTAAGCATGGCTACGATGCCGATGGCACAGTGCTGCGGCTGTCGCTCCTGCGACGCCCGGTGTTTCCTGATCCCGCGTGCGATTTGGGCATCCATCGTTTTACCTACGCCCTGCAACCCTGTGGACAAGGCTGGCAGGGCGATCGCACCACTCATCACGGCTATGCCCTCAACCAGCCCATGCTCGCGCATTTGCACCCTACCCCACCAGATTCAAGGACGTATTTGAACGCGGGTCTGTCCTTCACCAATCAATGGCTGGCCCTAGACACACCCAACGTGATTCTCGCAGCCCTCAAACCTGGGGAAGACACGGCAACCGAATCGACTGCTGACTTGATACTGCGCTGCTACGAGTGCCACGGCGAGCCTGCCTTGCTGATTCCCAACGTTTCGTTAAGACTTAAGTCTGGCCATTCTGACCACGAGCCAGGCAAACAGATAGATAATCCAACCGACAACCCGACAGACGGCGCACTTGATAGAGCGATCGCCCCCGTTTCTCAACCGCCTACGCTCTCTATCCAGCCTTGCGGGTTGCTGGAGCGATCGCCTGAACCATCCGCCGGGGATGCTGGGGCGATCTCCCCTTGGCAAATCTGTACGCTGCGCCTCACCCTTTCATAAGGAGCTTCCAGACCGGGTGCGTCCGTCAGTTTAATTCACAAAAGTTTACGATTACCCCAAATCCGTAGGCACTAGGTCTTGTCGGAAGCGCTGGAGCGTCGAAAAGTCTCTGGGGAGGCCTGATAAATCTCGTCAACAAATTGCCGCAGTTGAAGGCGCGATCGCTC
>JBGTOF010000333.1:0-3120 GCA_041742695.1 Elainellales cyanobacterium | reverse complement strand
TACAGCAGATTCGGGATTTATGAGGCACAGTAGCAGCAATGTGTGAACCAATTTTTGAGGTGTTCAGGATTCATTAATTGAAGTGCTATTTTGATTAAACCATCAACACTAGATGCAGTAGTCGGGGAAAATAGCCTTAGGAATGCTTTCAATTGCGACCACCAATGTTCAATCGGATTAAATTCAGGCGAATACGGAGATAGATACAGAACACTTGCACCAACTGACTCAATTAAAGGCTCGATTTCTTTAACTTTATGGGCAGGCAGATTATCCATCACCACAACAGCACCCACCCATAATTGCGGCAGTAGAAAATGTTCGATAAAAACTTTGTAGGCATTGCCATCCATTGAGCCGTCTAGTGTCATGACTGCCAAAACTTTCCTGAGGCTAATACCCCCAATCACACTCACTTTTGCGCCTCGGTAGTAGGGTTTCAAGTCATACACTCTGCTGCCCCGATCGCTTCTGGCATGAGTGCGTGTCAAACCCAGTAAAATACCCATCTCGTCAAGAAAAACAAGGTTTTCTGCCTCGATGTGTTTGACCTTCTCCCAATATTCTCCTCTTAGCTTTTGGACTCTATCTGTATTCGCTTGGCTGCTGCGTGACGTCTTTTTTTTCGAGTTAATTGTTGTTTTTGCAATGCACAGCACATCACGCTGCTACAGACCCAAATGTTATGGTGCTCCCCAAAATACTCGCAGTATTCTGCTAAAGTTGCGTCAGGGTAGCTCTGAACCATTGCGGCTAATTCGCTCCCATACTCATCTAACTTTCCCTTCATTGCCCCGCCTTGCTTTTTGGGTTCTAGGTGGCCTTGCGTTTTCTTAAGTTGGAGTAGCTTTTGTACATAGCTTTTCGCTACACCAAATTGAGCTGCCACTTTCCTGACCGAGGTGTCGCCTCTCTCATAAGCATTAACTATTTTTTCTCGCAAATCGACTGAGTAGGGTTTCATCGTAATTCTTGTTACATCTAATATCCTATTGAATGTACCCTATAAACCTCAAAAAGGCTGTAAATGCCAAGTTTGGCGCAGATATAGCATAGTAAGGGCGATCGCCCCTTTAGTTTATAGTCTGATTCTCTTCTCTGATTCAACTTTGCGGTGAGCATGCGGCAATCCAGCTTGCGTTCCCTTTTTCAACCCTCAACATTCCTCCCCATCTTGTTCGATCAGTGAATGGCACAACAGTCCAGTCAGGCCAAACCGCGACAAGTATCAACAGGTTTTAACATTTATTTTATGTAAATGTAGAAAAGTAAACGCGATAGTCTTGTGCATGGTTCTCTGCGTTAGCGCTTAAAATCAAACATTCAGGGTTGCGCAGCGGTCGGCATCGTCACCTCATTCTGTCTCTGTATCATGCTGAAACTGTTCACCAAATCCGATTACTTGCTTCGC
Organism: Elainellales cyanobacterium; assembly: GCA_041742695.1. Taxonomy (GTDB): domain Bacteria; phylum Cyanobacteriota; class Cyanobacteriia; order Elainellales; family Elainellaceae; genus Kaiparowitsia. The sequence goes on along the minus strand of JBGTOF010000333.1, from coordinate 1,709 downwards.
GAAACTTTTTTGGGGCTCAAGCGGGGCGGCTGGATGAATTGGGCCGCGATCAGTACCGTGACGGTACTGTTGTTTTTGTTTGGCATTAGCCTGCAGGCCTCTTGGCAGTTAGAAGGGTTGCTCAATCAATTTGGCAGCCAGCTTGAGATTTCGGTCTTCCTCAAGTCGGGGGTGCAGGCTGCTACGTTGGAACCCACGCTCCAGCAAATGCCCAACGTCACCGATGTCAGCTCCATTCCCAAAGAGGTGGCCTGGGACAACCTGGTGAAGGAGATGGGCATTGCTGATATTCGCGGTGCCACAGAGCAGCTCAATGGCAATCCCCTCGTGGATGAGATGAAGGTCAAGGCTAGCGGGTCTGACCATGTGGTAGGGCTAGCGCAGCAGATTGGCCAGATGCAAGGTGTGGATGAGGTGCTGTATGTGGATGAGGCGGTGCGGCGAATTGCGCAGCTTAATCGCGGCCTGAACTGGGTGAGCCTTTGTGTGGTCTCGATTTTGACGCTGAAGGCGATCGCCGTCATTACCACCACCATTCGCCTGATCGTCATGGCGCGACGGCGCGAGATCGAGGTGATGCAGTTGGTGGGCGCAACCGCCGCCTGGATTTATCTGCCGTTTATCTTTCAAGGCATCGCCTTTGGCGTTGTGGGGGCGTTGGTGTCATGGGGCATGATAGTGGGGCTGCAAGAGTTTGTTGGCAGTTTGCTAGCAGAGCAAGCCGACTTCATTCAGTTTGTGGCACAGGGGTTAAGCCTGGGTGCTGATAAGGCGCTGCTATTGCCGCTGGCACTGCTCGCGCTGGGCAGTTCTGTGGGGCTAATGGGCAGCTTGCTGGCAGTCCGCCGCTTTGCCCTGCGCTAAAGCACTCGGTATGCTGACTTATTGGATTGACCTTGGATTGATCTAACCCCCTGCAGGCAGGATCGGTTTATCGGATCACTCGAAAATCAATCGAAAAAAGGCGGCAAGGTCAGGCACTACTCGACGTTGCGCTGCTTGGCTCTGGGGGTGAGGGGGCGATCGCGCCAGCCAAAACACACGCTATGCTAGGGAGTCACAGGTAGATTTAGGGCTACACAGGTTGTAGTCTCCGTTGGCTCCTGCTTTGAGAACTGATGTCAGCCAGCTCTGCGTTCTAAGTTAGACAACAGTGAGATCCTGTTCTCTCGAACAGATTCACCGAATCTCTGATCTGCAATCTCCTCACATTCCTCCACCCATTCTCATGAATCCAGCCTTAACCCAGTTTGGCGAGCAGATGTCGCACCTCACCGGGGTTCGCGCCATTATGAAAGACATTATCGAAACCTTGAAAACCTCAGGGGGGAGAGATTTCATCAACCTTAGTGCTGGCAATCCCGTCATTCTGCCAGAGGTTGAGCAGCTTTGGCGCGACTGCACTGAAGAACTGCTGGCCAGTGCTGAGTATGGTGAAGTGGTCTGTCGCTATGGGTCAAGTACGGGCTACCAACCGCTGATCGACGCCGTATTGGCAGACTATAATCGCCGCTATGGACTAGCGTTGAGCGATCGCAACATTCTAATCACGCCCGGTAGCCAGAGCCTCTACTTCTTGGCAGCCAATGCCCTCGGCGGCTACACCACCAACGGCGCGCTCAAGCGCATTGTGCTGCCGCTCAGCCCTGACTATACCGGCTATGGGGGCGTCACTCTGATTCCCGAGGCGCTCAAGGCCTATCGCCCTA
>JBGTOF010000307.1:0-2671 GCA_041742695.1 Elainellales cyanobacterium | reverse complement strand
TTTGCCAAGGCCTGGTTTAAGCTGACCCACCGCGACATGGGGCCGCGATCGCGCTACCTCGGCCCCGAGGTGCCCCAGGAAGAGTTTCTGTGGCAAGATCCTCTTCCCCCAGTCGATCACGACCTGATCGATGAGCAGGATGCTACCGCGCTCAAGGCCAAGATTTTGGCCTCGGGGCTGTCGGTCTCCCAGCTGGTGTCCACTGCCTGGGCGTCGGCGTCCACGTTTCGCTGCTCCGACATGCGCGGCGGGGCAAACGGGGCGCGCATTCGGCTCGCGCCGCAGAAGGATTGGGAGGTCAACCAGCCCGATCAGCTTGCCACGGTGCTGCAAACCCTGGAGGGCATCCAGCAGGAGTTCAACAGCTTGCATTCGGGCGGCAAGCGGGTTTCCATGGCCGACTTGATCGTTCTAGGTGGCTGCGCAGGCGTTGAGCAGGCGGCGAAAAACGCCGGTCACGATGTGACGGTGCCCTTCAAACCAGGCCGCACCGACGCTACCCAAGAGAAAACGGACGTGGAATCCTTCGCCCCCTTGGAACCCACCGCCGACGGGTTCCGCAACTACACCAGCGGCAAGCACAGCGAATCGCTGGAGGAGCTGCTGCTCGATCGGGCTCAGTTGCTGTCTCTGTCGGCCCCGCAGATGACGGCGCTGGTGGGCGGCCTGCGCGTCCTCGGCGCAAACTTTGGCGAGTATAAGCACGGTGTCTTTACGGATCGCCTTGAGGCGCTGACCAACGACTTCTTCGTCAACCTGCTCGACCTGGGCACGACCTGGAAGGCGATCGCTGAGGATGAGTATGAGTTTGAGGGCAGCGATCGCAAAACCGGTGCCAAAAAGTGGATTGCCACCCGTGTTGACCTGATCTTTGGCTCCAACTCGCAGCTCCGCGCCCTGGCAGAAGTCTACGGAGCCGCAGACGCGCAGCCAAAGTTTATCCATGACTTTGTAGCGGCCTGGGACAAGGTGATGAACCTCGATCGCTACGATCTGCGATCCGTTCAAGCGGAAAGCTCTGACAGGGGGTTCTAGCACCGAATCCGACGCACAAAACCCCAGTTTGAAACCGATACTTCGTAGTAAGGGCATTGCACTGTGACACACTGCAATGCCCTTACTAATTGGGGACATATAGATAGGATTTGGGATTATACCCAATTCAAATTCCAGCAACCTCGATTGCTACAGGAGTAACGGCTCAATTTTTGCCTGTACCTCCTCAACCACGCTGGCTGGAACAGACTCAACAAACTGAACACTACGGGCATTCCAGTCCAAGCACTTGATTTGATCGGCAAGAATGACTCCCTGAATCTGTAGTTCAAGCGGCAAGAGAACTTCAAAGGGATATCCCTTTTGCTGTTTAGTAATAGGCATCAATAGCGCTAGGGAGCTTTTTGAGTTGTAGCTACGCGGCGACAGCACAAAAGCGGGTCGGTGACCCCGCTGCTCACGACCTTTGGTTGGGTCAAAATCTAAGTAGACGATGTGCCCCCGGTCTGGAATATAGCGATTTGCTGGAGCTACCAAGCTTCATTCCCCACAGCGACTCCGCTCTCAACCTCAGAATGCAGATTCTCTGGTGTGATCGCAGCCGTTAACTCTTCTAAGGAATAGCGCCTCCGGAGTCTAGGCTTGATCACTAGATTGCCGTCGATCACCACCAGATCGACCTCAGTACCTTCAGCTAGCTGAATCTCCTTGACGACATGCTGGGGAATCCGAACGGCTAAACTATTCCCCCACCTGGCAACGGTTGCGACCATAGGTGAACCTTCTATCTAGGTGATTAGATCACTGCATGACACCTCTTTGGAAGAATGTATATACAGAGTATCTACATGGTAGCGGCTTGACAAAACCATGGCAATATTTAGAAGCGTGCTTGCACCTTGTTTGGCTGGGGAAGAGGGCCTCAGTCGTCGGGACGGCGGGCGCATAGCCGGGGCGATCGCCGGTTACTGCTATCCCCCGAGGTTAGGCCTAAGGTCACAGGTCTGGCGCGGCATGGATCAGCTATCTATTAATCGGGGTTGATTTCTAACACATGGAGAATGCGGCGCAGGGGAATATTCACGTGGGTGGCTCGATTGGTGAGCTCTCGGCCCAGGCTGTGGATGGCCCGCTCAATTAAGTAGTTGTTGAGCAGCACTTCTAGCTCTTGCTGGGTCTGGGGCAAAAAGCTGTCGTGAATGGCCGTGGTCAGATAGGCCTTGACAAAGGTAGTGCTCACCCAGCGATACCAAAACTCTGCCCATTGCTGAATTTGGTGGTGATGCTCGGGCTGGCTCATGCCGCTTTTGATCTCGCTGTCGAGGGCGACATTGACAGCGTAGTAGAACGATTGCAGCATGCCAGCAACGTCTCGCAGGGGCGATCGCTTCATGCGGCGCTCATTTAGGCTGCGGGCCGGGTCGCCTTCAAAGTCAATCACAAAGAAATCTTTGCCCGTGTAGAGCACCTGCCCCAGGTGATAGTCACCGTGGCAGCGAATTCGCAGCGCCGTAATTTTTTGGTTTAAGACCAGCTGAAACCGTTCTAGGCAGGCGTCGTGCTGGCTGAGAACGGCTGTGGCGAGGGCTTGGGTGTCGGGGGACAGGGCGGGCAAGCGATTTTTTAACAGCAGAAAGACCTGCCCCGTGAGGTTGCGGCTGTACTGGTAGAGCGA
>JBGTOF010000295.1:0-9759 GCA_041742695.1 Elainellales cyanobacterium | reverse complement strand
AATGTAGAACGGTCGGAAACGCTGTTGCGCAAAATCATTACCGACTTAGAGCAGTCTAAACAGGCGCTAGAGCAGCGAGGGCAAGCCCTTGAGACCGCGTTGCAGCAGCTTCAGACCACCCAGGGGCACCTCGTTCAATCTGAGAAAATGTCTGCCCTAGGGACGCTGGTGGCTGGTGTGGCGCATGAGATCAACAATCCTGTGAGTTTTGTGCATGGCAATCTCTCCCATGCCCGCAGCTATGTGACCGATCTGTTGAGCATCATCCATGCCTATCAGCAGACGTATCCCGTTCCGGCGGAGTCGGTTCAGTACTGTCTAGACGAGGCAGATCTAGAGTTTTTAGAGCAGGATTTGGGCAAGCTGCTGACCTCAATGCAGGTGGGTACGGAACGCATTCGAGAAATTGTGCGATCGCTCCGCACTTTTTCTCGGTTAGATGAAGCCGAGTTCAAAGCGGCCCACATCCACGACGGGATAGAAGGCACGGTGATGATTTTGCAGCATCGACTCAAAGCCTGCGGCGATCTGCCTGAGATTGCTGTCGTGCAGGATTTTGGGCCACTGCCCCTCGTCGAGTGCTACCCAGGCAGGCTCAACCAGGTGTTTATGAACCTGCTGTCCAATGCGATCGATGCGGTGCAAGAGCGCTATAGAGAGACGCCAGACCGCACGTTTATGCCCTGCATCACCATTCAAACTCGCCTGCACACGGGCGATCGCCAGGACACTGCTGTTATCTGCATTACAGACAACGGCACTGGCATTCCAGCCCAGGTACGGCCCCATCTGTTTGACCCCTTCTTTACCACCAAGGCCGTGGGCAAAGGCACCGGGCTGGGGCTCTCTATCAGCTATCAAATCGTAACCGAACAGCACCACGGCACCCTGGTTTGCGAGTCTCTGCCTCAGGGTGGCACCGCATTTGTGGTCACGATTCCCTGCCAGCAGCACGCCAACACAGCCGCGACTTAGCCTCGAATGGGTGCAGTCCCCTATCAACCGATTGATGGCGCCTAGCGGCAGACCTGATACAGTCAGGATGACGGCATGAGCACCCCCCTATGGCTTCTCCCCGCTTGATAATTATTGGGCTAGATTGCATGGAACCGTCGCTGGTATTTGACCGCTGGCGGGATGATTTACCCAATCTGTCACGGCTGATGGCGCACGGCAGCTACGGCAAGATGGAGAGCAGTATTCCCGCGATTACGGTGCCCGCGTGGAGCTGCATGATGAGTGGGCGCGACCCAGGCGAGTTGGGGATCTATGGCTTTCGCAATCGGGTCAATCGGGACTATCAACAGATGGCGATCGCCAACAGCAGTTCTGTCCGCTTTCCGCGGTTATGGGACTATCTGGGCGATGCAGGCTGGCGAGTCGCTGCGCTGAGCGTACCAGGCACCTTTCCTCCCAGCCCCGTCAACGGCTCGATGGTGTCCTGCTTTCTCACGCCCAGCACCGACGTGCCCTACACTCACCCCCCCGAACTCGCCGCTCAAATTCAAGGGTGGATGCCCGACTTTTTGCTGGACGTGCCCCACTTTCGCTCTGACGACAAAGCCCGCATTCTAGACAATATCTATCTCCTGTGCGACCAGCGATTCACCCTAGCCGCAAAGATCATCGCGCAAGATTCACCCGACTTTTTGATGCTAGTAGATATGGGTGTGGATCGCATTCATCACTCGTTTTGGAAACCCATGGACCCAAGCCATCCTCAACATGAGCCGGGGTCGCCCTTTGCCAGCGCCATTCACGACTACTATTGCCATGTAGACAGGCGCGTAGGCGAGCTGCTAGCGCAGTGCAGTGATGAGACGGCGGTGCTGGTCGTGTCAGACCACGGAGCCCGTCCGCTGCTGGGGGGCATCTGCATTAACCAATGGCTCATGCAGGCAGGCTTGCTGACGCTAAAAGAGACGCCTAATAAGGCCACCCCCCTTGATGAGGTGGAGGTTGATTGGAGCCGAACTAAAGCCTGGGGCGCAGGCGGCTACTATGGGCGCGTGTTTGTGAATGTGCAGGGACGCGAACCCCAGGGCATTGTGCCGATGGGGGAGTATGAACAGACGCGGTCGGAGCTGATTGAGCTGTTGGAGGCGATTCCTGACCCAGCGGGCAAACCGCTCAACAATAAGGTCTATAAACCCCAGCAGGTCTATAAAAAGGTGCGCGGCATTGCGCCAGACTTGATCGCGTATTTTGATGAATTGGCTTGGCGATCGGTTGGGACGGTCGGCGGCGGTCTGCACACAGTGGAGAACGACACCGGGCCAGATGATGCCAACCACGCCCAATATGGGCTGATGATCTTCCATGACCCGAAGCATCCCAAGCAGGAGCAAGTGCTAGACGACGTGCAGATTTACGACTTTTTGCCAACGCTGCTGGACTGGGCAGGGCTAGACAGCCCTGCGGGGCTGCGGGGCAAGGTGTTGGGGATTTGAGTTTATCTCGAACTGCGGTTAGAGTATCGCCGTTCTCTCTCAGCTCTCCCAATGCAGGTTGGTCTTGGGGCAGTACAAAATCACCCCGCCAGTGTTGACAGGGTGATCAGTGCGGCAGGTGCCTTGGTTTCGTGCAGGATGCAATCGAGGTCGAAGCGACGAGTCTATCGACAGATGCGGCTGAAACCCACGCTGACCACTAAGCCTGGAGCAGCTTGTGCAGAACGCGCTTTAGCTTGGGAATATCGACCACCAGATCAGCCCCTTTAGGATCAAGCCCTTGGCGATCGCAGTGCAGGCAAGCATAGGGGAACCCCATCGAATGGCTAAGCTGGAAGAACCCACCCGTATAAAATTCCCCATATAAATCTAGGATTTTGGTTTTGCCCGTGGAGAAGATCATGTTAACCAGCCCCGACCCATGGGTGCCAACGATGACCTCCGCCTGAGAAAACAACCGCACCTCGTCAGCAAAGCTCAAATCTTCCATGATGTAGCTTTTGAACCCGAGTGGTTCTAGCACCTGCATTACGGCATCTTCATTCAAAATGCCGCGACCTGCCCCAGGCCGGCGCGAAATGAAAATGCGGGACGAGTAGGGGATCGTCTCTTCTTGGAGCGGAGGCAGATTGCTGATCATGCGATCGCGCATCCAGCGATAGACCGCTGGGTCAGACCAGCGACACTGCTGCCGAAACGACGGCAGCACCAGCGTCTTGGCCTTAATCGGCTTGCCAGTCCATTCCACATAGTCTTCGGGCTGATAGCCCAGCAGTGCTAGTGACTCACGCTGCCAGCTCTTTGGATTCTTGTGCAGCAACAGCGTTGGCTTAACGCCCGTCTGCTGTTGATACCACTCCAGCCCTTCTAGTTTGGCCAAGCATTCAGTAAACCAGTGGAAATAAATTTTGCAGCCCCAGGTATTAACCAACGAGCACACAGACTCCATTTCGGTGGCCTGGAGTTTGGCAAGGGGATGATAGGCGGTCAGCGTACGCAGCGGCAGCGCCTCGAACCCAGGCTGGCGATCGTCACCATCGGGCATTACAGATTCCATCAGCACAGCCCCATCCTGGGTGACGCCAACTGCAGCGGGCCCTACCAAATACACATTAGGAATCTCTGCCACAAAAGGGCGCTTCATCTCGAACGACCCTGCCAGGGTTGCAGCGATAGCGGGAACGGCATTGGCACTGTCTACGATGGGTAGACTGGCTTGAATGACGTGGCTATTGCCAAATTCCTGAGCCCCGTACGCCTCAAGATTTGCGGCCATGTCAGCACGCGTAATAGCTTTGAGCCCCAGCTTCTGCCATAGGGGAAAGTAGATTGATCGCCGGATTTGGCCAATGTCGATATGTCCTTTTAAGAAGGACATGAACTTTGATTTAAGCGTGTCTATAGTGCGAGAGCTGGCTGAGTTCTTGGAAGCGTGGGGCTGGTTTTGAACGGCTACCATGAGTTCTCCTGAGACTGTTCAAATAACGGGTGGGCCAGTGCGCTGCCGATGTAGCAACACGCCTGCACACCTCTATGCCGAGCAGCAATACAGGTGCCTTCTCCAGCAGCACCTTAGCGAAGTTCGTTAAATGCACGAAAGGTCTAATCGTAGATCACACAGTTTCTTTATACAGGGTGCCGCAGACCATTAAGCTCTAGTAAAGAATCACTGGACGTTCGTGGGGTTCCGTAACATATGAGCCGCTGACGGTGGGAATCAGGTTTCTCAAACGCCTTTTATCAACTCGGTATACCGTAGCAATTAGCCAAAATAGCTGGGCTCATTGCCTGGAATCCACTTAATGTTGCAACCGATGCTGGGCAGTTGCTCTGGACTAATGGGCTTTCCCTGAAGCACGGCATCGATGGCGGCCCTTAGGTTGCGCTCGGTAACAGGCTCACTATTGCTAGGGCGGCTGCTATCTAGTTGCCCGCGATACACTAAGCGGCGATCGCCACCAAACAGAAAAAAGTCTGGCGTGCAGGCAGCGGTATAAACCTTGGCGGTATCTTGGCTGGCATCAAAACAAAGCGGAAAGGTGAAGCTGAGTTCTTCGACCATTTGCCGCAGCGATTCTGGTGCATCGTCGGGATATTTGGTTGCGTCATTGGCACTAATGGCAACAATTCCCAAGTTTTGGGCCTGATAGTCGCGACCAATGGCGGCTAACTCAGCCTGCACATGCTTCACAAACGGGCAGTGGCGGCAGATGAACATGACCAGGTATGCTGGGCGATCGCCCAACCGCTCTAGCGAAATCAGCTCACCCGTCGTCACATCGGGCAGCTCAAACACCGGCGCTTGTGTGCCCAGCGGCAGCATCGTAGACGCAGTCATTGCCATAAGGCAGTTCCTCCGGAAGATAGGCTGGGGAGTGATGCTTCATTGGGGATAACTTACTATTAAAGCTTGCACAGGATGCAGATGCTCGCAACCTCTGAAGGGTGAACTCTTTTTTCCTGTGCCCTTTAACCGCACCTGCGTCAGGCGTAATGCAGCGTACAGATAGCTCCAAGTCTCTACATGTCTTCATAATCTCAGCCTGGGAATCCGGATTCGACAACCTCAGGTTGAGTGAAGATAGTCCCTGCAAGGCTAAGCATCCCAGAGGAAATACACCCCCCAGAGCCATAGCTCGGGCCATGGCTGTCGTCCGATCGTTGGTCCGCAATTGGCGTTCTCCATCGAAAGGCACAGCTAGTGCATGGCTATCTCCCCACTCCGGCATTTGTTGCAGCTGTAGCAATCATTGATGATGAGCGGGCAGTCTACTACCAGATCTGCGTGCGCTGGCGTTCTAGCCATTGCACATTAGGCAATTTGGGCAACACAGCATAGCATTTGCCCACCTTGAGAAAGAGCAAAAATGTAGGTTTTGCATTCTCTTAATTCGAGTACTGCATACTCCCTGTGCGAAGCTCTTGAAACCTGGGTAGAACTAGAAAGTACAGAGATGCAAGAACCTGACAAAGCCTAGTTGCGATGCTCTAGGCACCTTGTGCTGGGTGCCCTGCGGCGTAGCGTAGAGGCTGCTGGGGGGGTTGTTAGGGGAAATACCGTGTGGGCTCTGGATACATGCGCCAATCGCCGGATACAAACCCGACCTAATAAAATCACTAATTTGAGGTATGACCTTTATGAACAGCACGTCACAGACGACATCAGAACAAACAGAAATCCCGGCTCAGATGATTCAAAACACTGAAGAATTTAACCAGTGGGCCTTGGCTGTGCGGCAGCAGATGATGGCATCTTTGCGCAAGCGTGGCGTTCGCTACTAAAAACTTCAAAGGTTTGACTGGATGCAAGGTCAGGGGCGATCGCCCATCTATCTTCACTCGTAAGCGAGATCTTGGTGAAACCAGAAACGACTTAAATTTAGCGCTGTGGAACCTACGCTTTTCATTCGTCCACTAGCGCTTTTTTGTATTGCTGTGACAGGGGTTAACTGCCAACACATTCAGCAACGTCAGCTCGGGTTAAGAGGGTTTGGGCTTCTCTCAAACTACTAAGAAAGAAATTCTATGGGTAAGGCCGAAACTCTTGATACAGCGCTCAACGCGCTGGTTTTAATGGTTATTGTTATGAATCCCCTGCCCAGGGGATTCATAACAATAATTGTTCTATTAAGCAATCAATTGCCATAGCAGTAGGGCCATCGCTCTACTGCACAACCGCTAGGACTTTAGACCAATGCCCTCATACCTGGCGACGCTGGCTTTATCCAACATGCGGCGACCGTCGATGACTAGGGGCTGGGTGTCGCGCCCTTGCAGCAGCGCCGGAATCTCTTGGAACTGCTGCCAGCGGGTCATGATCAGAATGGCATCAGCATGGGCGATCGCCTCGTTCAGGTCATCGCGAAAATCCACCAAGTTGCCAAAGACCTTCTCGGCCTCATGACGTGCGATTGGATCGTAGGACGTCACTACAGCTTTTTCTTCTAGCAGCAGCTTGGTCACTGGCAGAGCCGGAGACTCACGGATATCGTCAGTGCCGGGCTTAAAGGCCATGCCCAAGACCGCCACCTTCAATCCGTCCAACGTCGGGAAGTGCTGCTTCAGCAGATCGATCATCTTGTCGGGCTGCTGAGCATTCACCTCAATTACCGACTCTAGCAATGACATCGGGCTCCCCATCTGGTTGCCATAGGCAATCAGCGCCTTCACATCTTTAGGGAAGCAACTGCCGCCGAAACCGCAGCCCGCCGCTAGATAGGTGGTAAAAGAGGGAATGATGCGCTCACCCGTTTCAAGAATAGGCGTAAACCGCTTATCCATATGAACCCCATGCATCGCTTCCACGACATCCACGCCCACGGTGGCACACAGGTTACCAATTTCGTTGGAGAAGGAGATCAGCGTTGCCAAGAGCGAGTTGGCGGTGTATTTGATCATCTCCGCCGTTTTGGTATTGGTGCGGATTTTATCTACTCCTTCAAACATGGCGTAGAGTTCACCCAACGTGTCGATGCTGCGATCGTCGATGCCACCTAGCACGATGCGGTCGGGATACATGAAGTCGGGAATCGCTTCTCCTTCCTTCAAAAACTCAGGGTTCATGCCTACACCAAAATCGGCGCCTGCCGTTTTGCCCGATGCCTGCTCCAAAATCGGCAATACGACACCATCCGTGGTTCCAGGAACTACCGTGCTTTTCACAATCACGACGTGGTAGCCGTCCTTATCCTTCAGCACCGTGCCGATTTGCTCAGACACGAGCCGGATGTACTTTAGATCGATCTCTTGCCCATCAAAGGGGGTGCCTACCGCAATGAGCGACAACTCCGAATTCATCACTGCTTCGCGCAGGTTAGTGGTGGCGGTGATATTGGTGCCGATGTGCTGTTGCAGCAGCTCCTCAAGTCCCGCTTCATAAATGGGAGGAATGCCCTTGTTGATCTTGTCTACCTTCGTCTGGTCTACATCCACACAGGTGACATGGTGCCCTTTTGCGGCCAAGCACACGCCAGACACCAGACCCACATACCCTGTTCCAACTACCGAAACTCTCATCTATGCATCCTCCGCTACTTGATTGCCTTGGTACCAAATCATGGTGCGTCGCAGCCCTTCGTCTACCGAAATACAGGGGTCGTAGCCCAAGTCATTGCGGGCTTTGGTGATAATGGGGCAACGGCGGTTGGGATTATCCACCAAGTAGGCCTTGTCGTCACTTTGCTGCCGCACAACTTTGCCCTGGTAGTCAAACAGTTCTTTGGACAACTCCACGACCTTTTCGGCCAGCGTTGCCATAGAGATCTCGGGAGTTTCGATGCCAATGTTGTAGGCTTCACCCCGATGACCCACCACTAGAATTTTGTAGTAGCCCACAATCGCATCAGCGATGTAGCAGAAGGTTCGGGTAGGCGAGCCATCAGACAGCATGACAATGTCGCGCCCGGCCAGCACATCCCGAGCAAAGTCGGGCAGCACGCGGCGATCGGTGACCTTCAGCCCTGGGCCGAAGTTGTTGAAGGGCCGTGCAATTTTGATGGGCAACTCATACTGCTCAGCAAAGTTGACGCAGAGGGTTTCGCCATAACGCTTCGACTCGTCGTAGCAAGCCCGGGGGCCCGTGCAGGAGACGTTACCGCGATAGGTCTCGGGTGTGGGAATGCTCTCTGGCGTGGGGTCGCCGTAGATTTCGCTAGTGGAGTAGAACAGGAAGCCTTCAACAGGCTTGCCCGTCTCTTTCTGCTGTTTGCAGTACTCGAGGAGCGATCGCAGCCCGTTCACATTCGCATCCATCGTCTCGATGGGGTACTTGCGGTAGAAGATGGGTGACGCGATAGATGCCGCGTGGATGATGTACTGAAAGTCTGCAATATCCTCGGGCAGGGGATGGGTGATGTCATGCTTTTGCAGCACCAGATTGGGGTCGCCCTTGAGATCGGTCAGCCACTCGGGCACGCCCCGGATGTAGTTGTCGTAAACGGTGAGGTGAATGGGCTGAGTCCCAGCGGTTTTGTTCCAATACAGCACCGCCTGAACCAGGTAGTAGCCTAAAAATCCGGCTCCACCTACAATCAGCAGGTTTTTGCCTGCCATTTGGCCAAATTCGGATTTGAGATTGCCGCAGATATATTGCAAATCTGCTTCGATCACATCTTGCGCTGTTTTCATAGTGGGTTTTAGATTTGGCTAGAGTTCGTAGAATACCAATCGTGGAAAAATCTAGGCTGCCGTTAGAAAGGCGCTCACTGAGCGCCTTTCTAACGGTTTGAGTCCCTACACGCCGACGGGCATCCGCACCGGGAAACGGGCATCTTGCTCAGCCCGCAGTTTGTGGGAGAGCGTATCGGTGGGGAGATCCACATCGTCATAGGTGAGCACTTGGTCTTTGGGCACATCGCGCTTTAGGCGGCAGCCTTCGGCCAACCCCATAGGCAGCAGATTCTCAGTGCGCACCGTGTCGTAGTTTTCGCACTGGCCGTAGGTCATGTACCACCCCAACCCGTCTAAGGTTTCACCCGCCTTTAGGTCAATTTTGGCGGTGGTCGCCACATCCACGACCGGAGCCCCAAGCGGCGCAATCACCACATCGTTGAACAGCACCGCCCGTGCGACAGAAAGCGGCACTTCATAGATAGTGAGGTGATAGGGAACGTAGAAGCTATAAACAGGGCCATCGCCCAGTTTGCCGTACTTGAGATAGTGCTTTTGCAGGTCGTCTTGGGCTTCGGCAAATACATAGACGCCCGGGCTAGGCTGCCCACCGACGACGTATTCCACAATGCCGCCGAGCGATCGCATCTGGTCAATGTCATACATGCTCACCATGTCGTCCACATGACCGCGATACTCCAGCCCGATCATGCCGCGCTGAGCTACCTTCATCCCCGTGGCGTTGGCCACAATCGCCTGCTCAAACGAAATTTTGGTGCCATCGGCAAAGCTGGTCACCATATGAGGTGTTTGCCCCCATTCCTTGGCAAAGCTGGCTTGGGTCGTAGGGTTGCGGTAGCGATCTTGCAAGCCTTTAATGTTGCCGCAGAGCAGCGGCTTCAGCCCAATGCTCTTGACAAAGCGATAGAGGTTAATTTCTACCCCAGGCTGGTCGCCATCGCAGCCGGTGATGATAACCCCAGCGCGATCCGCATATTCTTTGAGGATGGGCCCAACTGTGCCGTCGAGTTCGGCGTTCATCAGCACAATGTGCTTCTTATTCTCGATCGCCATTAAGGTGACCTTTGCACCATATTCCACGTGCCCCGTGGCTTCTACTAGTGCTTCAATACTCTCGCTCTGGCACAGCACTAGGGGGTCAGCCGTCACAGCATACTTGTTTTGGGCGATCGCATCTTCT
>JBGTOF010000455.1:0-2901 GCA_041742695.1 Elainellales cyanobacterium | reverse complement strand
AAGATGCATACGTTTCGCTCCGGCGTAGCCGCTGCCAACAGCGTGTTTTCGGTTTCGACCATAGTGCGCCCGTTGTCGGTGGCGGGCTTGGCCGGGTCATCTTCTCTCACCCAGGCCCCTTCATAGTTGCCGTAGACCGAGTAGGTGCTGGTGAAGATAATTTGCTTCAGGTGCGGCGCTTGATCTGAGGCACCCACGACGGTTTTGGCGGTATTGAGATAGGTCTCTTCGTAGTTGGCCTGGCGACCGGCCCCCACGCAAATCAGCAGGGTGTCTTGGCCTCGCAAAAGAGCGGCAATGCCCTCGGCATCTGAGCCACCCACCACCTGCACAGCATTGGCCACCGTTCGCAAGTCACCCACCCGCTCAGGGCTGGTCGTCGTTGCCGTTACGCTGATGCCCTGGGATTTCCACAGGTGCGCCACGGCTTTACCGACGTAGCCACAGCCTAAAATTGCCGCATTCATCGCTTCACCTTTTTAAGTGCTTCTAAGGCTGCATTCTTTTTAGCTTCTTTTTTACTATTACCTGTGCCTGTGCCATAGCTGGTGGAGCCCACCCAAATTTCGAGAGTAAATACCTTGGCATGGTCAGGGCCACTGGTTTCCACCACTCTATATTCAGGCAATCTAGAGCTGCCTATGTTTGACTGAACATATTCCTGAAACTCACTGACAGGATCGGTGGCTCGAAAATCTAAGGCCATATCAACTAAGGGCTTGAAAATAGATGCTACATATTTGTATGCCGCATCCAACCCAGCATCTAGTCGATAGGCACCCACTACAGCCTCAAATGCATCTGCTTGCACACTAGGATTCTCTCGCTCATGCTGTGCTCCAGAACCCAACCGCAGCATGGGAGGGATACCTAGCTGCACGGATAAGGACGCTAGGAAGAATTTTCCAACTAGGCGATCGCCCCGTTTTGACATCTCTCCTTCAGTCATCTTGGGATATCGAGCAAAAAGCAAATCTCGCACCACTAGCTCGATGATACTATCACCCAAAAATTCTAGGCGTTCATAATCCAATTCTTCACCCCCTTCACCAGGGTTTTCGTAAGCATAAGTACTATGGGTGAGTGCTTGCTTGAGTAATGCTGGATCTTGAAAATTGGGCAGGGGCATTTTTTCTAGACATCTGGGCTAACTATTCATGTCCAAATATTTGTGTCTGAAAGTTTAGCCTATGAAGCTTCCAGACACAAATACTTGAAGCTACGCAGCTATCGGCAATCCTCGACGAAGCGCCTCAGCAAAGTAAACGCTTTGAGGGACCAAACGTCGAAGCTTTTTACTGACCTTGCCTTCATAACCAATAACAATCACCTTACGCCCAGTCCCTAGATAGGATTTAACCATGGCAGCAAAATCACCATCATTGGTAATTAACACGAGAACATCGGGTTGCCAGAATCGACAAAGTTCATCGAAATCACCCATCAATTGCCGATCAAGCTTATCTTTTTCAATTATAGGAACGTCAACACATCGCCAGTTCTGAGACTGAAGCCTTTGTTCTTTTTTTGGTGAAATAGAGCGCCAATGGTGATAAGCATACAAGCATGGCACTCCACCTAAGTTGTTAACGAAGTTTAGAATGGCTTGGCTATACCTAAATAAATTAACGTTTTGAGCATCTGCAAACACAGCAACGGTGAGCTGTCTAGAAGCATTAAGAGTCATAATCTACCTATTGGTAAAAATGGACTCAGATATAGCTATAGGAATGCCACAGTATTACAAAACGGTTTGGATATACGCCGATACAACCATCAACGCATACCTAACGTGTTGCAACTAAATCTACATAGCCACCGCAAAAACGATTCTTAGGAGAGAACCCAACCTAAGCTGGTTAACTCCCTAGGAGGACGCATCTGCGATCTCTATGTAGGCCTAGTTAAAACTAGAGACACCTCATGGCTAACACTGAGGATGTATAAAAAATAACTCATCCTTTCTCTAAAAGTCAATAGCGAATTTCTGAGACTGTTAGCACCGTCCTGTATCCTAAACCAAGTTCAGCCCTGGCTTTGCCCCTTGTACCTCACCCATCTATCGCTCAGGCACTTTCGCAACTATGGCGAGCAGCAGATCGACTTTGCCGCTCCCAAGACCATTTTGGTGGGGGAAAATGCCCAGGGCAAGTCGAACCTGTTGGAGGCGGTGGAGCTGCTGGCGACGCTGAAATCGCACCGGACGAGTCGCGATCGCGATCTCGTGCAGCAAGACCAGCCCGTGGCTCAAATCACCGCCTCGGTGCGGCGCGACCTGGGCATCGCCGATCTCTCGCTGGTGCTGCGCCAGGCGGGGAGGCGGACGGCCATTCTCAACGGCGAAAAGCTACGGCGACAGCTGGACTTTCTCGGTGCCCTCAACGCGGTGCAGTTTTCCAGTTTGGATTTGGATCTAGTGCGGGGGGGGCCGGGGGGGCGGCGCGACTGGTTAGACACGCTGCTGATTCAGCTAGAGCCGATCTACGCCCACATTCTCAGCCAGTACAACCAGGTGCTGAAGCAGCGCAACGCCCTGATTAAAAAATCCTTTGGCGACGATGATCGGAGAACTGCGCCCCAGCTCGACGCCGCTGAGTTTGCCCTGTGGGATGCCCAACTGGCGGCCTTGGGCACCCGCGTGATTCGCCGCCGGGCCAGGGCGATTGATCGCCTCGCCCCGATCGCCCACCAGTGGCACCAGGCCATCAGCGGCCAGCGCGAAGACCTACGCGTCCACTACCAGCCCAATGTGCCCATGGCGGAGGATGACCCGCAGGTGATCCAGGCCAGCTTTTTGGAGAAGATTAAGCAGCGGGCGATCGCCGAGCAGCACCAGCGCACCACCCTGGTTGGCCCCCACCGTGACGACATTGAGTTTGCCATCAACGATACCCCCAGCCG
>JBGTOF010000289.1:0-30081 GCA_041742695.1 Elainellales cyanobacterium | reverse complement strand
TGGGGTGCAGGCGATTGGTCAGAGACTACGAATTACTACCAGAGACATCGGAGACCTTGATCTACCTTTCCATGATCCGCATTATGCTCAGACGTCTAGCGTAAAATTTGACGCTTCCAATCTTTTCAAACATCCTCTAAGACTTAGTAATACCAAATTCGAATCCCGTACCCCTGTTCTACAGCTGTCATTCTAGGGAAGCGAATGGCATTCGCCCTGCCCAACCAAGGGTAACTAGGCAAGAATTGAGTATAATTTGCAGCCTTTTACCCTTTTTTTGCTTGCGTCATAGCCAACGGTTTGGTTTAGCATGACAGCGGTTAGCGCACTCTGAGGATCGAGGCTGTCTGCAGAAGGGCTAGGGTTACGCCCTCGTGCCCCTCTCACTCACGGCATCAGAGGTGGGCAGAATATGCTTCCAACTGCCGTCATTGCGCCACTTGCGGAACAAGAACCAAAGGGGGAAGACCCAAAGGGGACTATGGGCTAGGAATCAGACGCACACGTCCAGCATCCATTTCTGACATCAATAGTTCTAGCGCTTCGTACTCTACGTCTGAGATATACCCTAGTCGGGTTAGCTCGTAGTTAATTTCATTTTCGATGTCGGGCGTAAGTTGCCGGATATGGAGCGCCTGCGCAACCAATCGACGAATCACATTTGTGGTTTTCATGGGAGAGAAGACTCCTCTGCCCTTGAGGGAGGCAATTTTACAATTAATGTAATTTTGTTGGGAAGCAGAAGAATTGCAAGTGATCGAGATCTTCGTTTAAGTGTGATCCTCATCACTTAGAGTATTGTCCATACAGAAGGAATTGATTTCTGCCTTGAGGCGGATGTATTTTAATTTCGTGAGATTCCGTATATTCGCACACTTCTCTATTGAGCTTATTACTGAAAAATTTAGATGCTAAGGGATAATACTTAAAGATTCCATGAAATCGAGCGGAATCCGTAGCTTCTTGCAGGCTCGATAGATATAGTTCTGGATATCTAACAGATCATGGAACGGCTGAATTGCGGCTCATCTTACCGAGATGCTTGACAGGCTGCAGTTGCACAATAGCTAACTCAATCGCTCTCAAAGAAATAGGTAGATAGTATGCAACAACTTCTGCAACGAAGCACTGTAAAGGTGCTTAAGCCTCTCGGTCATATCAACGCATCTAATGCTCTAGGCTTTCAGCATGATTTGCAAGAGAGTGTGATGTCCGCAGAACATAGCGCTGTGCTAGTAGACATGAGCGCTGTTGAGTCTCTAGATAGCGCTGGATTGATGGCGCTAGTTTCTGCGCTGAATGCAGCCCAGCAATCGTCTAAGCAATTTGCTCTGGGTCAAATTCCACCTGCAATCCGCATCATTTTTGAGATGACTCAGCTTGATCGGGCTTTTCAGATTGTGGAAGATGCCGAATCTTTTGAGGATCATTCGCCGCGATTGTAGCGAAAAATGGGCAACCAGGCAATTCTTGAGTGAGACAGTTCTTTTTCTCTAAAGAGACGGTGCTTACGCGCCTAGCCTGCTTGCTCTCAGCTTTTTATTCTTTGGCGTTGCTGAATACAAGTATGATTTGCCCCCCCCAGTCCCCCAATTTTGGGGGGAGACAGAGTCTCAAAGTCCCCCAGGATTGGGGGATTTAGGGGGCCCATGCAGAGTCTAGAGGTTTTGCCGGTTCATATCTCGATTCAGCAACGCCTATTCTTTTTCTTTCGAGTTCAGTTCTCCTTGAGTTGTGCGCCTCAAACGCCAGCTTGCTAGATTCTTATACTAGGGTTGTTGCCGGTAAGCGTGCGATGATCTAGATCTGTGGGCATGGGCCTCAGTATTTGGTCGTTCTGCTAACCCTACTCCTAGAAGTGTCAGCAGCTTGGTATTTGAGGCGTTTTTATTGTGTCCGTAGTAGTTAATGATTTGCTAAGTCCAGATATTATGCGCCCAGCGCGCTATCTAGGCAATGAACTGGGAGCTATCCATAAGCCGTGGGAGTCGGCCCAGGTTCGTTGGGCGTTGACGTACCCCGAGGTCTATGAGGTTGGGTTCTCAAATCTAGGCCACATCATTCTCTACAGTATTCTGAACACACAACCGCGTCAGTTGTGCGATCGCGCCTATTTACCGGCGCCTGATCTCACTACTAAGCTGCGTGACACCCAGACTCCGCTGTTTGCGGTTGAGTCTCGGCGATCGCTCTCAGAGTTTGACATCCTCGGCTTTAGCCTTAGTTATGAGCTAGGCGCAACCAATATTTTAGAAATGCTGAGCTTAGCTAATATCCCCCTCACTTGGCGAGAGCGGGCTGCAGACGGGGTGTGGGATGTCGCGCAGGGCAGCCATCCCTTAGTGTTTGCAGGTGGGCAAACTGCCACCTCTAACCCAGAACCCTATGCTGACTTTTTTGACTTTATGGCGCTGGGCGATGGCGAAGAGCTGCTGGCAGAAATTGGGCTGATTGTGGAAGAAGGGAAAGCTGCTGGGCTAAGCCGAGAGGCCCTGCTGTTGGATCTAGCCCAGGTTCCTGGGGTATACGTGCCGCAATTTTACGATATGGTCAGCGACGGCTCTGTGCATCCCCGACGGCCTGATGTGCCAAGCCGCATTCTGCGTCGCGTGGCTACTCCCCTTCCCGACTATGCCATTGGGCTCGTGCCCTATGTCGAAACCGTTCACGATCGCCTAACGATCGAGATTCGCCGAGGCTGCACGCGGGGCTGTCGCTTCTGCCAACCCGGGATGCTGACCCGGCCTGCGCGAGATGTGGCCCCAGAGACGGTGATTGACACCATTGTTGAAGGGATGAATGCAACAGGGTACAACGAGTTTTCGCTGCTATCGCTCAGCTGCTCTGACTATCTGGCGCTGCCATCGGTGGGCATGGAAATCAAAAACCGCCTTCGGGATGAAAACGTATCCCTTAGCCTGCCCAGCCAGCGGGTAGATCGGTTTGATGAAAATATTGCTCATATTTTAGGCGGCACTCGCCAGGGTAGCCTTACGTTTGCGCCTGAAGCGGGCACTCAGCGCCTGCGCGACATTGTGAATAAGGGGTTGACTAATGAAGAATTGCTGCGCGGGGTAAAAACTGCCTATGAGCAGGGATGGGACCGGGTTAAGCTCTACTTTATGATTGGGCTACCGGGTGAAACGGATGTGGATGTGCTGGGGATTGCAGAAACCATGCGCTGGCTGCAACAGGAATGCCGAATTAATGGCCGCAAGCCAATTGGGTTCAACGTCACTATTTCTAATTTCACGCCCAAGCCACACACCCCCTTTCAGTGGCATTCGGTATCAACCACAGAGTTTGGGCGTAAGCAAGCGCTATTGCGGCACGAGTTTCGCACGATGCGCGGGCTAAAGGTAAACTTCACTGATGTTCGCATCTCAGCGATGGAGGATTTTGTGGGGCGGGGTGATCGCCGTCTCTCTTCCGTCATCCGCCGAGCTTGGGAATTAGGCGCAGGGATGGATGCGTGGTGGGAAAGCCTAGATCGCGCGTTTGGTGCATGGACCCAGGCGATCGCCGAATCAGACCTAGCCTGGAAATACCGCCAGATCGAGCAGGGAGAGTGGAACCTGTTTCAGGGTAGCAATCCTGCCCCCAGCGAACCTGCATCTGACGAGAGACTTGCAGGTTTGGATGCACCTCTCCCGTGGGATCACATTGATACCGGCATCGATAAGCATTGGCTGCAAACTGATTTAGAACGGGCTCTGGCGGCCGCGACAGTTCCCGATTGTTCGTTTGAGGGCTGCTCTCACTGCGGCGTGTGCGGAGCAGACTTTGGGCATAACGTGGTTGTGCCAGCTCCGGCTATTCCTCAGTTTGAAGGGCAATTTGTGCCGAATACCGACCGAGTGCAGCGGATTCGGCTACGATTCGGCAAGTTAGGCGATATGGCGCTGATTGGACACCTAGACTTAATGCGCTTGTTTGACCGCGCCGTACGGCGTGCCAGGTTGCCCATTTCGTTTACCGCAGGCTTTCACCCCCAGCCACGAATTGTACCAGTGCTGGCACTTCCGCTTGGTGCTACCAGCACGGGAGAATTGGTGGACTTTGATTTAACAGAGTCCATGGATCCTGAAGTCGTGCGTCAGGCATTGGCGGCGCAGCTGCCACCGGGGATGCCCGTTTATGCTGCTGAGGTTGTGCCCCCTGGCACCGCCGCCGCAACTAAGCTACTAGAACAGGCCGACTATACTATCACCCTAGTGCCTATGGGGGACGACCCTGCAACGGAGCTAGCCTCTGAACCCCAGCCTTCATTAGAGCTGGCGCAGCCCTCTGTAGATAGCACGCAGTGGCAAGCCTGGATTAATCTAGTTCTGGCAGCTTCTACTCTGATGAGTGAACACACAACCAAATCGGGAAAGGTGCATCAGGTGAATTTGCGCGATCGCCTTCTCCATCTGGCGATCGCCCCTCCACCGTCCCAAGCGGCAGGTTTTGAAGAGAGGGGGGGCGATCGCCCCCTCCTCCCGGGTCAAATCACATTGCACTATAGCGGCGTATGCACCGGCGATGGCACCTCCCTCCGTCCTGAACATGTCCTCACGATGCTGGAACAAGTCTCTCAACAATTCTTTCAGCTTTTGCACGTGCATCGCACCAACCTGCGTTTGCAATCCCCCCAAGTCCAAAGCTCAGCTCAACTACCCGCTTAGATGACTGAGTAATACCTAGACTTGATCAGGACTAGAATCGCCGCGCTATAGATTGCTTTAAACCCCCTCCGCAGGGCTGAAGCAACGCAAAACCCTGCCGTCAGTGACACAGGCAGCACGGCCTCAGGCATTTGTCGAACTGACATGAGATAAACATAAGCAGGAAGTCACGCCACACGCGGAAGTCGCGCCGTATCTTTTCTGTAAATCCAATCAGCACTATGGGCGTTACTGTGGGCATTCCAACGTAGAATGACGACTGACGACAGCATGCGTTAGACCACAGAGCCCAACAGCTCGTTCTACGAATGCGTCAGCAGAGTGCATTTCAACACGTCTATTCACAAATTATGCAGTTTGTGCTTTACTTTTCCAGACACACTGTATAATGCAAACTAAAGACGCTGATACAAATCGTGGGTTCTCCTCATGATGCCGACGGCATGAGGAAAGGTAAACCTGAATCTACGATTGTCTCCGCCAAGCTTTTGACAACCTCTTGGTTCGACTGGGTGCCTTCCATGCCGGAAGTGCTCTCCTTAGAGGAGTACCCAACCTTTCTGATTCAGATCCATATCTATGTGCTGCTCTGCTTGAAGCATTGTCAGACTAGATTTGAGTACCCAAAATTTTGGACTTTATCCTCTTTTGGAGTATGTCGCTTGGCCGTTTTGTCGGCTGGATTTTTTAAGGATTAATCGCCTGCGTCTTACTGCATCTAGATACAGATATGCAGTCATACGCATTTATGCTTTGAGGAAATTGGATGTCCAAACAAATTGTGATTGCAGAGCAGCATAGGATTGCTGCTGTTTTCTCAGAAGATCAAATTCAGGAACTGATTGTTGCGACGGGCACCCATCAGGTTAGCGATATTTACTTAGGGATTGTTGAAAACGTCTTGCCTGGTATTGATGCAGCTTTCGTCAACATTGGCGATAGTGAACGGAACGGGTTTATTCATGTCTCTGATTTAGGCCCGCTTAAGCTAAAGCGCTCGGCCGCTTCTATCACTGAATTACTCGTGCCTCAGCAGAAAGTGCTAGTGCAGATCATGAAAGAGCCGACGGGGAACAAAGGCCCTCGGCTAACTGGAAACATCAGCCTACCCGGTCGATATTTGGTGCTCATGCCATCTGGCCGTGGCGTCAATCTATCACGCCGCATCCGAAGTGAAGCTGAGCGTAACCGACTCCGCGCTCTAGCTATTTTAGTTAAGCCCGCTGGGATGGGGTTACTGGTCAGAACAGAAGCTGAAGGCGTGCCAGAAGAGTCCATCATTGAAGACTTAGAAGCGCTGCAGCGGCAATGGGAAACCGTGCAGCAAGAGGCTATATCCACTCGGCCTCCATCTTTGCTTAACCGGGATGATGACTTTGTGCAGCGGGTGTTGAGAGACGTATACAGTGCCGATGTTAATCGCATTGTGATTGACTCACCCAATGGCAACAAGCGGGTGCAGCAGCATCTTTTTAGCTGGAACGGCGGCAAGAAAGCACAGGGTGTATTGATCGATCAACACCGCGATCGCATTCCTATCCTGGAGTATTTTCGCGTTAATGCTGCTATCCGCGAGGCTCTTAAGCCCAGGGTCGATCTTCCTTCAGGCGGATACATCATTATTGAGCGAACCGAAGCCCTAACGGTAGTAGACGTAAACTCAGGTTCCTTTACTCGGTCTGCTACAGCCCGCGAAACGGTGCTGTGGACCAACTGTGAAGCCGCCGCAGAGATCGCACGGCAGCTGCGACTGCGGAACATTGCTGGCGTGATCGTGGTGGACTTCATTGATATGGATTCTAACCGCGACAAGCTGCAGGTGCTAGAACACTTCAATAAAGCGCTGCGAGCAGACAAGGCGCGCCCCCAAATTGCCCAGTTAACCGAGTTGGGGCTGGTGGAGTTAACTCGTAAGCGTCAAGGGCAGAACATCTATGAACTATTCGGACGACCTTGCTCTACCTGCGGCGGGTTAGGGCACTTGGCTCATTTGCCGGGTGACGCAGAAGATGCTGTGCAGGTTGTGGATGCAACGCGGGTAGTTTCCATCCCAGATCAGCGTCCAGTCGTGGCAGCAGTTCGCGATACGCCCGCTCTGCTAGCCGAAGAGCCAGCAGACAGTGATGCGGCTGATTCACTAGAGGCATCGCTGATTAATCATCCTAGCTATCAGGATCGATCGAAAGGTGGGGGCGATCGCCGCCGTCGTCGCAGCAGCCGTAGCACCCCCCGCGCGGGCGAAGGCAGCACCCGCACTGCCCCTGTTAAGACGATAGACCAGGCACCAGAACTAACGCCGGAGCCAGACGCAGATGACGCAGCGCCTGTGATAGCAGCGCCTGTGGCCAAAGACCCTCGCAGCGATGGGCGGAACGAGTCACGCAGCGAGTCGCGAAACGAGAGAGACAAACCCGAGCGTGAGCGCTCTCGCAGTCGCCGTGAAAAGACTGCGCCAGAACCCCCTCAGCATATTGTGGTGGAGATGACGGCAGAGGAGCAAGAGGTCTATGCCATGATGGGCATTTCACCTCTAGTCTTGGCGCGAGAACCTGTAAAAGACCAAAAGAATACAGTGATCTCGGTGATTTTACCCGGCGCAACACCACCGCCTATAGATGTTTCTGCCTTGCCTTCTAAAGCTGTCCGAGCGATCGCTCCGATTAGTAGCCCCGCCATCAGCCAACTCGCAAACGGTAGTGCAGAAGCAGATGATCCAACATTGGCACCTGTCGCTATGGCAGAGCCTGAACCAGATGACGCAGATGACGAATCCTCTCCACCTGAAGAACTAGAGAGCACCCATGACAGCTCGAATGGATCAACCGGACGGCGGCGGCGGCGGCGCTCCTCAGCCTCTGGGCGCGGTTCAGATAAGTAGCTCTCCAAAAAACTCTCATCAGGCTGACTTGTTCCAGTTAAGTAGTTCTAGCTCTAATGATCCTGCTCAGGAGTGGCTAGCTGGGGTGGATGAGGTGGGGCGTGGAGCCCTATTTGGTCCAGTTGTGGCTGGGGCAGTCATTTTGCCGGAGCCAGTGCCAGCTATGCTCATAACGGCGGGTGTGACCGACAGCAAGCGGCTGACTCCGGCTGCGCGTGCTCGGTTAGTGCCGCTGATTCAAGAGATGGCGATCGCCCACGCCATTGGCATAGCATCGGTGGCCGAAATCGATCGGCTAAATATTTTGCAAGCGACGTTTCTGGCCATGCGTCGAGCGATCGCTCGGCTTGACCCAGAACCGCACCAATGCTTGGTGGATGGCAATCGCCCAATTCCACATCTAGCGATCGCTCAGCAAACCCTGATTAAGGGAGATCAGCTTTCCTTGTCCATTGCCTCAGCCAGCATTCTGGCGAAGGTGTGGAGAGATACGCTGATTATTCGCTTAGCAAAGCGTTACCCAGGGTACTTTCTAGAATCCAACAAAGGGTATGGAACCGCAGCACATTGCCGGGCGATCGCCCAGTTAGGCACCACGCGGCAGCACCGACGATCCTTTAAGCTTGGGCATTCTGACCTAAATGCATCAGCCGCAATCAGCCGCACTGTGCATTCCACCGAACCTCAAACCATAGAGCTGTTAGGCGACAATCCAGAAGACGTCTGCCCAGATTGTGCCTCTTGGGATTGAGTTTGATCATGCACCCAGGTCTGGTAATCTGCCAGCAACTGGTGAGTCAGCCGTTGTTTCATCGTCGACAACACACTGCGGAGCAGCCCGTTGCCAGTGGCCTCTAAAATTGGCCGGGGCGTTAGCCAAAGAAACGGAGGTAAGTCAACCGCAACCTCCAAGTCTGCTTGGCCCTGTAGCGTTGTTTGAGCGCCATCTTGCACGGGCGTCAGCCGACCCTGCAGATCGAGATGAAATCGACTGTTAACATAGTCAAACCCGCGAATTTCACACCGAGTAGACTTAAGGAGGATAGTGCCGTCCGATTGTGGAGTAAGCTGCAGATCAACCGTCGGCTGCACGCTCAACGACAGGAAGTTGAGAGGCTTCATCTTGAGGCGAAACTCATTCTGACCCTGAACCTCGACCCGGCTAGAATCTACCAATGCCTGAATCAGACGCTTAGGCTGTCGCAGATAGTGCTGAATAGGAATAGTCTGTTGAGGAACAGCTAGGTCGATCGATTGTGTAGCGGTATATCGAGTTCGCATAGATTAAGCCGTTAAATCGGCACAGCAACAGGTGGGAAACAGAAGCTCGGCATAACTCATTGGTCTACCTGCAGTCTGCAGGCTGATCCACGATGCACAACGAGTCAGCAATTGTGGCCTAGTGGAGCGATCGCCCTGGATATTACTGAGAGCTATTTAGTTAATTTTACAATTATTCCGAGAAAATCACCTTGCACTTGAGAGGTGAATACTAGTCATCCTAATCAAGCACCTATTCACTGGCTCCTATGGTTATTTCTGTTGCCTATCTTGGCCCGCCGGGTACCAATGCCGAAATGGCCGCCTTAACCTGGTCATCACACGGTCTATCGGGCCAAGCAGTAGAGCTTTGCCCGTATCCCAGTATTTCTCAAGCTCTGCGCGCTACAGCAAACGGAACCACCGACTTTACTGTTGCCCCAGTTGAAAATTCTACTGAAGGCAGTGTGACGACGACCCTCGATAGCCTATGGCAATGGTCTACTTTACAAATTCAACAGGCTATAGAATTACCGATTTCCCATGCATTTTTGTCACGGGCAACCGCACTAGAAACGGTACAGACCGTCTATTCTCATCCCCAAGCGCTAGCCCAATGCCAGCATTGGCTAGAAGCCCACGTATCGGGAGTGAAACTCATTCCCACCAATTCCACCGTAGAAGCATTACAACAGCTCGAAGCAGATGCCACGATTGGGGCGATCGCCTCGCAGCGTGCGGCTCAACTCTACAACCTGCCTATTCTGGCGCATCCCATCAACGATTATCCTGACAACTGCACACGGTTTTGGGTGTTGGGACTCCAACGCGGGCATGGCGGCAGGCATACTTCTCTGGCGTTCAGCGTACCTGCCAATGTCCCGGGGGCCTTAGTCCAGCCGCTGCAGATCTTTGCCAACCGTGGAATTAACTTGAGCCGCATTGAATCACGTCCCACCAAAAAGTCACTGGGTGATTATTTATTTTTTGTGGATATCGAAGCAGACATTACAACCGAACAAATGCAGAAAGCATTAGCATCGCTGCAAGACTGCACCGAAACACTGAAAATTTTCGGTAGCTACGACATTATTCCTCGTGCTTAACCTATATCTGCATTTAGGATAAGCCCAAACCCTTGTGTGCCGTGCATGCGTCTACGTCACATCAAGACTTTGGGGGCACTGCGCGTTGCGCAGTGCCCCCAAATACGTTTTATCCTGAACTCACGTTAATTTGTCTAATCAAATGCATCTTTAAGAGCAGTGCGAGCAGCCAAATGCCCTCGTGTAGAGGTCAGGATTTCGGCCTCCCGTTCCAATCGTTCAGCCGTGCTCTGCATTTCTAATAAAAACTGCTGCTCAGTTGCCACCCCATACAGATTCCTAGCGACCCAATACGAGAGCTCGGTCGGCAAGTCTGGAATATCATCAGGCAACTCGATGACCTGGTCGGTCAACTTTGCTGAGAGGCGAACTACATCTCGAAGCAATTGTTCTACCTCGGTAGCAAGCGGACGCAGGTCTTGCGTAGCAGGTTCATCCTCGATCCACTCTACTAAACCAATGCGGTATGGCTTTTCGCGAATGTACTCTAATACTCGAAAGCGTTGTTGGCCTAGGGTGGAAACCTTCATCCGATCATCGGGTAAACGATGAAAGTTAGTTACTTCTGCACAACAACCGACTGTAGAAATACTGTTATCGACTGAATTAAACAACTGAACCCCAAAGCGGCGATCGCTCTGGAGTATCGTGTTCATCATAATTCGATACCGGGGTTCAAAGATATGAAGTGGTAGCTTCTGCCCCGGAAATAATACTAACTCAGGCAAGGGGAACAGAGGGAGCTCTTGCACCGCGACTGAGGAGGAGGAAGACGTCATCACAAACTAGGTGTAAATTGACTAAAGCTTAATTGGGGAATAGTTCATCATGTTGCAGCACAGGTCTAAGGCACCTGGGCTGATGAACTGCTTCATCCAACGTAACATTCTCAGTCTAACGTATTCCTCCAAGCCGTCGGAAGGGCGATCGCCAGAATTTGCTAGAGCTTTACTTCAATATCTACACCAGCGGGCAAGTCCAACTTCATCAGGGCGTCAATAGTTTTAGACGAGGGCTGGTAAATATCAATAATCCGACGATGAGTCCGGGTTTCAAAATGCTCACGGGAGTCTTTGTCGACGTGGGGCGATCGCAATACACAATAGATGCGTCGCTTGGTCGGTAACGGAATTGGACCAATCGCGGTTGCATTGGTTCGGTTGGCTGTGTCTACAATCTTTTCGCA
The DNA here is from genome assembly GCA_041742695.1 of Elainellales cyanobacterium. Lineage (GTDB taxonomy): Bacteria > Cyanobacteriota > Cyanobacteriia > Elainellales > Elainellaceae > Kaiparowitsia. Next base: position 18,984 of record JBGTOF010000289.1, on the reverse strand, counting down.
AGATGTATCAAGCAGTCGGCGATCAAAAGCCTTTAACCGAATCCGAATTTTTTGCTGCTGAATAGTTGCCATAGGACTCACTCCAAAAATATCTAACTGTCAAGGTTCCGATGTCGTCTGCTAATCTCGTAGGTAAGAAATACAGACTTCTTAGCTACCCGTCTAAACCTGAAGAAGAGGTTGCTTTCAAAAGGATGGCAGCCAATCTGATCGATCGGCTGCCTGTATACCAGGTGGCATAACGCCCACTGTTTATCCGTAACTATTTGACAATCTTGGAAACCACACCGGCTCCAATTGTACGACCACCCTCACGGATGGCAAACCGCATCCCTTGCTCAATAGCAATTGCGTTGATCAGTTCGACGGTGACTTTGATGCGATCGCCAGGCATCACCATCTCAACATCATCCCCATCATCTGAAGTGAATGCTTTGATCGTCCCAGTCACATCAGTGGTTCGCACATAGAACTGAGGCTTATATCCAGCAAAGAACGGCGTCTTGCGTCCCCCTTCTTTATCTGTTAGGACATAGACCTCACCCTCAAACTGAGTATGGGGAGTAATTGAACCAGGCTTTGCCAACACCATACCCCGCTCAATGTCTGCCTTCTGCATACCCCGCAGCAGCAGCCCAGCATTATCACCAGCAAGGCCTTCTTCCAGAACCTTCTTGAACATTTCAATGCCTGTGACAGTGGTGGTACGGGTCTCACGAATTCCCACAAGTTCAACCACTTCACCGACTTTGACTTTTCCACGTTCAATCCGGCCTGTAGCCACCGTTCCACGGCCTGTGATGGTAAACACGTCTTCAACCGCCATCAAGAAAGGCTTATCTACATCGCGCTCAGGAGTGGGAATGTGTTCATCCACAGCATCCATAAGTTCATAGATTTTATCAACCCACTCATTCTCGCCCCGCTTAGTTTTGGGGTTCTCCACCATTGCTTCTAATGCCATGAGGCCAGACCCCTTGACGATAGGCAAATCATCTCCGGGGAACTCATAGTCGCTCAACAGCTCGCGCATTTCCAATTCCACCAGTTCCAGGAGTTCTTCGTCGTCTACCTGGTCTACTTTGTTTAGGAATACCACGATGCTGGGCACACCCACCTGGCGAGCCAACAAAATGTGCTCTTTGGTTTGAGGCATCGCTCCATCCGTAGACGCAACCACCAAAATGGCACCGTCCATCTGCGCTGCACCAGTGATCATGTTCTTCACATAGTCAGCATGTCCGGGGCAGTCCACGTGAGCATAATGGCGAGCTTCAGTCTCGTACTCTACGTGAGCTGTGTTGATTGTGATCCCACGAGCTTTTTCCTCAGGAGCCGCATCAATCTCGTCATATTTACGAGCTGTCGCCTGACCACCAGCCGCCAAAGTCATCGTGATCGCAGCAGTCAGCGTTGTTTTTCCGTGGTCAACATGACCGATGGTACCAATGTTGACGTGGGGTTTAGTCCGTTCGAATTTTGCGCGTGCCATTTACGTTTTTGTTCCTTTCTACTTACTAAGCGTTCCCTTTACTCTTAGCAATGATCGTTTCAGCCACATTCCGAGGAACCTCGTCATAGTGACTGAATTCCATTGTGAATATGCCACGACCTTGCGTCTTAGACCGAATATCAGTGGCATAGCCAAACATCTCCGCGAGCGGAACTTTTGCTATCACTTTCGCAGTTCCCTGCTCAGTGTCCTGCCCTTCAATATGACCTCGACGAGAATTCAGGTCTCCAATGACGTTCCCAATAAAATCTTCAGGAACTTCGACCTCAATCTTCATCATAGGCTCTAAGAGAACAGGAGATGCTTTCATCACAGCCTCTTTGATCGCCATTGAACCGGCAATCTTAAAGGCCATTTCTGAAGAGTCCACATCATGGTATGACCCATCAACCAGCGTTACCTTAACATCAATCACAGGATAGCCCGCAATGATACCAGATTCGCAGGCTTCTTTCATGCCTTGTTCTGCTGGCGAGACATATTCCTTAGGAATTACACCGCCAACAATTTTAGACACAAACTCAAACCCTGTGCCAGCTTCTCCCGGCTCAAGCTCGATCACAACGTGACCATATTGACCCTTCCCACCGCTCTGGCGAATAAACTTGCCATCTGCCTGAACTGACTTTCGGATCGTCTCTCGATACGCGACCTGAGGTGCGCCAACATTGGCTTCAACCTTATATTCGCGCTTCATTCGGTCAACTAAAATATCGAGATGCAACTCTCCCATTCCAGCAATGACTGTTTGATTGGTCTCTGAGTCCACGCTGACGCGAAAGGTCGGATCTTCTTCAGAGAGGGCCTGGAGTGCTTTAGACAGCTTCTCCATATCTTGCTTGGTCTTGGGCTCTACTGCAACTGAAATTACCGGCTCTGGCACATAGAGAGATTCCAAAATAATTGGAGATTCCTCATTGCACAATGTATCGCCTGTAAACGTATCCTTCAATCCCAACACCGCTCCGAGATCTCCAGCCCGGAGTTCATCTATCTCCTGACGTTGATCGGCTTTCAGAACAATTAGGCGAGAAATACGCTCTTTCTTGTCTTTGGTAGCGTTGTAGACATAGCTCCCCTTAGTCAAAATGCCGGAATATACGCGAACAAAAGTCAGGCGACCATAAGGATCAGCCATGATTTTGAAGGCTAAGGCCGCAAGCGGAGCATCATCATCTGCGCTACGCGTTGCGGTGTCACCGCTAGGTAACAAGCCTTGAATGGGCGGTACATCCAACGGAGAGGGAAGGTAATCAATCACAGCGTCTAGGAGCAACTGCACGCCTTTGTTCTTGAATGCAGAACCGCACAGTACAGGAACAATCGTGCCTAGATTGGTGCCTTTTCTTAGAGCTGCACGAATTTCTTCAGCCGTTAGCTCCTCACCTTCTAGATACTTCTCTGTCAGGACATCGTCGGTTTCAGCAGCAGCTTCAACCAGCATCAGGCGATATTCATCAGCGAGTTCCCGCATTGATCCTGGAATCTCTGTCTCGACGATGTCTGTTCCCAAATCGTTTTTATGAAGGTAGGCGCGCATTCTCACTAAATCTACGACACCTTCGAACTTTTCCTCGTTCCCAATCGGCAATTGAACGGGGATGGCATTGGTGCGAAGGCGATCGCACACCTGTCGATACACCTTGTAGAAATCAGCACCCGTGCGATCCATCTTGTTGACAAAAATGATTCGAGGAACCCGATAGCGGTCGGCTTGGCGCCAGACAGTCTCAGTTTGAGGCTGCACCCCTCCAACCGAGCACAACACCGTAATAACGCCATCCAGTACACGCATGGAGCGCTCGACCTCAATGGTGAAGTCAACGTGGCCTGGGGTGTCAATAATATTGATGCGATGCTCTAATGCTCCTGCCAAAGCCTTAATCGGCTCTTTTGGATCTCGCTTCATCCAGGATGTACTGATGGCAGCAGCCGTAATCGTAATGCCGCGCTCACGCTCCTGCTCCATCCAATCAGTAGTAGCATTTCCATCATGCACCTCGCCGATTTTGTGCACAACGCCAGAGTAATAGAGAATTCGCTCTGTGGTGGTTGTTTTGCCCGCATCAATGTGAGCAGCAATCCCAATATTTCGAACTTGACCTAGCGGGATAGTACGCGCCACGGCTCCTCCTTGAATACAGTCGCTCTATATAACCAAGCGACTACATACATACTACAGTTTTATCCTGTTTCTTTGGTTTACTCAGCCGACTTGACGACCCCAAGTCCGCTAACCATCCAGCTATTAAATCTCACCATTGCAACTAGCCTAGGTGGACTTAGTAACGATAATGGGCAAATGCCTTGTTTGCTTCCGCCATCTTATGGGTCTCTTCTCGCTTACGAATAGCGCTTCCAGTTTCGTTGGCTGCATCCATCAGTTCGTTAGCCAACTTGGCCGCCATTGAACGCCCAGCACGGCTGCGAGAAAATTGAATCAACCAACGCAACGCCAGTGCCGTGCCACGATCGGAGCGCACTTCCATCGGTACCTGATACGTCGCACCGCCGACCCGACGAGCCTTAACTTCCACAAGCGGCGTTGCGTTGCGTACCGCACGCTCAAAGACTTCTAAGGGATCAACACCCGTGCGTTCTTCAATCAAGCTAAAGGCGTCATACACAATGCTGTAAGCGATAGAACGCTTGCCAGACCGCATCAAGCGCGCAACCATCATTGTAACCAAACGACTTCCGTGCTTGGGATCAGGAGGTATTGGACGCTTTTGAACAACAGTACGACGAGACATAGGCTTGAGTTAGTGAGTAGTTGGAAAAACAATAATCAATACGAGAGGCAGAAAGAAATCGGTTGATGATGGGCGATGCAATCCCTCGAAGGCTTTAGTCCTTTGAGCTTTTACTAATCACCCGACCCTAATGAGTCTAAAAGCAAGATCTTGGCTCAGCGCCATATGCTAGAGATTAAGAGCCACGCGCAGGCTGAACTGTATCCCCCGACAAGCCCCATGCACCCGTGCATAAAAGGCTAATCTGAGCGCTTACTTTTGGCGATCGCTCGACCAACAGGCCATGAACTCATCAACCGCAGCCAACTAGGCCCTGTAAAAAAGTGTGTGAAACTTTGCAACTTCGAAACAGGCGGCCTAAAGCCACCAGAACTCTACACAAGCCAATCACAAAATTTACTTAGCAGCCTTAGGCCGCTTGGCTCCATATTTAGAGCGGCTTTGCTTCCGATCCTTCACACCAATAGTATCTAGTGCGCCACGAATAATGTGGTAGCGAACACCAGGCAAGTCTTTTACCCTGCCTCCTCGAATGACTACCACCGAGTGCTCCTGTAGGTTATGACCAATACCAGGAATATACGCGGTAACCTCAAAGCCAGATGTAAGACGAACCCTCGCCACCTTACGCAAGGCAGAGTTTGGCTTCTTCGGCGTCGTGGTGTAAACACGTGTGCAAACACCACGACGCTGAGGACAGCTCTTCAACGCAGGAGACTTTGTCTTCTTAGTCGCTTTGTTGCGCTCACTTCTAATTAATTGCTGAATTGTAGGCATAGTCTTCTTTACGTGCTGTGCAGAGTCCCTTATAAAGTTTGCGAAGTTTTCACAGTCTTCTATCGTACTAATTCATTCGCACAACTGTCAATTCTATTTTCTCTGTTTTATTTAAAATGTGCTGAAAACATCGGGATAATTATTAGGCTTTTAGTCTCCGTTAACGCCCGACCAGATATCAAACCGAATCTGCCGTCAGCGAGAAGGACAGGCTGCATCCACAAGTTGAAGCAGCATTGGGGTTGTGGAAGCGAAACCCCCCTCCCATCAAATCCTCTGAATAATCAATAAACAATCCATCAAGGAAAGGTGCACAGCTCTGGTCTACCAAGATAGTGATGCCCCCCTGTTCGTCTAAATAAGGGGTATCTGCTCCTGCATCAAGTGAAGAGGTTGGCTGTCGGAAACGATTGGGATCAAAGGTTTCAATAGAGAGATCGTAGTAGTGCCCTGAGCAGCCGCCGGTCTGCACCCGCAAGTGCAAACAGAGATGAGGGTGTTTAGCCTTAGCCATAAGGCGACGAATTTCGGCAATGGATGCAGGACTCAATTGGATCATGAAGTTCACATATTTAGTCTAGGTGCACTTGGGTTTGGACGCCATCGCCAGTTAGGGGATCAGAGTACTTTGTCTCTGCCATGGTGATGAATGCCACATTAAATCATACAAAACCACTGCCGCAGTATTACGATCGCTCAGCATAATCGGATGCAACCTCGGCTTAGGGTAAGACGGTTGATTGGTAGTCAGACCTTTTGTCTTTTGTACCTTCCTGCCCCCTGGTATTGAAAACTCAGGTTGATGCATGAACCAACTCATGATTTTAACCCAGTCAAGTCGGGTCAGCTGGGCCTCAGGAGGTCTCGATAAGTTCGTGGCTGAGAAGACGTAGAATGGTTGTGCAAGATTGAGATGTTTCATAGTGCACTATTCATCGTCGTTAGAGTCGTTGCGCGCTGAAGTAAATACCTTGCTGGATCGCTTGCCGGCAATGAAGCACGGGCCGATCATTCAGCAGGCGCTGACTACACTGGTGCAGATGGCAGAGGTTGAGGCAGATCGCCTGGATTGGAAGATTCTGAACTCCGCATTACAGGATATGGAGCAGGCGTTTCGGGCGTTCTATCCTTATCGTCATGTCCGTAAGATTTCAATTTTTGGGTCTGCTCGTATTGCACCGGATACGCCGGCCTATCAGATGGCGCGGGAGTTCGCCCGTTGTGTGACAGCGCAGGGGTTTATGGTCATTACCGGAGGTGGGCCGGGCGTAATGCAGGCCGGAAACGAGGGTGCCGGACCAGGCGGCTCGTTTGGTTTAAATATTCAACTGCCGTTTGAGCAAGGTTCGAATCCATTTGTTGAGGATGACAGCAAGCTAGTAAATTTCAAGTATTTCTTTACTCGTAAGCTGTTTTTCTTGCGGGAAAGCGATGCACTGGCGCTGTTTCCGGGTGGGTTTGGCACGATGGATGAGGCGTTTGAATGTTTGACGCTGATGCAGACTGGTAAGTCTGGGCTGGTGCCGTTGGTGTTGGTTGACACACCAGGCAGCGACTATTGGCGCAGTTGGGAAGCCTATATGCGGGAGCATTTACTGGGGCAGGGATTAATTAGTCCCAATGACTTGCACCTATTTACCATCACCGATCGGTTGGATGTGGCTTGCGAGGCGATCGCCAGTTTCTATCGGGTATATCATTCCAGTCGCTACGTAGATGGCAAGCTGGTGCTGCGTCTCAATAGCGAACTCAGCGATGAGGACGTTGCGTATCTCAACGATAACTTCAGCAGCATTTTGGTGCAAGGCCAGATCGTAAAGCAGTCCGCCCTGCCCCAGGAAAGGGAAGTCGATATCGCCCACCTGCCTCGCTTAGTGCTGGAGTTTAACCAACGCGATTTGGGGCAACTCTATTACATGATTCGCACAATTAATAAGCTAGGGGCAGCAACCTCTGCAGCCGCTCATCCAGAACAAAAATGATCAGGATGGGATCGATCAATTTTTCTTGAGACGAATTCTGTATCGTTGCGATTGCTCTGATTGGATTCCGAGATTCCATAAAGGTCGCTGTTTCAGCCCTGCCGCGCGGGGCTGAAACAACGCTATCGAACTCCCATGACGCAAAGAAAATGGTGAATGAACTTCACGTAGAAGATAGAGTTCATCATTGATCCTTCGACTTGTTAACTCATCCACCTGCGGACGGGTGGGTCAGAGGTTAGAGGCTGTAAAGTTGGGCGATCGCCCCTGCAGGATCAGGCTGCTTGACCAGTGATTCTCCAATCAATACGGCGCTGGCCCCAGCCTGGGCGACCGTGTGCAGGTCGGCAGGAGTATGCAGTCCTGATTCGCTGACGATGAGGATGTTGCGATCGCCCAATGCCTGCCGTCGCGTCGCCAACAACTGCTGAGTCGTGGCCAAATCAACTGAAAAGTCTTCTAAGTTGCGGTTGTTGATGCCTACCAGCATCACGCCTTGCAGGGCTAGCACCCGATCAAATTCTTCCTCAGTGTGAACTTCAATCAGTGCCGTCATGCCTAGCGCTTTTACAATCTTGAGGAAATAATGCAAGTCCTTATCGGGCAAAATAGCCGCAATTAGCAATACAGCATCAGCTCCATTAAGCCGCGCCATGTAGATCTGATACGGGGAGATGATGAAATCTTTGCAGAGTAGCGGCAGTTCTACAGCGTGGCGAATTTGCTGTAGATAGCTAAAACTACCCTGAAAAAACTTTTCGTCTGTCAATACCGAAATGCAGGTTGCTCCGCCCTGGGCATAGGCTTGGGCGATCGCCACCGGATCAAACTGCTCGCAAATCACGCCTTTGCTAGGCGAGGCACGCTTCACCTCAGCAATCAGCGCTGGCGTGCGGGCCGACTGGCGCAGCGCTTCTGCAAAATCTCGCACAGCGGGAGCTTGATCTAAATTGGACTGAAGGTCTTGCAGCGGCTTCTGTTCGCGCCACCGCGTTACTTCTACGTCTTTGTGCCACACAATTTCTTCTAAAATGTGGCGGGGTTCATTCTCTGCTGATTTAACTTGATACCGCAAATACTCGACAGCGATGGCCGGATTGGGACGATGACGACGGATTTGCATAGAGTTTTAGATATCCGAATGAATGTCTGGAGTAAGTTTGGACTGATTTCAACACCTGCATGGGTTGCACCGTGGAGCTGATGCGGTCGGCTCGTTAGGCTTGTCGCTTGTCTAATCTCTATGGTTGATAGATGAGTCACAACAGGGCTACAGCCACTGCCCAGTCTCCCAACGACAGCGATCCCACGGTGCAATTGGCGCGTCCTCTACCCGTGCATCGTTGCAGCTGCTTTTTTAAAAGCTTCGTCGAGCACTTCAGATAGGGTGGGATGAGTATGCACCATAAAGGCTAGCTCCTGCACTGAGCGGCGTTGGGCGATCGCATTAGCGGCTTCTTGAATCAAATCTGAGGCATGTAGCCCCAAAATGTGAACTCCCAACACTTCGCCTGTATCTTGGCGGTAAATGACCTTAGCGAGTCCATCGGTTTCGCCTTCGGCTAGGGCTTTGGAGTTGCCCTTAAAGTAAGAGCGCGCAGCCCCCACCGAAAACCCTTCGGCTTTGGCATAGTCTTGGGCGACAGGTTCGCTCATGCCAACAAAGCTAACTTCGGGATGGGTAAAGGCCGCAGCGGGAATGCTGCGGTAGTCAACTTGGCGATCGCGCCCGCAGATATTTTCTACCGCTACAACCCCTTGGGCCGAGGCCGCATGAGCCAACATCATCTTGCCGGTGGCATCGCCGATGGCCCATAGCCCTGGGACGGGCTGCCCATCCACCACCACCTGCATCTGATCATTGACGGGAATAAAACCACGGCGATCGGTCTCCACACCGACTGCATCCAAGCCTAAATCCTTCGTTGCCGGAATGCGCCCTGTGGCGACTAAGCAGGCATCCACTTCTAGAATCTCTACAACTTCTTTCGTCTTGGCATCGGCTAGCTCAATCAGCACGGGCGAGCCGGGGATCACCTTTTTCGCTAAGAGCCCCACGCGGGTTTCGATGTCGCGAGGCGCAATCAGCACCCGCTGAGCGATTTTGGCAATGTCGGGATCAAAGCCTGGCATCAATTGATCCAGTGCTTCGATCATGGTGACTTCTGAGCCCAGCGCAGTGTAAATATCGGCAAATTCTAGCCCGATGTAGCCGCTGCCCACGACGGCGACCCAGTCAGGCAGCCAGTCGAGCCGAATGGCCTCGTCGCTGGTGAAGACAGTTTTGCCATCTAGCTCAATCCCCGGTGGCACAAAGGGCACTGAGCCCGGCGACAGCATAATGTCTTTGGCCGTAATAGTCTTCTCGCCTTCGGGGCTAGTGATGGTGATTTTGTGTGGGCCTGCAACCCGTCCGCGCCCTTGGAGGATATCGACCCCGATGCGGCTGAGGCTGTTGGTGAGGTCACCGCGAATTTTGCTGACTAAGTTGAGCGCATGGTCGGCGATCGCCCCCCGCTCAAAGGTTAAATTTTCCAGTTGAATGCCTAGAGCTTGCAGATGGTGGGCATCCCGCAGTTCGCGCACCCGGCCTGATGCAGCTAGCAGCGCTTTAGACGGAATGCAGCCGCGGTTAACACAGGTGCCGCCCATGTCTTTTTCTTCGATGACGGCGGTTTTGAGGCCATTGCTCACCGCGTGGAGTGCCGCGCTATGCCCCCCTACGCCTACGCCTACAATCACCAAGTCATAATCAAATCCGTCGCTCACGTCGCTTCTCCGCAGGGTTTCTGCAAAATTCTATAAGTGTCTATATCTACGATTCTTACGGCTTACGAGCATTTAGACAACTGTGAACCCGGAGGTCGGGCTCACTCAGCCGTAGCCCTAAGATAAAAACTGTTGTAGATGTAACAGGTTTTATCCTAGCCATGCGGGGCCAAATCAGTTTTTACCGCAGGCGGGAATACGATTTCTTGGCTAGTCTGGGGCAAAATTCCGAGAAGCTGCGGAGGGGTGCAGGCGATCGCCCCCCTAGGCTAGGGTTATCGCAACTCAGTAGTTACTCTCGGTAGTGACTCATCGACGGCTTCATAGAGAATCGCTATGCTACGAAACGTTCTGCTCCGTAATCCGTCAAGGCTGACTGAGCTATTGAGAAGGTACGCATATGAACCAGAACCCACGAGATCTGCGTCGCGCCGCCGCCCAGGCATTTATGGAATCGCTCGAGCAGTTAGAAGCTCGCCTTGCGGCTGATGCCTCTGCTGCGCAAGCATCGTCTCAGCCACCTGCTCACTCTGACATCAGCTCCGTTCCACCCCAAGCGGTGCCGCCTTCAATTGTTCAAGAACTGGCAGAAGCCGTGGCCGATATTGAACACCTGATGATGCCTGACGAGGCCGAATAGTGTTTTTAACGGGTTTGGAAGACCCGGTAGGCCGCGTATGGCCGCCACGCTACGTTACACGCTGGCGTTTGGCTTCATAGAGCAGCAGCGCAGCGGCGATCGCCACATTCAGCGACTCTACTGCTGGCGCTTGGGGAATATGGACTGCAACATCGGCGATCGCGGCTAGTTCTAGCGACAGCCCTGCCCCTTCGTTGCCCAACACAATGACGCTAGGTCGGGTCAAATCTACATCCCAATAACAACAGGGAGCGTCTGCTGTGGTCGTGACCACCTGCACCCCTTGCCTCTGCATTGCAATCAGATCGCTGTGTAGATGCTCGCTATAGGCCATCGGCATGCGAAACCATTGCCCTGCACTGGCTCGTAGTACTTTAGGGTGATCTAAATCAACGCTGTTGGCGCTAAGCCAAAGGCCATCGCCCCCCACTGCCACCGCTGTGCGAATGATGGTTCCCAGGTTTCCTGGATCTTGAATCGTCTCTAACGCCACGCCTAATGAGACTTGGGGCGGTAGGGGCTGGCGATGCTGCCGGGGAGCGATCGCCACCACCCCATCAGGATTAACCGTCGTGGCGATCGCGCCTACTACCTCTGCAGATACCAGTTCTAGCCGCTGCGCCAAAGACGACACCTGCTGCCACAGTTGAGGATGGCGACCGCGCCAGAGTTCGGTGTAGCACACCACCTCCAGCGGCACTCCCAGGGCTGTCGCTTCTTCTAGCAAATGCGTCCCCTCCAGCAAAAATGCCGCCTGTTCATGCCGTTCGCGGGCTCGGTGCAGCTTTCGCATCCGCTTTACTACGGGATTTTGCAAGCTCGTCAGCATAGTAATTGAGTGGGAAGCATCCTTAAATTTAAGAAGATTTAGAAACCACGAGCATCATCGCTACGCGCTGAAGCAAGATAGTCAACGCGATCGATAAACTGAATAGCTCGAACGATAGAAATTTTATCTATAACTATTAAAAAATGATAAGCAAATCCAACCTTCTGCTCTAAATCGTGAATTCGACCGGTGTATCGATCCTAAACACATTGGGGGGAGGGGCGATCGCCCCTCCCCCCAATGCATAAATCAACTAATAGCTCAGTTCTACTGTAGTTCTGTAGCTGTAGGGTATGCGGAACCCGGGACTTGAACCCGGAAGTCTTTGCAGACACTAGAACCTGAATCTAGCGCGTCTACCAATTCCGCCAGTTCCGCTTGACAGTGGTTCAACACTGCGATTTACAATCATCCGGCAAATTCGTACATCAGTCAAGCAAATTTATTTTTTGCAAATCGAGACCTTGCCAAAGTCGTTCTGACGCAATGGCCGCTGGGGCGGTACACTCAGCGAAGCCCTATGGACATCATTAGAGTTTCCGGTAGAATCATTAGCGGAATTTCAAAGATTCCCTATTAAAATCGGGAATCCTTGAACTGATTTGCTAAATTGCTTCTATTCTCATAGGCAGAGCCTGTATTAACTGGCATACCTTGGTTCTAAGCTCACAGATTAAATGCAGTCAGATAATAATAAGTCGTTCTATTCCGGCCGTGTGGCTTTATTGTTCGTTCATAGTAGAAGGCTAATCTGACGAGATTTAGAGTAGAGAATTGAGGGAAAGGCTCCAAAAACTCAGCTGAGCCTTGGCTGGCAGGGTTCACCCTAGCGCTCTGCCTAGAATCGTGGCCTGATTCTGAATTTCATTGCTGATTACGGTTGTTCTCTGGAGGGCGTCCCTATTTTTTCATCCTACAGTTCCCCCAATCACAGTGCAGCTTCTGAGCTGGAAGCTGCCGTCCTGGAAATCTCCGGCGGGCACCGTTTATCGGGCGATGTGCGCATTAGCGGAGCCAAAAATTCAGCCCTCGTGGTGATGGCGGGGTCATTGCTCTGTCCTCAAGATTGCCGCTTGCGCAATGTGCCGTCGCTCATGGATGTCTCGCGCATGGGCGAGATTCTCAAGAGCTTAGGAGTGTCACTGTCTCATCAGGGCGACGTCTTAGACATTGACGCTAGCCACATTAGTCAATCTAAAGCTCCCTATGAATTAGTGAGTCAGCTACGCGCCAGCTTTTTTGTGATTGGGCCACTGTTGGCACGGCTAGGGGTCGCGCGGGTGCCCTTGCCGGGGGGATGTGCAATTGGGGCGAGGCCGGTCGATCTGCATGTGCGGGGTCTGCAAGCGATGGGTGCAGATGTGCAGATTGACCATGGCACAGTGTATGCGTCGATCCCGGGTGCTAACAAGCGGCTAAAGGGAGCCAAGATTTATCTTGATTATCCCAGTGTGGGCGCCACAGAAACGCTGATGATGGCGGCAACCCTGGCGGATGGTGAAACTATCATTGAAAATGCTGCCCAAGAGCCTGAAGTGGCTGATCTCGCCAACTTTTGCCGAGCTATGGGGGCGCGGATTCGCGGCGCTGGTACGAATACCATCATTGTGGTGGGCGTGCCGTCACTCCATTCTGTGGACTACAGCATCATCCCTGACCGCATTGAAGCGGGGACATTTTTAATCGCTGGGGCAATTACACGCTCAGAAATTTCGCTGGCTCCCGTCGTGCCGGATCATCTTGCCGCTGTTATTGCTAAACTGCAGGCCGTTGGGGTAGACGTGTATGCAGAAGGGCTGAATCGATTGCGGGTAGTGCCGGGCGATCGCCATATCGCAACTGATATTGAGACACTGCCCTATCCAGGGTTTCCGACGGATATGCAAGCCCAGTTTACGGCTCTGCTAGCGCTGAGCGAAGGCGACAGCATCATTACCGAAACGGTGTTCGAAAACCGTTTGCGCCATGCTGCCGAGCTGGTGCGAATGGGAGCCGACATTCGCGTTAAAGGCTCTAACGCCATCATTCGCGGCATGCCCTTTCTCTCGGGTGCGCCTGTCAATGCCACTGACCTGCGGGCATCGGCTGCGCTGGTGGTGGCGGGCTTGGCAGCAAAGGGAACCACTGTCATTAGCGGCCTGCATCATCTGGATCGCGGGTATGACAACTTAGAAGGCAAACTGTTGAAGCTAGGCGCTAAGGTGAAACGCATCCCCAGCAATGCTGCTCCTGTATCAGAGCCCACAGTGGCCGCCGTTGACACCGGGAAAGGCTAGATTCACGTCGGTTGTAAGATCAAACGGTTGCTAATCAGCACGAGAGGGGCGTTGCACCTTATGCAACGCCCCTCTCGTGTATGGGTTGTGGGGAAATGTGAGATCACTAGCAGCGTTGCTGCAGCCCCGCAGCGCGACTGCAGGAATTTGCCGAACTACCGTTGATATGATCCCAACCGGAACGTTAAGCGGCGCTGCTGGCTTTGCCCTGGTCATAAATCTGCCGGGCATAATCAGTCCACTGGCCCTGTCCCCAGTAGCGGAAGCAACTGGTTTGCAGCAGCAGGTTGTAGAGCAAGGCCTGTTGATAGTCTGGCTGCTGGCTATAGGTAGAATCTGCCTGAAGCCGCGCGTCGTAGGCTTGGTGGAAGCTGACGCTGAGGTCGTTCATGGGGGTGAGCACGTTGTCGTAGCCCTGCACCCAACTGATGCTGCTGGTCCAAGAGGCTCCATCCATGCTGAAGTGAGCGTCGGATTCGCGCAGGTGGGCGATCGCCCCTTCCACCGTCTCTGGGGTGCTGCTGTGGGGATCTACGGCCGCCCAAATCTTATGCTGCTGCACCGCCTGACACAGCGGATACTGAGTGGGATCAACCCCGCTAGCTTCGAGCAATTCCAGATATTCCGTTCCGTTGATGGGCACGGTGCCCTGGGTGCCACCGCCCCCGTCGCGAATCTCGTGATACACCCGGACGAGGTCGCGGGGATACTCATTCATCATCACACCGCCGTTTTCGCCATCGGCAATTTGGGTGACTAGAGATGGAATGGAGCGATCGCCCATCTGCACGGGTTGACGCGACTTCGCCTCAAAATAGGGCTGCATCTGCGCCACCAGCTTGGTGTCAGACCCCTGGGTTTTGATCAGCGCCGTGATGCTCACCGTCTCACCGTGAGAGTTGCGGGCCACAAGTTGGTTGGGCACATACTTTTGATCATGAGGCAGGGGCTGTCCCTCCTGCGTTTCTACGGAATGCTCTTGCACCATCAGCCATTGATAGCCGCACTCCTTCAGCGCTTTGACATACTCGTATAGCGTATCGGGGTGATTGGGCAGGTGCATCTCTGGCGGTGAAAAACCCCGCACGCGCCGCAGCGCCTCAACGCCAAACACGCTAGCGAAATAATGCTGCCAGGCTTGAATGTGTAGCTTGAGGTCAGGAATTGGCGTAGAAGGAACTACGGCATGGCTCCACATGGTGCCCAGCCATTCCACATGGGGCTGATACTGTGGGTCGCAGGTGATGCGCTTGAGATTGTCGAGAATATCGTGGCGCTGCATCTGCTGGAACCCCCAGAGGAGATTGCCGGAATAATCCAGCATGATGCGGGGGTTGCACCCCTCTTGCACGAGTTGAGGAATAAACTCACCCATGCGGGAATAACACCAGGCAAAGGCGCCAGCGTTGTGATTATCTCCCTCACCGGAGTGCTCGAACATGTATTGCAAGTGCGAGATCAACGCCCCGTTAGTGCCCGCTGGGATCGTCGGCTGGTGCATGTGCAATGCACAGGCAAAGGCCGCGGTCATGCGATCGAGAGAAAGATTGGTGGTCGGCAAAAAGACCGGATCGTGATGATTGGTAATGGTGTGAATGTCTGATTCCCACCCGCAAATGTTAGGCAGGTGATTGCGAATCGGCTCTAAACGAGGCAAGGCTTGCAGTGAGGCAGCAGAGGTCATAGTTATGGCCTGATTTAAGGACGGTTCTAGCGCTAGAGTAGCGAGTTGCGCTAGGGCTTTCCATAGCTTAACGGGCTATGGGAAGTCCAATGCCCTGTTGGATGGACTCTGTGAATGCTCCTCGTTAGCCTTTAATGATTTTCTAGGCTTAATATCTTTACTAAGAGTTCTAGGCAAAGCCTTGAACCGCAAGTCTTGAACCGAAAGACTTGAACCTGAGCAAGGTCGGTTCATCTACGAACATCCTCCGGTAGAATCGGGGGATGAAAAATTTTGATGCTGCTGTCGATATTCCCGCCTGTGCATGGATGCGCCCGGTGGGGTTGGGTTGGGATCAGCCCTACACCGTTCGCTATGCCAGCAATTTGGATGATGGGCCCTGGCATGGGATGCCGCTAGGAGGTTTTGGCGCTGGGTGCATTGGGCGATCGCCCCGAGGCGACTTCAACCTCTGGCATATCGATGGCGGCGAGCATATCTTTCAGACCATTCCCGGCTGCCAATTCAGCGTCTTTGAGCAGACGGGGAACCAGCGCCACGCCTATGCCCTGTGCACTGAAGCGCCCCATGACGGCACCTTGGCAAGCTGGAAATGGCTTCCCTCAGCACTGAGCACTGAGCACCCTGCGCCCAATACCTATCACGCGCTTTATCCTCGAAGCTGGTTTGTTTATACCAAGCCGTTTCGTGCGACGCTAACGTGCGAGCAGTTTTCTCCCATTTGGGCGCAGTGTTATCAAGAGTCGAGCTATCCGGTAGCGGGGTTTGTGTGGACGGCCCACAATCCGACGACCGAGCCGCTGACTCTGAGCGTGATGCTGAGCTGGCAGAACCTCGTGGGCTGGTTTACCAACGCGCAAAAAACGCCACAGGTGCAGGTGCGAGATGATGGTAGCCCGGTCTATGACTATCAGCCGCGCTGGGGCGAGAGCGAAGGGAACATGGGGCAGTGGGTAACAGACGGCACCCATGCGGCCTGCATCATGGGTCGCCAACCGCTAACCTCCGCCCCGCAATCCCCGGCTGAAGGCGAGGGGCAATGGGCGATCGCCACCTCCCATGCTCCTGGCGTTGAAATTTTCTACCATACGCGGTGGAACCCGGCGGGCGACGGAGCAGATCTGTGGGATCCGTTTTTTGCCACGGGCACGCTGCCCAACGTGGCCGACGAGACCCCAGCCGCAGCGGGCGAACAGGTGGGTGGGGCGATCGCTCTCCGATTTACCCTAGCGCCGGGAGAAACCCGACAGGTGCCGATGGTGCTGGCGTGGGATTTTCCAGTCACGGAGTTTGCTGAGGGCGTCTGCTACGTTCGACGCTATACGGACTTTTTTGGTCGCAGTGGGGCAAATGCATGGGCGATCGCCCGCGATGCCCTCATCCACTATCCCGAATGGCAACGCCAGATTCAGCAGTGGCAGCAGCCAATTTTGGCTCGGCAAGACTTGCCCGACTGGTTCAAAATGGCGCTGTTCAATGAGCTGTATGATCTGACGGATGGAGCCACCCTGTGGAGTGCGGCCACCCCTGCCGATCCCGTTGGTCAGTTTGCCGTGGTGGAGTGCCTCGACTACCGCTGGTACGAAAGCCTAGATGTGCGGCTCTATGGCTCGTTTGCGCTGCTGCTGCTGTTTCCCGAACTTGATAAAGCCGTGCTGCGCGCCTTTGCTCGTGCCATTCCGGCAGAAGACACTACCCCGCGCCAGATTGGGTACTATGCCACGCAAGGGATAGAGAGTCCCCTAGTGCCGCGCAAGGTGGCCAATGCCACACCCCACGACCTAGGCGCGCCCAACGAGCACCCGTGGGAAAAGACCAACTACACGAGCTACCAAGACTGCAATCAATGGAAAGATTTGGGCAGCGACTTTGTGCTGCAGGTGTATCGCGATTTTGTGCTGACGGGCGGCACCGATATTGAGTTTCTGGCGGAGTGTTGGCCTGCGGTGGTGGGCGCCCTCGACTATCTCAAGGGCTTTGATCACGATGGGGATGGCATTCCCGAAAACGCAGGTGCACCCGACCAAACCTTTGACGACTGGCGGCTAAAGGGCGTTAGCGCCTACTGTGGCGGACTGTGGATTGCGGCGCTGGAAGGGGCGATCGCCCTTGCCAACGTTCTAGAAACCTCATCCCATGCTTCCCTCATTCCATCCCTCACCACGGCCCAAGCCACTTGGCGCACCTGGCTTGCCCAATCCCGCGCGGTCTACCACGACGCCCTGTGGACGGGGCAGTACTATCGGCTCGATACCGGCAGCGGGTCCGAGGTGGTGATGGCGGATCAGCTCTGTGGCCAGTTCTACGCCCGACTGCTGGGGCTGCCGGATGTTGTGCCTGAGGAGTGCGCTCGAGTGGCGCTAAAGACCGTGTATGACGCCTGCTTCCTCAAGTTTCACCAGGGTCAGTTTGGTGCCGCCAACGGGCTGCTCCCCGACGGGTCGCCCGTAAACCCTGGCGATACCCACCCGCTGGAGGTATGGACGGGGATCAATTTTGGCTTAGCTGCGTTTTTGATTCAGATGGGGCTGTGCGACGAGGCTTGGCAGATGACGGAAGCCGTAGTCCGCCAAATTTATGACCACGGGCTTCAGTTCCGCACCCCAGAGGCGATCACCGCCGCAGGCACCTTCCGGGCCAGCCATTATCTGCGCGCTATGGCGATCTGGGGGATCTATGGCATGATTGCCGCCGGTTGGAACCAGGAGCAATCGCCCGCTTGACTCAAAATCTAGATCTTCTGTTGATTCGATTGATCCGGTTTTTAGGCATCCATTGCGCTTAGCGGCGAGTCAGGATGATCCCCTGCGCTAGCCTGATGGTGGCAAACTGGCGCAGCATAGGTGTGAGAGCCTGAGAAGCGACCCTCAGAGGTACGGTTACTTCACTGCCCAGATGGCGGCGCAATCGGCAACAATTAGAATGGCGACAGGCATCAAGTCTAGAATGAACCGGCAGGATGATTCTGCGTTTTGATCGCGCCAGAGGGCCCAATCTGCCAACCCTACCGACCGCTAGCGCAACAGCATGAGTATTCCTCGCAAGCCATCCGCATCCAATTCCAAAGCCGACTCTAAGGGCGGCTCTGGGTTTGACGCGTTAATTCCCCTCGGCGTTCAGGATATTCACTTTCAGCAGGCAAAAACCAGTCTGAAGCAGGTGCTGTCTCGCTATGCTCAAGCCGTGCGATCGCCCCGGCGCAAGTCAACCTCGGTAGAACTGCAAGCGGCTGTCAAAACGGAGCTAAACCAAGTCACCAACGCATTGGATAAGCTCAATGCTAGTCTCGTGCGAATTGCGGTATTTGGCCTAGTAAGCCGGGGCAAGTCGGCGGTGGTGAATGCGTTAGTGGGACAACGGCTATTGCCTACGGGGCCAATCAACGGCGTGACACAATACCCCCGCTCGGTCTACTGGTCGCTAGAGGTAGGGCAGCCCATCACCGTGGAGTTGATCGACACACCCGGATTAGATGAGGTGGGGGGGCAGTCGCGGGCGGCAATGGCGCTGGATGTGGCCCAGGCTGCAGATTTGATTTTGTTTGTTGTCGCAGGCGACATCACCCGTACGGAATACCATGCCTTAACGGAGCTTCAAGCGGCACACAAACCGCTGCTGCTTGTGTTCAACAAGATGGATCTCTATCCTGATCGCGATTGCCGTGCCATTTATCAACGGCTGCAAGAGCTGATGGCTCAAGCCCCCACCCCTTCCAGTATGCCCCTCTCCGAATTGCTGCCCCAAGATGTAGTGATGGTGGC
>JBGTOF010000270.1:0-2342 GCA_041742695.1 Elainellales cyanobacterium | reverse complement strand
GGTCATCGCCAGGGCCTCTTGATAAAGGGGCTCAGCCTCGCTGTAGCGGCATTGATTGTTGTAGATTAACGCTAGATTGTTGAGACTAGTGGCCACATCAGGATGCTCGTCGCCTAACAGCCGTTTTCTCATTGCCAGGGCCTTCTGGTAGAGGGGTTCGGCCTCCTGATAACAACCTTGAAGTTGATGAAACCTAGCGCAGTAATTCAAGCTATCTGCAATATCTTCATTTTCGTCTCCTAAAAGATTTAGACGTAGTTCTAACGCCTTCTGCAAGAGTTGCTCAGCCAAAGTATACTGCCCCCTTTCCAGTAAATAAGCACCCATTACATGAAAGACATCAGCAGCCTCGGTCGAGGCAATATCTCGCTGCTGGCAGTGGCTAGCCAGTTCTTGTACGTGGTTCACTAATGGGGCCAAGGCGGGCCAGTCTTGGTATTCAAGCTCTTTGCCTTTCTCTGGGAGTAGCTTTGCCATGGTCCTAAACAGCGGTTCCACCCAGCTTTGGCAACCCCTATCCCCCAGATCTGCCCGTATCACCTCCTGCACTAGGCGATGCAGGCTAAAGCTCTGGCTCTCGGGCTCCACCCGCACTAGCGAATAGCTGCACAACGGGTTTAGTAGGTCATAGAGTTCGAGCAGATCGTCGGCAGCGTCGGCCAGGGCTGTGGCTAGGGGCTCTCCCAGCTCTGCCGCCCCCTGGGTGAACAGGTTAAAGGGAATCGCATCGGGATGGAGAAAGGCGCAGTAGTTGAGCAGGCCCGCAGCGGCGGGGGCTGCTTTTTGCACCTCCTTTAGGTTCAAAGACCAGGTGGTGGATACAGAGTCGGGGTAGTAGCCCAGTTGGGGTTTGCCTTTTTCAAGCCGATTTAGCCGCTGTTTGCGGTAGCTGTTGAGATAATCGCTAAACGACACCCGGTTGGCGACGATGTAGGCGGCGGCCTGTTCGAGGGCGAGGGGCAGGTAGCCCAGTTCGGCGGAGAGGTCAGTGGCAGCGGTGTATTCGGGGGGTGGTTCAAGTCCTTGCATTAGGCAAATGCCATTCGCTCCTACGGGGTGCGGGCGTGCGGTGCGGGTTAGAAGGAATGCCACAGCCTCCTCTGCACTCAGCGTCTCCATCGCTACTGGCTGCACAATGCCCAGGGCTTGAAAGTCTTGGGCGCGGGAGGTGACCAGAATGTGACCCTGGATCTCGCGTGGCAAAAACGGCTGCACGAGTTCAGCTTGATCCGCGTTGTCAAAAATCAGCAGCCAGCCCTCCTCGCGCCCCAGCCACACACGCACCGACTGCACGGTTTCATCCTGGTTTTCGGCGTTCTTTAGGGGCAGGTTGAGGGTTTGGGCGATCGCAACATAGCCACTGGTCAGCTCCAGCTCCGTATCGGCCCCCACCCAAAACACGTAGCGATAGTCGTCGCGGTAGCGGTAGGCATATTCCACCGCCGTCTGGGTTTTGCCAATGCCCCCCAGCCCGCTAATCGCCTGGGTCTGAGAAATTGCCGCCGCCTGCCCCTCATGCAGCTGCCGGTACAGCGTCGCCAGCACTTCATCCCGCCCGGTGAAATAAGGATTCCGCCCATAGGGCACCATCCACGGAGGCTCTCCCCCATCTCCCCCATCTCCCCCAGCGTCCTCAGCCTCCAGCAATCCCGGACAAAGCTGCTCCACTACCTCGCACAAAGCGTCTAGCCCGCAACCCGTCGCTCCCTCTTCCCAGCTCAGCAACGCCGCCACCCGATTTCCCTGGGCTGCCATGCCTTCGGGCACCAGGCCCGATGGCGGGTTTAGGGTAAACCGCAGCTGCTCAAATTGCGGAGCCGGTAGCGCACTCAGGGTTTGAAATAGCGTCAGCCGCCGTTGAGAAGCCATAAGAGGGATGCTGTGAGGCGCAGTGGGAGAATTGCTGAGCTAATCCTAACCCAAGATATTCAGCGGTTCTGAGGTCCTTGGGCAGACCGCCCTGATCTGACATTGGGTTACACTTCGTTTTAAGCAACCCGGCAACCCGCCAACGTCTTTTGCCCATTTCGCGGTTCTAACAGAACTTAGGCCCAGGCTTTCAACAGGAGATTGCTAATGCGCAAACAGATTGTCGAATACACCACGCCCCTAGATGCGTTGATTGCCCTAGCCAAGCAACTAAAAATCTACGAAATTCAGTACGAAATGGATTCTGCTGAGTTTTTTGGAAAGTACAGTCAGGGAGAAACCACCGACGACGAAGACTTTGTTGAGTGGGCGGGCAACTACCAGCACTACTTGGCCCTACATCAAGAACTCGAAGACAGACTGCAAAATGTCGCGTAGTGCTTTACAGGACTATTTTGATGACATTGAGCAGC
>JBGTOF010000247.1:0-16093 GCA_041742695.1 Elainellales cyanobacterium | reverse complement strand
GCGGTTGACCAACGTGTTAAACGCCACCGGGCGAAAATCTACCGTGATGCCAATCTGCGCTAAGTCGCGCATGATTTGGGTGCCTAGGGATTCACGAATATTGTTTCCAGCATTCGTAATCAGGTTAAAGCGCACCAAATTACCGTCTGCATCCAGCAGTTGCTCTTGGTCGTTGTACTGAAACCCAGCGCTCAGCAGCAGTTCTCGGGCCAAGTCTAGATCATAGTCATACACCCGCAGCCCCTCTTCTGGTGAAAGGTAGTAGGGTGTTTGCTTATAAATAGGAGAATCCTGCGGCTCGCCAATGCCCTGGTAAATGTTATTGAGCATTGCTTGGCGGTTAATGGCATGGGCTACAGCCTGACGAAACTCTAGCGTGTTGAACCAGCGCGATTTGATCGGGTTGACGACGGGCTGACCATTGCGTCTCCCCTGGTTCAGATTGAAGCTGATGAACGAGTTTGCCAGAGCGGGGCCCCCGTCATAAATTGTGAAATTTCCGGCGTCTTCTTCTCGTTTGATCAAGGCAAAGTCGTTGGGGCTGACTCCAATGATATCCAACCCTCCCGAGCGAAACTGAATCAGCGAGGTATCCGCAGATTCTACAATCTGAATCACCACGCGCTCAATGTAGGGCTGAGGGTTGCCCTGCTGATCTTGCCGCCAGTAGTAAGGATTGCGATCAAGAATAATGCGTTCGCCGGTTTGGTAGGCCGTCAGACGAAAGGGGCCATTGCCGATGATCTCGGCTGGAGGTGTTTCGGTGCCCCACACGTTTAGAAAACGGGGATTGCCATCGGCATCGGTAGAGTTAACGTAGGTTTGTAGCACATGCTGAGGAACAAGAGCAATGCTGCCGATGCTGCGCAACAGGGGCGCAAACGGTTCGGGTGACACGACCTGGAATTGGCGATCGCTCAGTTTAGTCACGGTGGGGAACAGTCCCTGCTCCCCCACTCGCAGCACATCGCGAGTGCTGCTAGGGATGCGATCGTTGAAATAGACCTCATTAAAGCTAAAGATGACATCGTCTATGGTCAGCGGCTCGCCGTCAGACCAGCGCAAGTTGTCTCGCAGTGTAAACACAATGGTCTGATTGTCGTCTGAGATTTCCCAGGATTCGGCGAGCCCTGGCTCTAGGTCTCCGGTGATGCCGTTCTGGCTCAGCAGCCCGTCATACATGTAGCCCAGCGCGGCATTCACTTCCCGCTGCATCACGGTATTAAAGGTTTTGGGATCGCTAAGCTCACTTACGACAAGCTGGGGAATTTGGGCGGCCTCACCGCGCAGTAGGGCGGGGCTGCATCCCTTGAGGGCGATCGCCCCTACCATAACCACGACCCCCAGCACCAGCCAAGAGAGGAGCGATCGCCAGCGACGCACCAGGGAGAACGATTGAAACGCCATAGCTACCATCCATAAAAATCACATCGATCCGATGCCGATCGACTTAGGCTGAGCCTCACGTCGAATTACTGTGGATCTTAGTTCAAATCCGACATGCTGGTAGCAGTGTGGCATGGGCCTGTTGCCAGGCAGAGGAGCAACGCGACTGTTTTGTTCAGTTTTCTAAAATTCAGCGTGAATGAGTGATACCAATTGCAAAACCAGCGTTACTATAAGTGGACATTAGTGCACCCTGTCCTCCCCGATTGGATCTGTCGATGAATAACCCTACGCAAAATGGCGCCAACAATGGGCAGCCGCCCACTCAGCCGCCCACACCCTCTCCAACGGTGCCGCTGACGGTGTACCGTGAGTTGGCCGCAGAGTTGCAGGCTACCAAAGCATTGATGGACTCGCTACACAATCAAAACCAGACGCTAACGCAGCAAAATCAACAGCTCCATCGAGAGCTAGAGCGAATCGGTCAGTCTGTCGTGTCGATTCAGCAGATTGCATCGTCTCTCAACCCCAACTGGGGCACCCCCACCGATGCTGATCGCATGGATGCAGAGGCGATCGCTGCCCGCATTCGTCCCGGAACCACTCGGGGTCATCAGCCTAGGCTCAACGGCAGCACAGAGGATGGCCTTTCGTCTGATCTATTCACCGAGCAAGGCTCATTGCCTCATAAATCCAATGCCAGCAGCCCTAAAGATCTCAGTGGACTATGGCTGTGGATGGTGATTTTGGGCATCATCGTGACGGCTTTTGCCGCTGGCTTTATGTTTGTGCGGCCTCTGATCCCCGCCAATCGCTAAACATCACCGCCTTTTTAAGCGGATCGGGGAAGATGGCTTCATAGGCCTGCACCAGCTAGTTCAAAAAGAGGGGAGAGAGATGGCAATACCGTCTCTCTCCCCTCTTTACAATGCCTGTCTTTATCAGCATCCAGAGCTATTGCAGCCAATCGGTTACTTAGCGAGATCTGTATGCAGTTGCTGCTTTGCTGTAGCTAGGGCTTCGGCAAGCTTGCTAGGATCACGCCCCCCAGCCTGGGCCAGGTTGGGGCGTCCGCCGCCGCCGCCGCCGCAGAGTTTGGCGATCGCCCCGATAAACTTACCCGCCTGCTGCCCCTGTTTGATGACTGCTGGGCTAAAGGCGGCAATCAGGCTCACCTTCTCAGCTTCGGGCGAGGAACCCAGCACCACAGCACCCTCCCCTAGCTTTTGCAACAGTCGCTCGGCTGCAGTTTTGAGAGAGTCGGCATCTACCCCCGGCATCTCCGCGACGAGAACCTGGAAGGCACCAACCGATTCTGCTTGGGAAAGCAGTTGGTCTGATTTGGCTAGCGCTAGCTCCGCCTTGGCCGCTTCTAGCTGCTTCAGGGTGGTCTTCAGTTCCGCCTGAATCGCCGTGACCCGATCCACTAGCTCGTCCGGCTTAGCTTTGAAGCGATCGCCCAAATCGCGCACAACTCGGTCACGCACGTTCAGATATTCCAGCACTGCTGGCCCCGCTACCGCCTCAATGCGGCGCACGCCAGCCGCCACGCCGGTTTCAGAAATGATTTTGAACAAACCAATTTCTGCTGTATTGCCCACATGAGTGCCCCCGCACAGCTCCATCGACACGCTAGGGAAGTCAATCACCCGCACCTCATCGCCATACTTTTCGCCAAACATGGCGGTGGCTCCCTTCGCTTTTGCTTCGTTTAAGGGCATCACCGCAACATGGGCTCCGTGCGCTTCAGCTATCCAAGTATTGACCTGGTCTTCAATATGTTCAATTTGTTCTAGCGTTAACGGGTGGGAATAGTTGAAGTCAAACCGCAGCCGATCAAAGGCCACCATGGACCCTTGCTGACCGATGGTGTCATCGACCAGTTTTTTCAGTGCTGCTTGCAGCAGGTGAGTCGCCGTGTGGTTAGCCTGGGCACGGCGGCGACAGGCTAGATCAATCTGGGCAGTCAGGCGATCGCCCACTGCCAAGGTGCCTCGCTCCACCTTGCCCATGTGAACAAAGAACGCCCCATCTTTTTGCACATCATCGACCCGCACGACGAGTTGGTCGCCCGATAGATAGCCGCGATCGCCCACTTGCCCGCCCGACTCGGCGTAAAACGGCGTTTGGTTAAGCACCACCTGCACGGCAGTGCCGGCCTCAGCAGACTCCACAGGTTGTCCCTCTACCAGCAGCACGGCGACCTCCGCCTCGCTCACCACAGCGGTATAGCCCAAAAAGGCAGTTTCTTGGATGGTTGCCGCTAGTTTGTCTAGGGACCCCTGCACCGTTAGATCAATGGTTTCGTGAGCATCACGAGAGCGATCGCGCTGAGCTGCCATTGCGGCCTCAAACGCCGCTACATCTACCGTGCGCCCCTGCTCTTCTGCAATCTCTTGAGTTAGCTCTAGCGGAAAACCGTAGGTGTCATACAGAACAAACGCATCCTGCCCCGCAATCTCGCCTCCCGCAGGGCTGGTGCTGAGAATCTCTGTCAGCAGCTTTTCGCCCCGCTCTAGCGTGTCTAAAAAGCGTGACTCTTCTAGCTGCAACTCGGTTTTGATAACCGTTTCGCGGCGGCGCAGATCGGGATACGCCACTTCAGATAGGGCGATCGCCGTCTCTGCTATGTCCACTACAAACGGCTGCTCAATCCCAATCAGCCGCCCATGGCGCACCACTCGCCGAATCAATCGCCGCAACACATAACCGCGTCCTAGATTAGAGGCATTAATGCCATCGGCAATCATATGCATCACTGCTCGCACGTGATCCCCAATCACCTTTAGGGAAATTTGTGTTGCCTCGTCACATTGGGCATAGTCCAGCCCAGCAATCTTCGCCGCCGTTTCTACAATCGGGAAAATTAGATCTGTTTCGTAATTGTTGGGCTTGCGCTGCAAAATCTGCGCCATTCGCTCTAGCCCCATTCCGGTGTCAATATTTTGCGCAGCAAGTGGCGTCAGGTTACCGCTGGCATCCTGGTTATATTGCATAAACACCAGGTTATAGAACTCGATGAAGCGGCTGTCGTCCTCTAAGTCAATGGCCGTATCCCCCAGTTCAGGATGAAAATCGTAGTAAATTTCCGAACAGGGGCCGCAGGGCCCAGTGGGGCCAGATTGCCAAAAATTATCTTTTTCATCCATCCGAATAATGCGAGCTTCAGGGACTTTGACCTGATCCCGCCAAATGGCGTAGGCGTCATCATCGTCTCGAAACACGCTCACCACCAACCGCTCGGGTGGCAATTTGTAAACTTCGGTTGAGAGTTCCCACGCCCAAGCGATCGCCTTTTCCTTAAAGTAATCGCCAAAACTAAAGTTGCCCAGCATCTCAAAAAAGGTATGGTGCCGTGCTGTGCGCCCTACATTTTCAATATCGTTCGTGCGAATACACTTTTGGGACGTGGTCGCGCGGTGGAATTCGGCCTGACGCTGGCCTAAGAAGATAGGTTTAAAGGGCAGCATGCCCGCAATCGTCAGCAGCACCGTTGGGTCCTCGGGTACCAGCGATGCACTGGGCAACACCTGATGACCTTTCGCCGCGTAGAAATCCAAAAACGTCTGGCGGATTTCTGCGCCACTCATCACCGGAATTTGCTGCAACGATTGGAGATTAGACATAGGAATTCAATGTTCAATGCAGGGAAAACAAAATTGTTAGCTAGCGGGGTGACAGCGTAGACTGAGTTGCCTCTAGCCATAGCCAGTTAGCTTATTGGGGAAACAAACCTTTTGCTCTACAGCGGATCTGTTGCTGGGTAGCGAATCGATAGTATACCCCTCGTCCCTATCGCGCCCAGATTATGGGATGGAGCACATGTAGGGCGATCGCCATCACGCATCTGACAAATCGAATCTGAACCCAACAGAAGCAATGCAGAAGCTATCTTCAGGAAGCCTTCAACCGACCTCAACACTCAATTGAAGCTTAGCCTTACATCCTTATCTTCAAGGATCTTCAACATCCTAATCCTTTGATCATACCGACTCTGCCCTAAATGCGTCATGCCCTCTTAGCTGGAGCCTGAAGGCGATCGCCTTAGGCCACGTCTATCATCCTTTAATCATGCCGCAGGTTTTGACAATTGTTTAACAGAAGTTGTTTCACAAATGCGGACAGAGCTTGGGCCTCACATGGTTGGGCATGCGTTGTGCCGCAAGACATACGAGGCAATACACTGCACCCACCATGGCTCAAAGCCGCCTGCGTCCAAACCTTACAGACATAGCGCTTATAGTGCTGATTGACACGTTGCTGATGGGTACCTACGTGTTTAATCGTTGTAGAGTTTCTACAGAACCAGGGTTCGCAACAATACTAAACTCAAAAGTTGTCATAGGAAAGCATCAGTCTAGCGCTGCATTTACCGTTGAAACACTCTCTGAGACTGCTGTCGCAAGGGTTATGACTATTACATCTATACGTACTGCTCTATACATGGTCTGTAGCGAGACAGTTCAGCGGGTGTCCGTGGTCTTAACCGCAAGCGTAGTCTTACTTACACAGTTACCGTCACGGCGCTAACTCTCACCATCCTTGGCTGATGGCTTATGCAGCGTCTCAGCAATGTATATAAACTCACATAAGCCGTGATTCAGCGAAAATTTCTTAAAGAGATTGAAATCGTTGATTTCAGCCATATTTGTGGGGGATAGCTTAATAACATAGTCAACAATAAAAGGAGTAGACCGTATTTTCCGAAAAATTATCAGCTTGCGATGTATTAAACATTGTACGTGCTGGCATCTCATACCACTCTATCTTGAGTTCAGCGTCTCTGCCCTTCTCTACATCATCTAGGCCGCCCTGCTAGCAACAGAGGCCAGGGATTTCTGAGTAGTGATGAGACGACCGTGAGTCATTGATAGGGAATGAAGATGACAGGTGAGTTGAGTTAATCCCCCCTTGAGCTGACGAAACCATACTGGTTCTCGACAGTGATCCAATTAAATGATAGCGGCGGCATCCTTCCAGCCGACTAAATTTATGAACCCATTAAAATTTCGCGTTTTCCGTTGCATGCCATGGCATGGTCAACGACTTAGCGTTAGCTTCGGCAATACACATGGATGCTTCGATACTGATTGTAGGGAGCGCTAGCTTCTTAAGCTTGTTCCTGGAAACGATTCACACCATTAACGATTACTCGATTCAAACCACATCTGAAGTAGAAGAGGCGTTACACATTGCCTATGCTCAACAGCCTGATTTGGTGATTGTTGATGCGCAGCTGCCTAATTATCTGGACCTATGCCGTCAAGTCAAGCTGCAAAATCAACTGGCTTGGATTTACTGCATCGCAGTGCACTTGCGATCGCCCAATGACGGTGAAGTTACCTTAAATCAGATGATTGAGGGAGAAACCCAAGCGCTCATGGCCGGGGCCGATGCCTATGTAGAGCTTCCTGTGATGCTCAGCCAGCCAGACAACGCCACGGCAGTCTCAATGATCAGACTGGATGGCTTGCAGCATCGGCTGCTGCGAGCCCGAATTCAGGCGGGGTTGCGGCGGGTGCAAACCTATCGCGAGTTGATGCGAACCAATGATATTCTGTCGGCGATCGCCCTGTCTGATCCCCTCACTGACTTAAGTAATCGCCGCGCGTTTGAATGGGAGCTCCCCCGCAAAATCCAAATCGCCCGGTCTCAACGTCAACCCATCAGCCTCATCATGCTGGATGTGGATTTGTTTAAGACGATCAATGACACCTATGGACACTTAATGGGCGATCGGGCCTTGCAGCTGATTGCGGCTCGTCTAAGCCATAATCTGCGCTCCTACGACACCCCCTTTCGCTATGGCGGCGAAGAGTTTGTCATCATCCTGAGCGATACTGACGCAGAAGAAGCCTGTGCGATCGCCCATCGCCTCTGTCAACTCATCAGTAGCCAACCGTTTGCCATCAGCGAAACCGTTGATTTGCACATCACCATTAGCGTAGGGACAGCCACCTTGCAGCCCAGCGATGAAGCCCGAGGTCTTAGCTGTCTCGACCGTGCCGATCAAAACATGCTGCTCGCAAAAAACCAGGGCCGAAATCGAGTCGTCTGTGAAGGGCCTAGCATTTCTCCTGCAAGTGAAGAATAAGCCTTACTGAGGCGACAGCGTAAACGCCTCGCTGCAAAATCTAAGCGAACCGGTGAAGTCTCCACGCTGTGATAGATCTCCGAGGATTTCCCTTACCTCACCTGCCTGGACGGAAGTAGCTCTAGCCACTTCGCAAACTCCACAAATCACGACTTTTCACAACCGCCGCACCATAGAGTCCAAGCATAAGAACCACAGGCTACAAGTTTTCCTACCTAACAATGGCTTACTGAGGCAACAAGACGCTTAAAAACTGAAAATCTAGAGCGACTTGCGGCTCATTAACAGGCAGGAAAAAGCGTTGAGCAAAAGGCTCAGCACAAGAAACCTTGTAGGATTCTCGCTACAAGCTTCCTAAACACTTTATCTAGTATCAGCTAGACAAAACGTTTAGAGACGAATTAGAGGTAGGCTAACTTAACGAGCATGGAGGGATTCGAACCCCCGACCCTCAGAACCGGAATCTGATGCTCTATCCACTGAGCTACATGCCCACCACTAACGAAGTATAACACCCTAATTCAGCACCATGCCCTACCAGATCCTATTTGTTTGCCTCGGTAATATCTGCCGCTCTCCCTCAGCAGAAAACATCATGAATTATCTGTTAGAGCAGCGCGGACTCCAGGGCAAAATCACGTGTGATTCAGCAGGCACTGGGGGGTGGCATGTGGGCAACCCTCCCGATCGTCGCATGGCGGCAGCCGCCCAAAAAAAGCTGAATCTAACGCTTAAAGGGTCAGCGCGTCAGTTCCAACTCGCCGACTTAGAGACCTTTGATCTGATTCTAGCGATGGATGGTGATAACTATCGAGATATCCTTCAGCTTGACCCCCAGGGAAATTACCACCACAAAGTTAAGCTCATGTGCAGCTACTGCCGACATCATCCCGATACTGATGTGCCCGATCCCTACTACGGCGGCACTGATGGGTTCAACTACGTGATTGAGCTACTGATGGATGCCTGTGAGGGGTTGCTAGATCAGCTTCAACAGGACTCTGTCTATTAGCCACACAGGTATAGCCTTACCCTTACAGGACGGATGAAAGAGGCAAATAGTCCTGTTCCCAAAGCATTCTCTTAAAGCCCACTAATCCCTACCCTTAGCTAGGTCGTGCTGGGGAAGCTAGGTTACGGAATCGGGTGAACTGGGGCTCAAACAATAGCTTGATGGTGCCAATGGGACCGTTTCGGTGTTTGGTCAAGATAATTTCGGCAATGCCGCGGTCGGGCGTGTCTGGATTGTAGTACTCATCCCGATATAGCATTAAAATCAAGTCGGCGTCTTGCTCAATAGCGCCAGATTCTCTCAAGTCGCTCATCATTGGGCGTTTGTTGGTGCGGGCTTCGACGCCTCGGCTCAACTGGGAGAGCGCTATCACCGGCACGTTAAGCTCTCGGGCCATCCCTTTGAGCGCACGGGTCACCCGCGATAGCTCTTGCACCCGGTTTTCGGTGCCGCTTCCTTCCATTAATTGCAGATAGTCAACCAGCACTAGGCCCAGAGCCCCGCCCTGCTCGGCCTGAAGACGACGCACTTTAGACCGCATCTCAGTCACTGTAATATTGGGGGTGTCGTCGATAAAAATAGGCATTTGGGATAGGGCACTGATGGCATAGCCTAGGGGCTCCCATTCGTTTTGGCTGATGCGCCCTGCCCGCAACCGCCCGCTCTCAATCTGCGCTTCGCTAGAGAGAAGACGATAGACCAGTTGTTCTTTTGACATTTCTAAGCTGAAGACCGCCACTGGTAGCTTGTGAAATGCGGAAATATTTCGGGCAATGTTGAGACAAAAACTGGTTTTACCCATCGCTGGGCGGGCAGCTGCAATGATCAAATCGGAGCGCTGAAACCCCTGAGTCATGGCGTCAAGATCGTAGAAGCCGCAGGAGATACCCGGCAGCACCATCCCAAGAGAGCGGCTCTCAATATCGGAGAAGGTGCTAGTGAGGATGTCGGCAGTGGGCATCAGGCTCTGATTGGGGCGCACTTGAGTAATGCTAAAGACCTTTTGCTCAGCCTGATCAAGAATATTTTCTAGGGGGGAGCCTGTTTCATAGGCGAGGTAAGAGACCTCAGTTCCCACCTGGATCATTTTGCGCCGGATGAACTTGTCCATCACAAGCTGGGCGTATTGGTCAATGTTGACTGCGCTGACTGTGCGATCGACGAGTTGCGCAATGCGGGCCTGACCGCCCACTTTTTCTAACGTGCCCTGGTCGTGAAGATAGCTGGTGATGCTCATGAGGTCAGTGGGGCGACCCTGACCATAGAGGGTAAGCGCAGTGCGGTAAATCTCTTGGTGAGCCGAGATGTAGAACGCTTCAGGACGCAACAATTCGGCAACTCGTCCAATGGCTTCAGGGTCGAGCAGGATGCCACCCAAAATGGCTTCCTCAGCGTCGATGTTCTGCGGGGGCAGGCGATCGCTATAGGCTTGAAAATTCAGTTCTTGAACCATAGGGAGCAACCATCGAACGCCAACACACCCCGCTATATTTGGGGGTTCGCCTTATTATAGAGGGCAGAGAACTCTAAATCTGTGGAATTCGGCCTAAAGCGATCGAGAAGAAGCGCGATCGCCCTCTTCACTCCTATCGGTCGCTTTATACGCACCAGAACCTTGGCTAGATTGACGCAGTTTGATAAAGTTGCCGGACTTGTTAACCCGACAATCTATACCAATTAAAACTACAGTTCTAGTGTACTATTTTTAGTTGGCAATCGCCCTACATTCTGCCGCTACTGTTGCTCTAGCAGCCACGCGAACACGGATTGGGGTGTGGGGCGATCGCCCCACACCCCAATCCGTGTGTTGAACCATTCTTTGAGTTTCATTGAATGAGCACTTAGCCTAGCGTTGTGAGGCTAAGTGCTTATTCAGATATCCTTCAGCCCTAGGGTGCCGTGTCAGGCGCCGTTACTCAGCGTCGCCAGCGACCACTTCAATCGTCACGGTAGCAGAGACGTCAGGATGCAGCTTGACTTCAACGGCGTAGGTGCCCAGTTTGCGAACCTCGGGAACCTCAACGCCGCGACTGTCTACCTCAATGCCTGCAGCAGCTTGAATCGCTTCAGCGACCTCGCGGTTCGTGACTGTTCCAAAGATGGCGTCGTTTTCACCCACTTGCTTAGGCAATGTGAGGTTGCTAAGTTTTTCCAGTGTGGCTTTTTGTCCATTAGCTACCTGCTTCAGATCAGCCAATCGCTGCCGCTCAACTTCGCGGCGGCGTTCAGCCTGCTTCAAAATGCCGGGAGTGGCACGCACGGCCAACCCTTGGGGCAGAAGATAGTTGCGGGCATAGCCCGGTGCAACATCGACCAAATCCCCAGAACGACCCAATTTAATAACATCTTGATTGAGAACTAGCTGAATCCGTTTCGCCATGACCCTTCCCAAATAATCCAATTTATAATCCTACTAAATTAAAGGGGGCGATCGCAACTCTTATCCACAAGTCGGCAGTCCAAAAGGGGTAAGCATCAAGTGCGCCGCACTCCAGTTTTTACCGGAATGCCACGCCTCATCAGCCTTTGAGCTGGATTCTCTAATCGTACTGGTTATATTTCACCTGTGGACAGAAACGCCTCTAGGCTAGAGCGTGACGGCAGAGAGGGTTGCGCTCCTGCCTTGGTGACAGAGAGGGCGGCAACCGCCGCAGCATGTCGGGTAGCCTCTGGCAGCGCTAATCCCTGGGCGATCGCCGCAGCCAATCCTCCATTAAACGCATCGCCAGCCGCCACGGTATCTACGGCCTGCACCGGGAAACTGGGCACATCAAACGCGCCCTCGGCGGTGAGACACAGCGCCCCCTGCCGTCCCAATTTGATCACCACCGTGTTTACCCCGCGCTGCTGCAAGGTTTCGGCTGCGGCCAAGGCGGCGGGGCGATCGCCCACCGGAAACCCCACCAACTGTGCGGCTTCAACCTGGTTGGGCGTCAGGATATCGATTAAGGGATAGAGGTCGTGGGGTAAATCGGTGCGGGCTGGGGCTGGGTCGAGAATGACCAAAACCCCCGCTTGCTTGGCGGCAACGGCAGCGGCAACCACCGCAGAAAGGGGCACCTCTAGCTGGAGCAGCAACACCTGAGCCGTGGGCAAGAGGCGGCTCAATTGGGCCACCTCAGGCTCTCCGACCCGGCCATTTGCACCGGGAACGACAATGATGTGGTTTTCGCTGGCGTCATCGACGGCAATCATGGCGACGCCAGAGTGGATCGCCTCATCGACTGCCACGCTGTCGCAGCCGACCCCGTCTGTCTGGAGTGCGTTGAGGAGCGATCGCCCAAACCCATCTCCCCCCACGCGACCCACCATCTGCGTCGGTATTCCCAGTCGAGCAACGGCGACAGCCTGATTGGCTCCCTTCCCCCCTGGAATGGTTTCAAAGGAATGCCCCGTTAGGGTTTCGCCAGGTTTGGGCAAATGGGGCGATCGCGCCACTAAATCCATATTGAGGCTGCCAAAACTGATAACCGCCATTGCTCCCTCACGTTATGACGCGTTAGGTTACAGAGTCTCGAACATTTCTTCGTCACCCTCCCCGACTGCGCGGACAATTCCCGCGAGAGAACGAAGCTTCCACCGCAACCGTTCCACAGCTCCCATTAGGAACGCGTTGATTAAACCGGTTAAAGCGTTCAACCCATTATCGTGCCGAAAGTTGATTCAGTCGATTAGTCGCTTGAATGAGCAATAGCTCTGAATCTTTGTAGACCGTGGTGCCGTTCGGAATTTGGTTGAGCGTGTTGATGATGGAGTAGAGTTGGCTAATTTGATAGTCCCTGCGGAAATCCGAAGGGGAGCCCGCATTAAAACGGGACAGCTGTTCGATCTTGTAGTTTGCCTCACGCATCAGCCGGACGGCGTCTGCCTCTGCCTCTCGGCGCACCTCGATTTCGCTGATGTTAGCCTCGTATTGGGCTAGCAGCTGCTCTGCTTCAGTAAAGCCAGCCAGGTCATCGGAGCGGATATCGTCTAACCGGCTGATGGCAAGTTGCCACAGTCGAATGATCTGATCCCACTCGGCTACGGTGTGGGGTGGGTTTTGGGCGGCTTTTGCAGCCTGCCAGGCAAACTGGCGAGCGTTGTCAATAAGAACCGCAACCTTTTCAGACTCAGCAGCAATGCCGACGGTCTCTCGAAATTGCTCCGAGGCTTCTGCATGTTTTGAGAACGCTACTTCCCCAGCCAGGGTTTGGCTAGGGATAAGCTCTAAATCAGATAGGGCGCTGCGCCACGCCTCAATTGCCATCCGCCGATCCGTTGGGGTTTTCGCCTGCTGATAGTTTTGCCGTGCCTGAGCGATCGCCTGTTCTGCTTTTACCAGTGCGGTCTGGGCATTTTGCTCCTGCATGACCTTGACTTGGAGCCGCCCCACCTCACTGCGAATGTCATTGAAGTAGGTGGAAGAATAACGCCAGCCATACCAGCGATACCAGTCATCATGCCAGGAGTCGCGCAGGGTGGAGGGCAGCGAATCTAGCCGCTCTTGCGCTTGCCGAACTACGACCTGCCCCACGTCTAAATCGACCGAGCTGGTGGGATTATCGATCAGCTGCATCGCTTGTTCCGATAGGGCGATCGCCTCTTTGAAGTTATTGTCGAACTGGATGTAGCTGGGGAGCAGCAAGATGGGCGCTTTTTCGGCGATGGGACGGCGAATCGGCGTATAGGGCAGGTTGATTAGCCACAGCGCCCCTAGCGGCAGCCCCACCAAAAGGCTCAAGCCCAACAGTTTGCCCATCCAGCCATTCTGCCGTACTGGGATAGCCTGCACGGTGATCGGGCGATGTCGTTGGGTCTCCAGTTCGATCTGGCGCTCTAGCTCTGCCAAGGTTTTGGATTGGCGCGGCTGAGCCGGAACGATTTGCCCGTGCGCTGCGTGCGCAGGCTGGACAGACGGAGCCGATGGTTTGCGAAGCCGAGAATACAGGCGATTAAAAAGTCCCATGATGCTGGAAGAATCCGTTGACAAGGGTGCCAATTACTATGCTTCCCAGTTCAGTAGAGTGTTTCCAGACCTTCATGGAATTCTTCACATAAAACGCAATCAATGGATTATCGGGGCAGGATTATGGTCTTCATGGGGGGCTGCACCCTTACTCCAAGGGATACGTGGGTAGGGCGCTCGGGTGTAACGTCTGTGTCACGATCGGTGAAGTTTTATGACAGGTTGCCTAGGGTGGGCAGAGCTAGGGCGATCGCCCAATGGTAAGCTAGCAAATGCGTTTGCAAGATAGGCGTCAAGATGAGTGCGCCGATTTTCCTGTCTAAACCGTTTTGGAAAACCGGCAGTAAGCACTCTCTCCGACCTGTTCAACGCCACTCGTCCTTTGTGTGAGACCACTACGGAGTTGTAATGACCGGATCGCATCAGGTTCCTCGATTATTGCGTGCTGCCCGTGGCGAAGCCCTTGACCGCCCCCCCGTTTGGATGATGCGCCAGGCTGGGCGATATATGAAAGCCTATCGAGATTTGCGGGAGAAGTATCCCTCTTTTCGCGATCGCTCCGAGATTCCTGATGTCGCTATCGAAATTTCACTTCAGCCGTGGCGCGCCTTCCGTCCCGACGGGGTAATTTTGTTCTCCGACATTGTGACGCCCCTGCCGGGTATGGGCATCGAGATGGATATTGCTGAAGGTAAAGGCCCCATCATTGCTGACCCCATTCGCACTCAGGCACAGGTAGATGCGCTGCGATCGCTCGAGCCAGCCGAATCTCTGCCCTTCATCAAGCCCATTCTGCAAACCCTCCGGCAAGAAGTGGGCGATGCCTCTACCGTACTGGGCTTTGTGGGCGCACCGTGGACGCTTGCCGCCTACGCCGTTGAAGGCAAGGGCAGCAAAGACTACGGCATCATCAAACACATGGCCTTTTCTGACCCGACAATTCTGCACCAGTTTCTCAGCAAGCTGGCCGACTCAATTGCCACCTATGTGCGCTACCAGATCGACTGCGGGGCGCAGGTGGTTCAGCTGTTCGACTCGTGGGCTGGGCAGCTTAGCCCGCAGGACTATGACACCTTTGCCCTGCCCTATCAGCAGCAGGTCGTGCGCCAGGTCAAAGCTACCCATCCCGACACGCCGCTGATTTTGCTGGTGAGCGGCAGCGCCGGTGTGCTGGAGCGCATGGGGCGATCGGGTGTGGATATTGTGACGGTGGACTGGTCGGTGGATATGGCCGATGCTCGCCAGCGCCTGGGGGCAGAGATGAAGGTGCAAGGCAATCTCGACCCTGGGGTGCTATTTGGCTCTAAGCCATTCATTCGCGATCGCATCCTCGACACCATTCGCAAAGCTGGGAATCGGGGCCACATTCTCAACTTGGGGCATGGCATTCTGCCCAACACGCCTGAAGAAAACGCCGCCTACTTCTTTGAAACAGCACAGCAGGCCGATCAACTGCTGATGGCGCGCGCCTAACCCAACGCCTGCTTAGCAGATGTAAAACTAAACCCGTGCTGCCCGCGGCGTGGGCAGCACGGGTTTAGCCTTTATTTAGCCGTGCGCTGCGAGACAGATTCCCATTAAGCCGCTTAAAGGAAATACCAGAGGCAGATCGCTGCAATCGTGATGACTGCCACAAGCCAAAACCAGAGCTTTTTTTGCCGCTGCAGCCGTTTGAGCAGGGATTGTGGGCGCTTGGCTGAAGACGAGTTCCCTTGGTGTATCGGCTCGTGTAGGATAGGGGGCGCAAATCGCCGTTGCGTCGCAATGATGAACTTTTGCCCTTCGATGGCTTTTTCACACTCCTCAACCATGTGGTCAAGGTTTAGTTCTTTATAAATGGCCAAAGCCTGTTGATAACTCTGAGCCGCTTCATAAGGCCGGTCAAGCTTCGCTAGAGCATGGCCCAGGTTCAATAGTGCTATTCCCTCGTCGTGGCGATCGCCAATCTCGTGTTTGATCGCTAATGCCTGCTGGAGAAACTCAATCGCACGCGGGTATTGTTCCAGAGCATTGTACGCATCTCCCAAATTGACTAAAGCACTCGCCTTACTTCTGCGATCGTCAATGTTGTTTGCGATCGCTAATGCCTGCTGGAGAAATTCAATCGCACGCGGGTCTTGCCCTAGGGAGTGGTACGCATTCCCCAAATCTCCTAAGGCACTCACTTCACTTCTGCGATCGCCTAACTCGATTGCGATTGCCAACGATTGTTGGTAAAACTCAATTGCACGCGAGTATTGCCCCAGAGAATAGTACGCATTCCCCA
This sequence comes from Elainellales cyanobacterium, assembly GCA_041742695.1. Lineage (GTDB taxonomy): Bacteria > Cyanobacteriota > Cyanobacteriia > Elainellales > Elainellaceae > Kaiparowitsia. Next base: position 387 of record JBGTOF010000247.1, on the reverse strand, counting down.
AATTGACTAAAGCACTCGCCTCACATCTGCGCTCACCCATCTCGTTTGCGATTGCCAGTGCCTGCTGATGGAACTCAAGCGCACGAGAGTATTGCCCCAGGGAATGGTACGCATTTCCCAAGCTTCTTAAGATATTCGCCTCATTCCTGCGATCGCCAATGTTGCGGCATATTTCCAAGGACTGCTGAAAGAAGGCGATTGCCTGCTCAGATCGCCCAGAATGCTTCAGAGCAACGCCCGTTTGGTGGAGCGCTCTAGCCTGTCCTGGCTTGTCTTTTAGGGTTTTGGCTAAGTCGATGGCCTGCTCATAAGCGTGCAGGGCGCTGTCTTGGGCATAGGCGTTGCTATAGGCATCTCCCAAATCGGTATAGAGCGTAATGAGAAGAG
>JBGTOF010000233.1:0-2970 GCA_041742695.1 Elainellales cyanobacterium | reverse complement strand
AAACGCATATTCCCAACCGTTGGTACCTCGGCCATTGAAAAAGTCACTAATCAACCGTCGCGAAGCTGTACCAAAGCCCCCAGTCAGAGCACCTTCAAATCCATAGGCCAGGTTTTCAAACGTTGAACTGCGATCGAGGGTTTCGGCGGTACCCGGATGGACTGTGGTCGCAAGGCAGGCTAGTGGCACATCGGGATTGCCCGATGCGGAGTGATAGATGACCGTGGCCTGAACTGCGGCCAAATTATCCCAAAGCGTCCGCCGCTGACGCGACTCGTTGCAACGGTTGTTGTTTGCTGCGTTTAGATTTCGGTTGTCGTAGTTCTCAGTGCAGGAGTTGAAAGGACGCAGGGGCTCTCGCAGCAAACCCACATCATCCAATGCAGGCAGCGGCCCACCCCATCCAGCGGGGTCGCCCAGTTCTAGCCGCTGCCCCACCACAATACGAACCCCCTCAGCACGGGCACGGCGCTCCCAGTATCCATCTAGGCCCACACCGCTGGCATCACCGCCAGCAGGCGGATTCACTGTGGTGAGCTGAGCCGAGCTGGGGTCAGCCGCTGCAATGGGTTGACCGAGTGAGCGGCTTGTGCCATCCCCAACATCAGCGAGGGAAATTGCGTTGTTGTAGCGAGGTTTGGGGCCATAGCGGTTGTCAGCTCGATAGGAGTCGTCCACATAGGGCGCTTCTTCTTGCTGGGTTCGCAGCCGGCCTTGGTTACCGAGTACGAGCTGTCGGCCATCCCAACCGGGCTGGCGAGCTGCCTGCTGGGCGGTATCGGCAAATCCACGGGCAATTGATTCATCTTCGGTAAATAGCCGAACCGGGTCTAGCGCATAGTCCTCTGGGGTGATGCCCGCAGGCGGGTCAACAGAATCATTGGCGGGACGGAGGCGGGTGGCGTTGGCTTCACCGTTAAAGTTGCCATCCTGCCAGCGCTCGGGCGGAATGTGATAACGCGTGTCGTTATCGTTTCCAAAGTTGTTATTCGTCATGAACGCCGCAATAAACTGACCCTGGTAGGGCGGGTCTGAGCGCAATGTAACGCTGATTTCAGATTCAGACCCTTCATCCGTGGTGAGACATGAGGCTGGAGAACTGAGAAGGTAGCTGCGGAATTCTGAGTTGCCCCCAAAGAAGCTACCCTCGGTGTGCATGGCACCGTTGAAGTTAAAGCGCGGGCCAGGAAAGACTTCTAGGTCATTGCGGAACCAGGCTCCCCACTTGTTGCCCCGATCAATTTGACGATCTTGCTGGACTTCGAGTGTGGTGACGGGGCGATTGAGCGTATACGGAATCACCAACACGTCAACCTGAAAGTTCTTCCGCAAAATTGAGGTAGAGGCTTGATCAGGAATCCAGCCTTCTTGCGGTGCTGACGCTCCTGCGGCCGTATCGATGGCGCACAATGGGTTGTCGGGAGCGGCGTTGCTGAGGGGGCCGTTGCGAACCTGCAATCTCGCTGCTCGTTCCTGCACCCGATCATCGGAGGTGTCAGCCAGAGCCGCAGCATCGGTAATTAATGAAATGGAATACACCACCGTGGCGTCGTTCTGCCCATCGCCACTGGTATCTGCTTCGTATTTCCAGGCGTTGTCTGCACCCGTATCGCCTTGGAATGACGCGCCCACATTCACTCGAGTTTCGCCTGCAAACACGTAGGGGTCATCTGCTCCACCATTGATTCGCAGTGGCGGGACAACGAGGCCACCCAAATCGGTGCCGCCGTCTCGGTTGAGCAACATGCCGAGCAGATAGGTTTCTGCCGGGACGCCACCCGGTAGGCGAGTATCTCTGCTTTCATCTAGCAGAAACTCGAGCTTGGCTTTGGCACGATCGATGGCAGGGGTGGCGGTGTTGTAGACCACACGCTGCTGGCGATCGCTGATGGTTTGGGTGGTGCGGGTATAGGTGCGATATGCGATCGAACCCACTGTGAGCAGCACAACGAGCACCAGCAAAACCGTCGTGGGTAGCACAAAGCCGGCTACGCCCGAGGATGGTCTTCTGCCCATCTGCAACCAATTGCGCAGTAGCCCACGGCTGATGCGTTTGGTGGCAAGTTGCAGAGCTTGCAAGACATGGTTTGCGGAACGGCGAAAGAATGAGTGCGATTTTCGGGGTGACATAGCTGCCTTCCTGATTGGGATTGTGCGCTCTGGGTGGTGACACCAACGGTCATAAAAGGCTGAATAATGAGATTGAATAGAGCCCCTGGTTTCTCGGCTACCGGTCGCGCAGGCTATGCAGAACTGGGTGGCTGGAGTTTAATTTAGGTGGGCTACTGAATCTGATTTAAGCCTGATTTTGGTTTGCTCGGTCAGTAATGTGAAACAGTGGCGATCGCCCGATTTAGTGACCTAGGGCAACTATGACGATCTGCAGAACGACGTGAATTTCACGGAGATGTTTGAGATGGATTGTGAACGGACTATGATGCCATCTGTCTTAACAACTCCACAACCGAACCACAACAGAGAATATATGCAAACGGTCAGGAAACACAGGAGCGAACTCAGGAATCTCCGCAAAAGCGTGGCGTAATCGAGTAGACCTTGGCTAGCGGTTTTGAGGCTAGCGAGCGTCTTTAAGACAGAGCGCTGCTTCTCCGGAGATTGATTTAAGGATGCCAGACCCAGGTAATGAGATAAAGCCGGCACCGAGCACAGATTTCTATAGGGCATCCAGGGTCAAGCTAAAGGGCAACTGTCGTTTGGTATACAGAGTGCCATTTTCACACCAATAATATAGCGCTTGCAGCATGGGCGGCTGCCACTAATTTTTAGACCCTATATTTTAGAACTTTATAATATGCCTGGCCTAGGCTAGGCGGCTAAAAACAGCTCCTCAATTGAAAATGTAGGATTACACGGTATGTGAGAGCACGGCTTAGCTTACCCCAAACGGCTATTTGAGCGATCAAATGCTGTAGAAATGATGTTAGATGCCAAGGTGGCGGAATAACCCGG
>JBGTOF010000207.1:0-37916 GCA_041742695.1 Elainellales cyanobacterium | reverse complement strand
GAACGCCACCAACAGCGCATCAAGATTAATTGGCAATTCTCGATTGAAACCGCCAGAGACAAATTCCAGCGGCATTACCAGTCCATTCGGGCTGATAGCGAAACCAAAGAATGTGCAAAAACTTAGTTTACGGAGTACTTACGCACTTCGTGCGGCGTCCCAAAAATCGCCCAACTGCATCAGTCCTAGGTGTAATGAGTTTAGGCGTGCTACAGCACTACCCAGTCTCCAGAAATCCAGCCATTGTTGGATAGTTGCAGCCAACCAGCAGTGCTACGCCCGGTTAGCTCAACCTGGCTGCCGTTGGCGACTTCGCCAATAATGGAGCCGCCGGGGGTCATACGCACCAGCAGTGGGCTGCCGTTAGTGCGGACAAACCCAACCTGCACATCGCTGCCTACCCCATTGGGTGCTGCTGATAGCCAGCGTGAAGAAATCCAGGTACTGTTGCTCCGCTCTACCCATTCGCCATTACTGCGCCCGGTTAGTTCAACTGGCGCACCATTGGCAAGCCCACCAATCACTTTGCCACCCGGGGCATTGCGTACATTGAGGGGGCTACCATTGGTGCGCACAAAGCTGGTTTGCACATCGCTACCCACGCCGTTACCTGAGCCATTTGATGGGTTAGAACTTAGCCATTGGGAGGAGAGCCAAGTGCCATTGCTCTGCTCTGACCATCCTCCGCTGGTGCGCCCCGTTAGTTCAACGCGCGTGCCATTGGGCAGACTGGCAATGACGGCACCGCCAGGTGCGTTCCGCACATTGAGCGGACTGCCATTAGTTTGCACGACAGCAGGACTCACCGTTCCACCCTGGGCGGGTTGGCTGGCAGAGGGTGGAGCAGCTGCAGGTGCTGCAGCTGGTGGAGTGGTTGCAGCAGGCTCAGGGGCTGTGGGCTCAGGGACTGTAGTTGTGGGTGCGGGGGCTGTGGCTGGTGCTGTACCTGCTTCAGCCAACGACACAAATTCTTCTGCTACCCAGGTGCCGTTGGTGCGTTCCAGATAGCCGTTTTCCCGTCGGCCTGTTAGTTCGAGCTGGCTGCCGTCGGGCAGCGTGGATATGCTGAGGCTGTTGGCAGATGGTTCACGCCGCACGTTGAGAGGCCCTCCTCCCGTGGTGACGATTCCTGTAGTGCCAGACCCATCGGGTTCTGTCGCTGTCTGGGGGGCTGCGGCTATGGGTTGAGAACTAGGGGCTGGAGAGGTGGGCGAGTCTGAGGAGGGTGCTGAAGCCTCAGCGTTGGGTGATTCTGCTGGAGCACCAGACGTTGCCTGATCATTGGGTGCGACAGGAGTGTCAGTGCGGACAAACTGTGCCATCACCCAGGTGCCATCGGTGCGCTCCAAAAAGCCATCCTGACTGTTGCCAGTTAATTCGATGCGATCGCCGTTTTGTAGCCGTCCCACCACTGACTCTTCATCTGGGGACGGGGCGTTACGAACGTTGAGCGGATTGCCCTCGGTCTCGACAACCCCGACCTGCCCTGCAGCAACAGGGGGAGAAGCCGTAGGCACTTCTGGGCTTGCCTCTGGACTAGCTCCTGAGTTGGCGTCTGTCTCAGGAGTGGCCGGTGATGGGGCGATCGCACCACCTTGGGGCGGCGTTGAACGAACTAGCTGAGCCGATACCCAAGTGCCATCTGCTTTTTCAAACCATCCGGCTTGGGCTCTGCCCGTGAGCTCTAGCTGGCTGCCATCTGGCACGACTGACACTACGGAGCCACCCGGCTCGTCGCGGACATTGAGAGAGGCACCGCCTGTGTTGGCAAAAGCGATTCGGCGGCTGGGGGAAACAGCTTCTGCCTCGGCAGATTCGCTGCCCGTTTCGGCGGTTTCGGCGGTTTCGGACACTTCAGAGGAGGCGATCGCCCCGTCCTCTGCTGCTGTCTCTGTCGGAGCTTCTACCATCGTTTCGACAAAGGGGGCATAGAGCCAAGTGCCGTCGGTGCGCTCCAGCCAGCCATTTTCTGCGATGCCGGTCAGTTCTACCGGGGTACCGTTGCTGAGCGACTCTACCACCTGACCGTTTGGTTGAGAACGAACATTAATCGGGCCACCGGGTGTGCTGACGACTCCCCTAATCGTGGCGAAGGACGGATGTGACACATTGAGAAGCACCAACGAAACCAGCAGCGAGGGAGCAGCCAGCCAAGCCGAACTGGGGCAATATCCCTTGGGCTGCAGGCAGGGTCGCAAAGCAGGAGCAGGGTCGTTACTTTCGTAGGCGAGGGCGCTGTGAATGTAGGCGAGTGACTCCATAATTCAATACCTTGGTGTGAAACTAAGATCTAGAGCGGGGCTGAGTGTCGTAGCGCTGCCTGCGTTTTGACGGCAGGAGGATAAATAAACTTACTGGCTCAGGTGATTCTGGCCACGGACAAGTTTGCCAGATTGATGAACCCCATCTGTGAGCGCTACATAAGTTCTAGTTAAATAGTAATCGATGAACTGCTAGAACGCCGAATTTGATGACCGTTTTGTAGCACATCCAATCCTGCTTTTTAATGCATCAATTTTCCGCAGACTGGGCTATAAACCCGCTCATTTTATTAACCAGTTCACGCGACTCTTCTAGCGCTCACAGCGAGCAAGACCTTATTACGAGAGGTTTCGCTAGATTTGGGGTTGTAGAACTGATGGCCTGACACCCAAATTTATGATGCGGGCGATCGCCATCCCACGAAGTCTAGCAGCGAGCTATTTTTTGAGCTAGTAAAACGCTAGGCATAGAGCAACAATTGCCCATTTTGGGGTTAGCAAATACTAACGATAGCGATCGCCCAAAATTTATCAGGCCACTTCACCCCCAGCATCAATTTTCTGGCGTGATGGAGGCGTAATAGAACAGAGGCATTCTGCAATTCCATCATCTAGGCTGCAAGCGATATAGAATTTGAGGGACGACGCCGATGCGTTTCTTTTGTTTTGGTTGCCCCCAAGTTGTTTGCCCCCCGAGATTGCTATGCCGTTTTTTATTGTATTAGCTCTGCTGATCGCCTTAGCAACCGTACTGTTTGCTTTGCAAAATACGGCACCGGTTCTGATTCAGTTTTTTGGATTGCAGCTTCAAGAACCGCTGGCGCTGGTGCTGCTGATTACGTTAGGGCTGGGGGTGATTGTGGGCTTGCTGGTGGCAGTGCCATCTGTAGTGCGGCGCAGCATGGCGATCGCCAGTCAAAAGCGCAAGCTGCAGGACCTCGACTATGAAGTGCAGGAGCGGGATCGCACCTTAGTAGCAGAGCACAGCAAACTTGACGTAGCGCAGCAGAAATCAACTGAACTGCTGACCGCGCTTGGCCTGACAACGCCAACCTCTGGGCTGCTAAAAGGCGAGAGCATGGTCAATGCCGTGAGCTATGTGCTCCACCATATTGCGAACAACCCCGGGCGATCGCCCCATGAGTCAGCCTGTGTCTATGTGCTAGAGGTCGAACCAGAAGCCGGGCTATCCACGCTGGATCAGGCGCTACACGAGGGGCTACATCAGGCGGTGGCTCAACGCTTGCGTCGAGTCAGCGGCGCCGACTCTTGGCTCTTTCACGATGGGCAAGCTCGGTTTGGCTGCGTTCACTCGGGCCTGACGGTGCAAGCCGCCGCCGATCGAGGCGAGGCTCTACGCGAGAGTTTTGCCGACCATCCCCTAGAACTGGCCGAAGATATTGTGGTGCCCGTCACCATTGACTTGGCCGGGGCGATCGCCCGCACGACCAACATCGACGCCTACGATCTACTCCAACAAGCCGAAGCTACCCTTGAGCAAGCCAAACGGCGTGGCAAAAACCGCTTTAAGCTAACCGAAGTGAAACTTTAAGCACACAAAAAGTTAGGCCGTATTCTATTAAGGTTCGGTCAGACCCTAACTCGTATGACAACCCTTGCTAAGGGGTTTCAGGTGCTAGGTAATCGGCTTCAGGAACAGTGGGTCGATGTATGCCGCCGAGGACCAGGCATCTTGTGGAATGAGCTGGTGTGTTAAGCCTTAGAACTCTCGTCGCTCAGTCTGTTGCGGCGCGTCATCCGCTGGTTGGACAGGAATTGGATCAGGCTCGGCCACGAGCGGCTCTTGTAGGGTAAGTTCTGGTAGGGGTGCAGACGCCGCAGGATCTACCGCTGCTGAATCCGCAATTGCAGGATTGGCTAGCTCTAACGGAGCCACCGCATCAGCAGGGAGTGCTGGGGAGGCCATCGCAGCGTCTGTCGCTGCAAGTTCCGATGGTGTATCTAGTGGTGGGTCTGCGGGGGCATCTGGCACTGCACTCGCTGGCGTATCTAGCGACGTGGCAGGCTGATCGGTCGGGCGCTGATCCTTGCTTGATAGTTTTGCCTTAGCCTCATCGCTCCAATCATTAAGCCCTACCTTAAGCTGTGATACGTGCTCAGACAGGGAGTTTCGGCGCTGATCAACCGCTTGCTGAGTTTTGTGGAAGAGGCGATTGGCGATCGCCTGAGTCCCTTGCACCATAGACGATACATCCTGCCGCGTACGGTCTAGATCAGCCTGGAGAAAGTTACGGGTTAGCTCCTGAATATTGCCAGCAAATAGCTCTGCAGTTTCTGCCGCAGCTTGGCGCACAATCAAACGGCGATCGCCCATACTGATCACCGCATCAGGAGGCAGCATATACGTACCCGTCGCTAGCCCACCCCACGCATCAGACGTAAATAAGTAGCAAACAATTGCGCCAGTCTCGGCATCTAGACAAAAGTCTTGCACCTGCCCCACCTTATTGCCTCCATCCGTCCACACTTCATCTCCCAGCACCTGCTGCGCCGTGTCAGGCTTATGCACCTCTAGCCCTTCTACAGTGCTGAGCACCACGCCTTGTGCCCCAATGCTTTCGATTTGGGTCCAGTTGAAGGCGCGCCGCTTCAGGCCCACTGGCCCCACCTCGCAGGCAAAGCCAGAAATCTGATGGTGTCTGGGGTCTACCCAAAATTCGCCCACCTTGCCTAAGATCTCAGCGGTACTGCGATCTAACACGGTGAGGCCAACTAAATCACTTTGCTTAACAGGGGCTGTGGGTAGCGTCATAGCGCGTCTCTAACCAATAGGACATCATGACCTGAGCAAGCAATAGGGCGGCAGGCCACCTGCTCAATCGTCTTCTCAATCGTACTGTACGCATTGAGAGAGCGGTCGGGATCATCCGTTGTGCAGAGGGGGCTTGAGGATAGTTGGCCTAGCCACCTCACAGACCTACGGCCCAGCATTGCAGCAAGTCCTGCACCGCAATCTTAAATGGAACGCAGGCGAGCGATCGCCCTCCTCAGCACAAGCGTGATCCCAGCGTTTGCTCGCCATCAGCGAGAATTGGGAACCCTGAGCACACACCTCTGCAAAGGGGTAGCTCTGCCGTCGTTGCCTCACTGCCTATGTTGTCTGCCCATTCGCCCCACGCTGCGATGCCTACGCCGATTCTTCATCGGGCTAGTGTCGAATCGCTCACCTTAGAGTCAACGCTGGCCCAGCTTGTGCAGCACGAATTTCAGATCCAAGGGCAGGTGCTCGGCAAAGACGTGCTGACGCAATTTGAGCAACATCCACGGGTGCCGGGGGTGGTCGTGACCGAACAAGCGTCGCTCGTGGGGCTCGTATCGCGGCAGCGACTGCTGGAGTTGTTGATTCGTCCCCAAGGGCAAGCTCTCGCAACATCACAACCGTTGTCGGTGCTCTATCGCTATGTGGCCTGCCGCCATTTGGTGCTGCCGCTCCACACGCCGATTCTGACAGCAGCGCAACAAGCCTTCCGGCGATCGCCCGACCTCCAACGCGAACCCATCATTGTTCAGATCAACGCCCAAACCTTTCGGCTAATCGACATTCACGAACTCTACAGCGCCTCTTGGCAGATTCGCGGCATCGAAACCCAAGTGCGTTACGAGCGCACCCAAGCCCAATTGATCCAGAGTGAAAAAATGGCAGGGCTGGGGCGCCTGGTGGATGGCGTGGCGCACGAGATTCTCGACCCAGTTGGATTCATCTGGGGCAATCTGGCCCACATTTCTGCCTATGCCGATGGCCTGATGGAGCTGCTGCAAGCCTATTAAGCACAGGTGCCTGATTCATCTCCGGCGATCGCCCATCTGCAAGACCAACTTGAACTGGATTACCTACGTCAAGATCTGCCCCTCGCCATTGAGAGCGTGCGCACGGGAGCCGATCGCCTCAAACGGCTAGCCACCAGCCTGCAAAACTTTTGTCACATTGACGAGGTCTATCCCAAACCAGCCAACCTGCACGATTGCCTCGACAGCATTCTGCTTCTGCTCAAAAGCCGTCTCACCAGCGACATTCAGATTGTGCGCCACTATGGACATTTGCCGCCGGTTACCTGCTACGCGGGGCAGTTGGGCCAAGTGTTTATGAACATCCTCACCAACGCCGTAGATACCCTGCTTAACCAAGCCATTTATCAGCAATGGCAAGCAGAGTTTGATCACTCGTCAGACCTGAATTGCGCCGAGGCTCCGCAGCCTAAGCCACAAATTACGCTACAGACTCAGGTGCGATCGCTCATCAACGCGCCAGCCAACAGCCCCCGCTGGGTCGTTGTCACCATCGCCAACAATGGCCCTAGCCTGTCTGAAGACCAACACCAGCGCATTCTAGAATCGTTTACGATTGAGCGCCGCGCTGCCAAAGAAACCAGCCTCGGCGTTAGCTATCAAATCGTGACTGCCAAGCATGGGGGACGACTGCTGCTGCGATCGCCCACACTCACACCCGTCACAGGCGACCCCAGCGGCACAGAATTCGAGATCTGGCTACCGCTATCTTGATCGGGCTCTATCCCGCCTTCTACATCCAAGGAAACATGAGTCTTCAATACCGCAAGGCTTGGAATGGGTACTGCACCATTCCGCTAGGTCTTGCAGCGCAACATCCTGAGTGGTGGCGGTGAGAATGGCGCGGGGCGATCGCCGCCAAGGGTGCCAATAAAGAGCTCAACTTCAAAGCCTTTGGTGAGCCGCATAGATCAAGTCTCCGGTAGGGCAGGCAATTTTTCTGAGAAGAGGCAGGGCCAGCGGGGTAGCCGTATGGTCACCGTCGTGCCCTCCTCCAGAGTTGAGGCAATGGCGAGTTGCCCACTATGGGCATGGACAATGCGTTGGGTAATGGCCAGACCTAGACCATTGCCGCTGGGCTTAGTTGAGACAAAGGGTTTCGTAAGCCGAGATAGCATATAAGCAGGAATTGGCTCCCCGCCATTGTGAATGCAGATCTCGATGTTGGACGTCTGGAGTTTGACGCGCCAGGTAACGGTCTGTGCAGGGGCGATCGCCTCAAAGGCATTGATGACTAGGTTAATGAACACCTGCTTAAGCCGATCGCGATCGGCCCGAATGGTCAAGGGGCCTGGCGATAGCAATAACTTAAGATGACGCTCCTCAGCTACGGGGTTTTCCTGCAGCAATTGAGCCAAATCTTGGCACAAGGCACCCAGGTCAACCTCATCGAGAATCAGCTGCGGCTCCCGAGAATAGGTCAAAATTTCGTCCAACAGTCGCTTGAGCCGTTCGGCCTCCTCTAGGGCCAGATCTAGGCGCATCTGAAAGCGGGGCGACAGCTCCATGCGCTGAAAGGTCGACAGTGCTGCATACACCGTTGTAAACGGGTTGCGCACCTCGTGAACAATGGTGGCCGCCAATTCACCAATTTCCGCTAGGTGAGCCTGGGTCGCGGCGGACTGGGTGCGATCGCGCCTCCCCCGAATTAACTCTAAAATCTGGTGCTCTGGCAGGTGCCTCACCTGAGCCAGCCAGCGCTGCAGGTAAGGATAGTCGTCTAGGTTGATACTGTCGCCGCCACAGGCCAGCGCCACATAGGGAAAAATTGCCACGTCCACGACGGTAGGGCGATCGGCCTCTAACCAGAGCTGGCTGGCTAAATGGCCATTGAGCTGAGTCAGCACTGGCCCAGCTTGCTGCTGCACCCACCCTGGGTTGACATTGGTTACGCCAAACAGGCGATACAGCTGCTCGTGGTTCATCACTTGGTGCGGGTCAATTGCCATTGCAGACAACCACCGTATCACCTGGGCCAAAGGCAGAATCTCCGCCAGAGGCGGCTGGTCGCAGCTATAGCGCTGTACCAGGTACACCATAATTTTTTGGCCATCTACCAGGTGGGTGTTGCCATCCACCAGAACCGGCACTTGCGGTAAGGCTGGTGCAGTCCAATCTTGAGAAGCACCCTGCCGCGAACGATCCACTTTGATCCACTCGTAGTCAACGTTAAGCAGTTCCAGCTGCAACATCACTTTATAGCTATCGTGGGACTCTTCGTGACCATAGAGTTTGATCATGGCCTACCTCTCGATAGAAGGGGTTAAAGACTCAGCATTCGGTCTTATACGAATAAATTGTCAATTTTTGAATTGCTGATTTTGGACTAGACAAACCTAAAGCTGCAAAGCCGACACAGCCATAATTCATCGCTGGTCAATTCCCGTTATTTTCGGGATATGCGATCGCGATCGCATCAGCTTGGGCTCTGCGAAACCTTTAGATATAGCCCCACAACCCACAGCATTATTTCTTGAACTGCCTACTTGGAAAAAACAGAATTGATATCACGCTCAAACCGAACCCAGCTACATTAAACTGCGATAAATAATTGCTGAATCCGTAAGTGCAACTTAGAGAATTTCTCCCGCGAATACCTTATCCCAGGTCAAGTCTGTATCATTCCGTAATATTTTCTAGCCCCTTCGGCAAAAACGTGATGCTGCGTTTTTTGCGACTGATCAGCCCCTCCGCTTGGAGACTCGCTAGGGTGCGCGACAGGCTTTCAGGGGTCAAGGCCAGCTCGCTAGCAATCACCTTCATTGGTTTATCGACGATGATGGTGGTTTGGTTGGGGGGGCGGCGCTGCCTTAGATAGTGCAAAAAGCGATCGCGCGCTGAGTAAATCCCCCGTAGCTCTAGCAGGGCTTTGAGCGACTGAAATCGATAGGTCAAGCTGACCAGGTAACGCTCTGTCAGCTCCGGAGAGTGGCGCAGAGCGTCAGCAAAAGCCGCGCGGGGAATGGCAATAACGTGGGCAGCGGTTTCGGCGATCGCCGTGCAGCCGTAGGTGTCGCAGTGCAGCGCACTCTCTTCAAACAGCTCGCCCGTCTCTGCAAAGTAGTAGGTGATCATCTGCTGTTGAAGAAAGCTGGCCAGCCGAATTTGTCCAGTGGCTACCCAAAACAGGTATTCAGCCGGGTCGCCCTGCTGCACCAAGATTTGGCCAGGGCTGAGGTGGTGCGATCGCAGCCGCTGCTGTAGCTCAGGGGGCAAATCTGCTGGAGTCAAAAATACTCCGCCCCCATTCTTTTGAACAGAACTCTGCTCCCCATTTTGAAAGGGTTGCCGCACAGGTTTACCTCCACTCTCAAGTCAGTCAGTTATGGAAAACGGAAGAGATTATCTTCGCAGCCAAAAAGCTGACTAACGTGAGTTTTGGATAAAAAAGGGAGAGGGGTACGCTGAAAATCAGCAAATTTATTAGCCCCCTTGACCTATGTTTAGCCTAGAAGAGTTGTTCTGCTGCGTCGATGACTTCTGACAACGCTGCAACCTACCTCAGCGTAAGCGCGGGCCACTGCAACATCTTTAGTGGAGTTACTTTCTAATGCTGCTTTAAAAAGGCTTTAGGGGTGAGGCCGATGCAGTGTTTGAAGGGATAGTTAAAATGGCCCTGACTGGTAAACCCAACGGCATGGGCGATCGCGGCCAGACTCAACTCCCTGACCAGCAAGAGGTGCTTGGCGTGCTCAACCCAACACTGAATGTGGTAGCGGTGGAGTGACAGTCCAGTGGACTCCTTAAACAGACGTGCAAAGTGATAAGGGTTAAGCTGAGCAACCTTGGCCAACGCTGCCAGACTAATCTGCTGATCCAGATGCGCGTCGATTACAAGCTTTGGAAACGACTGTGTCCAGCAGCGGTGATCATCCCCAAGGCAACACTCGCCAGAGCAAGGGGAGTTTACTCCGTCAAAAACTTCAGCACCGCCTCGGCAAACCGCTCCGGCGCATCCTGCTGAATCCAGTGGGAAGCCCCCTCGATCGCCCAGAACCGCGCCCCCGGTATTTCACTGGCCAACTGCTGGCCATCCTCAGCCTTTTGCCAGGGGTCATCCATGCCCCACAGCACCAGAGTGGGCGCGGTGATGGTGCCGTGGCGATCGACCAGGGCCATGGTCTGGTTTGCATTCAGCGCCGAGGCGTTGCGCAGCAGGCTGAGCTTGCCCTCCTCGCTGGCCCAAGGGGCGATGATCCCGGCGCGAAATTCAGGGGTGAGCTGGTCGGGGTTCGACAACCCCGCCGCCAGACTTTCCTCCAGGGCCGCCACCAGGTCGGCGACGGGGCGCGGCTTCCAGCGCAGGGGATGGCCAAAGTCGAGCATGTCATCGTCAAAGCGGTCGTAGCAGACTGAGTTGGTAATCACCAGACGGTTCACCAGAGAGGCGTGCTCAATCGCCAGAATCAGCGCCACCGCACCGCCGGTATCGTGGCCCACCACATCCACCCGCTCCAGCCCCAAGGCGGCAAGGAATGCGACGATCATCCTCGCCTGGTCTTGGAAGGAGCGATCAAAGCGATCGCGCCGATCTGACCAACCGTGGCCTAAAAAGTCGGGGGCCAGCACCCGATAGCCCGCCGCCACCAGAGGCGGAATCACAGCGTGGTATAGGTACCCCCAGGTGGGGATGCCGTGCAGCAATAACACCGTGCCCAGATCGGCCTCGCCCACATCGATATAGCGAATGGTGACGGGAATGTGGGCGGCGGTGCCCGCGGGCAGCAGCAGTTCTTGCTGGTCGGCCCTAAAAGCTTGCCAGGTCGGCCATTTTGCAGGTGCTGGTTGCATGGGTTCTCTCCGTTAGAAAATTGCCATGCCTCAGCCTAAATCGAGTCAATGCGCAGAGGCTGAGCGCAGCAAAGACCTAAAAATTCAGATCTGATGTAAATCGGGAAAGTCTGTGGGATGGGTGCTCTGCCTACGCAGGCAAAAACCCGACATTCACCAATATTTCGAACCGCTCTATTGCCAAATGCTACGGACTTGACCTCGGTTAAGGAATTTTACGAAAGACCTGCAAGGCAAAATACATTCCCTGCGGGATTATTGATGAAGATAGCAGCTCCCTCTACATCGAGTTTGGCAGCTCTTATAAAACCAGTGACTTCATTGTCAATGTTTTGAGCGGCTGCTCCCACCAGCCGTCCAGCTTCAGGATAATTTCTTTTCTGGAAATCTCCTAAGGGTATGGAGCAGCCGTTTTTCTTTGTGCTGCGGCGGGAGTAGAGGGTATAGGTTTCAGGCTCCCTTGCACCCTGCACCCCGTACCCCAAGAAAAGCTTTGATAGGGGGTTGCGATCGCCCCCCAGAAGCGTTAGCTTAAATCTAGATAGTTCTAATACAAACTATTCGAGCAAAAACAAACAGGAGGTTATTCGATGACTCACCCTTTGCCCACGCTGCTTGCCGTTCCCTTGGCGATCGCCATCACTATCCCTGCAACCAACCCGTTCCCTAAAGCCGAGACCCCGCACCAAAAACCCCTAAGCGCTGTCTCTGCCACTCGGCAGATCCACATAGGCCCCTGCACCCTCACCCCTAAAGCTTTCTGTTAGACTTTTGTTCTAACTAAAACAATCTGACTGCGAATTGCATCACCCTACCCATCCACCTCCCATGACTCTCCCCACCTTCTTCATCTCCCACGGCGCGCCAGATCTCCCCATCCGCACCGGCCCCACCCAAGACTTTTTGCGCCAGCTCCTAGCTACCCTGCCAGAGCAGCCCACCGCCATTCTGGCGATCTCGGCCCACTGGCTCACCGCTCAACCCACCCTGAGCACCACGCTCCAGCCCCAGACCGTCTACGACTTTGGCGGCTTTCCGCCCCACCTGTCGGAGCTGGTTTATCCCGCACCGGGCAACCCTGCTCTAGCCGAACGGGTGGCCGAGCTGCTAGAGCGGGAGGGCTTTACCCCCCGGTTCAATAGCCATCGCGGCTACGACCACGGCACCTGGACACCGCTGATTTTGATGAACCCAGCCGGTCAGATTCCCGTGACGCTACTCTCGGTGCAGTCGCGGGAGACTCCAGCCCACCACCTGCACTTGGGCAAAGCCCTGGTCCCCCTGCGGGACGAAGGCGTGCTAATCGTCGGCAGCGGGGCCGCCACCCACAATATGGCCGCCTTCAACAGCGACTACCACGCCGCGCCCCCCGACTGGGCCGCCGAGTTTGACACCTGGCTGGCGGCAACCATTGCTCAAAGCGACCTCACAGCCCTGGTCAACTACCGCCAACTCGCCCCCCACGCCGAGCGCAACCACCCCACCGACGAGCACCTGCTGCCCCTGTTTGTGGCCCTGGGCGCAGGCGGCAAAGGGCAACAGGTCAATCAAGGGTTTACCTACGGAGCTTTCAGCATGGCCGCCTACCGATTTGATTGATTTTTGCTTTTGGATTTCCCCAACCATCTGTCCACCCATTCCCTATCCATCGATTCCCTAGTTGGGCAGACCCATGGGTCTGCCCCTACGCGCCCACCCATCCACTCATCTACCCATACACCCACCCATCCACAGAGGAGAAACTCCCATGGCTCTTGGCAAACTGATCGACGGCAAATGGACCACCGAATGGACTGAGCGCGATGACTCAGGCCAGTTTAAGCGGATGCCCACCCTGTTTCACAATTGGGTCACGGCGGACGGATCGAACGGCTTTAAGACTGAGCCGGGGCGCTACCACCTGTACGTGTCGCTGGGCTGCCCCTGGGCCCACCGGACGGTGCTGCTGCGATCGCTCAAAGGGCTGCAAGACGTCATCAGCATTTCCATTGTCGACCCGGTGATCAGCGACCAGGGCTGGAAATTTTCTGATCGCTTTGGCAGCATTCCCGACAGCCTGTATGGGGCCGACTATCTCTGGCAAATCTACACCCGCGCTAAGGCCGACTACAGCGGGCGGGTCACCGTGCCGGTACTGTGGGATAAGCAGACCCAGACCATCGTCAACAACGAGTCGCGGCAGATTATTCAAATGCTGAACTCGGAATTTAACGAATTTTCCGCCTTCCCAGAGCGCGATTTTTACCCCGAGGCCCTGCGCGCCGCCATCGACGCGGCGATGGATGCGATCTACCAACCGATCAACAATGGCGTGTACCGCAGCGGTTTCGCCGCGTCCCAAACCGCCTACAGCGGTGCAGTGACCGAGCTGTTTAAGGCGCTAAACCATTGGGAAGGCGTTCTGGATCAGCAGCGCTACCTAGTGGGCGAGCAAATCACTCTGGCCGACTGGTGTATGTTCACCACCCTGTTTCGCTTTGATCTGGCCTACTACGGATTGTTCAAGACCAACCTCAAGCGTCTGGTGGATTTCCCTAACCTGTGGGCTTACTGCCGCGATCTGTACCAGCAGCCGGGGGTTGCCGAGTGGTGCAGCATCGAGCACATCAAGCAGCTCTACTACGCCGGGCTGCCCGAGCTCAACCCCAGCGGCATTGTGCCCGCCGGGCCGAATATTGACTACGGCATGGCTCACGGGCGCGATCGCCAGTTTGAGCCGATGAGGTCGCTGACTGAAACGGCTTAATTTCCCGTTCCCCAGGTATAGGTTAGGCGTTGCCCCTCCCTGAGGAGGATGTTTTTCAGCAAGCTCCTCCTCACAGCGTCCCAAACCGATATAGTGAATCTCGCTCAGGGAAAAGTACATCCTCATGATTTGTTCACGACTTGCCGTGAACCCCGTACCGTAAACCGTGAACGATAGGCCGCTAACCCCTTTCACAATCAGATTGGCTAAGCACTAGAATAGTACGGACTAAAACCATTAACTGCCGCACCCGTTATGTCTAGTCCCAGCGCCTCCCAGGCTGCCGCTTCAGAGCCGAGTCTTACCACCGTTCGGGCACTCGTCCGGGCCTATCAAGCTTTTTCCAGCTATTCAGAAGCCTTCGTGCGGCAGTACGACCTGACCTCGGCCCAATTCGACGTCATCGCCACTTTAGGCAACACCCAAGGACTCAGCATGGGCGAAATCGGGGAGCAAACGCTGATCACCAAAGGCACTCTAACTGGAGTTGTAGACCGCCTAGAGCGCAAAGGTCTAGTCACCCGAGAAATTCCGCCTGAGAATCGCCGCAGTGTAATTGTTCACCTTACCGCCGCTGGGCAGCAGCTGTTTGAAACGGTGTTTCCGGCCCATATCAGCGACATTAAACACCACCTCGAAACCCTAGATGCGTCAGAAATGGAGCTTTTACGCGTGCTGCTCAAGCGCATGCAAACGCTATTTTGACCATCGTCTCTCGGGCACCTCGATTAATTGAGTGTTCTGGTCGTGTTGTAGATCTGTGGTTATTCTTGTCAGAGCCCAGTAGCGTTAAGCAATTTGGGAGAGTCAACCATAGGTCTAGCTCACCACCGGGAAACTGCGCGCAGGGGAGCAAGAGGCGTTAGCCTAGAGACACTGCTGTCAACGGCCTAGTTATGAAGTCTTCTGCCAATACTGCTGCGGTTTCCTCTGCTCCAGCATCACGGTCTGCGCGGAGACCATGGTTAGGTGTGGGCGCTCAGATCCGCCGCTTCGGAATGGATCGTCCCTGGTGGTTGGCGCTGCTGTTAGCGCTGGGCGTTGTAGTGTTGCTCGATGTCGGCACCTACCTGATAGCAGAAGGTTTTTGGTTTGAGGAGGTGGGCTACCTTCAAATCTTTAGCAAGCGGCTGCTGTTTCAGGTAGGCCTGGGGCTGCTCGTGTTTGTGGCGAGTTTGGGGGTGATGTGGGGCAATCTGCGCTATGCCTATCAGCAGCTTAGGCAAACGCAGCGTTTTACTGCTCGAGAGCTGGGATTCATGGCGATGCCGCTGAGACTAGTGCTGCCGTTGAGTTTGCTGCTCGCGGGGTTGATGGGCTTTTTGTTGGTCTATCATGGGCAAATTGCGATTAGCCACTGGCAGCCTAATGTCACGATTTATGGGACTTCAGAGCACATTCCCGCTAATTTTAGCCCTGATGCTCTGTGGCGTGTGACGCAGCAGATGGCGCAGCAGCCCTGGGTAGTGTTGCTGCTGTTGGGCATTGTGGCAGCGGTGATGCTGGTGCCCCAGGTGGCGCTAGGGGCGATCGCCCTGCTGATGAGTTTAGGCTTTGCGCTGGTGCTGTCTGAAAATTGGATTCGGATTCTGCCAGCGTTTAACCCAGTGCCCTTTGAGCAAGCCGATCCAGTCTTTGGGCGCGACTTGCGGTTTTATATTTTTCAACTGCCAGTGTTAGAGCTGTTGGTGTTTTGGCTGCTGGGGCTGTTTGCGCTGGCGCTCACCACGGTTCTGCTCGTGTATCTGCTGGGCGATCGCAACCTCAGCAATGGTCAGTTTCCGGGTGTGTATGCGCCACAGCTCCGGCACCTGTGGCGGCTAAGCGGCTGGTTTATGCTGGCGATCGCCTTTAACTTTTGGGTCGATCGATATCAACTGCTTTATTCCCAAGACGGCGTTGTGTATGGTGCCAGTTTCACCGACCTGATTGTGCGGTTGCCAGTGTTTACGCTACTTAGCTTGGCGGCAATCGGGTTAGCACTGTGGCTGTTGGGGCAGTGGCTTTGGCATCGACGCTCGACGCTCCCGACTCCTCGACCGATCGAGCAACCAAATCCCCGTTCTAGCAACGGCAACGGATTCAGCCGCCGTCAGCGGGAGCGTTTGGCAGGAAGCAAAAGCAACGGCAAAAACAATGGCAAAAACAATGGCAACGGTCGGCGACAGCGTTCAGTCTTAATTGAGCGACGACCGCTGCAACCGATTCAGTCAGCAGAGTCGGCGATCGCGTCACCGGGGCGCACAGCGGCAGTCCGCCGAACGCAACCGCCCCGTCGTTCTGAGCCTCGCTATACTGCTGCGACAAATCACACAGATCATGCGGCTCATAATGACATCCTGGGTCAGAGCCCTGCAGCAGACGCGATCGTCGAGTTGCCCTGGGCCAAGGCCACTACCTTTAGCTTGATTGGCTATTGGGCCGTGGCGCTGCTGCTGCTTTATCCGTTGCCCTGGCTAGTGCAGGGGGCTGTGGTGCAACCTAACGAGTTAGAGCTGGAATTGCCCTATCTGGAACGGGCGATCGCCCTGACCCGCGAGGGGTTTGATCTGAGCAACATTCAGTCGGATGTGTTTAACCCCCAAGGCAACCTTACCCAAGAGGACATTGAGCGCAACAGCCCCACCACCGACAATATTCGTCTGTGGGATACCCGTCCCCTGCTAGAAACCAATCGCCAGCTCCAGCGAATTCGCTCGTATTATGAATTCCCGGATGCAGACATTGACCGGTATTTGCTGCCGACTGATGATGCTGATGAGCCGCTAGGGCTGCGGCAGGTGTTGATCGCAGCGCGGGAACTGGACTATGACTCTGTGCCCGCAGAAGCTCAAACCTGGATCAACAAACACCTGATCTATACCCACGGCTATGGCTTTACCCTTAGCCCCGTCAACACCGTAGCCGAAGGTGGGTTGCCCCAATACTTCATTGACGGCATTGAGCAGGATGTAAGTGATCCCCGCATTCGCACCACCATTCCCCTCGAGAGTCCTCGCATTTACTATGGCGAGATGTCTAACACCCATGTGATGACCCAGACGCGGGTGCTGGAGTTGGACTATCCCAGCGGCAGCGAAAACGTCTACAACTCGTATGACGGCGACGGCGGCATTGGGATCGGGGCCTATTGGCGACGGCTACTCTTTGCCAAGCATCTGCGCGACTGGCGCATGCTGTTTAGCGCGGACTTAACCTCTGACAGTCGGCTGCTGTTTCGCCGTGTCATTACTCAGCGGGTTAGGGCGATCGCCCCCTTTCTGCGATTTGACAGCAACCCCTACATTGTGTCGGCGCGGGTCGATTGGTCTGAGCTAGAGGGCGATCGCCCCCGCCCTAGCCGAGGCAATACCAGTAACCTGTACTGGATTTTGGATGCCTATACTACGAGCGATCGCTATCCCTATTCCGACCCTGCGGAGAATGATTTTAACTACATCCGCAACTCGGTCAAAGTAGTGATCGATGCCTACAACGGCGCGGTGTGGTTTTTCAATGCCAACCCTAATGATCCGGTGATCAAAACCTGGAGCCGCACCTTTCCTGGCGTATTTTTTCCCCTTCAAGCGATGCCCGAGGCGCTGTTGCAGCACATTCGGTATCCTACTGATTTCTATAACACTCAGTCGCAGCACTTGATGGTTTACCACATGACCGACCCGCGTGTGTTCTATAACCGGGAAGACCTGTGGCGATCGCCCAACGAAATTTACGGGGATGAGCAATTGCCCGTCGAGCCGTATTACCTCATCATGTCGCTGCCCACCAACAGTGCAGGGGAAGAATTCATTTTGCTGCGCCCCTTTGCGCCAGCCCAGCGCACTAACTTGATTGGCTGGCTAGCCGCCCGCTCAGATGGTGAAAATTATGGGCGCATGCTGCTCTACCGCTTCCCCAAGCAGGAACTGGTATTTGGCCCAGAACAAATCGAAGCTCGCATTAATCAAGACCCCGTGATTTCTCAGCAAATTTCGCTCTGGAATCGGCGAGGGTCCCAAGCGGTGCAAGGAAACCTATTGGTGATTCCCATTGAAAATTCGCTGCTCTATGTGGAGCCAATCTACCTCCAAGCCGAGCAAAATCGTCTGCCAACCCTAGTACGCGTTATCGTCGCCTATGGCAATCAAATCGTGATGGCTGAAACATTACAGCAAGCCCTAGATGCCATTTTCCAGAATGGGGACGCTACCGGGGCCGTGGTGCGTCCACTGACCGACTTTGAGCTGCCGGATAACGACACCAGCCTTGAACCGCAACCGCTATTGCTCGAGAGCGGGGCGGCACCCTAGGCTCTATGGCGTTGCTGCGGGTGGTGCATGTGGTGCCCTCACTAGCGTTGGAGGATGGTGGCCCCAGCGCGGCTGCATTGGGGATGGTCGCAGCGCTGGCAGATGCGGGCGTAGCGGTGACCCTGCTCACGACGGATGCAGGGGCTAAGCACGGGGCTTTACTCATTCCAGAAGCAGTTGCCCTTCACACCTTTCGCTGCTGGCCGTCGCAGCGCTACAAGTTCTCGCCCGATCTGCTGCGGTGGATGGCGCATCATGCGGGGGCCTATGATGTGGCCCACATTCACGCCCTGTTTTCCCCCGTGAGCACAGCGGCAGCATGGATCGCCCGACAGCATGGATTGCCCTATGTGCTGCGCCCCTTGGGCACGCTTGATCCAACAGACTTGCAGAAAAAACGCTGGCTGAAACTGCGCTATGGGCATTGGCTCGAAGCGCCGAATTTAGCGCATGCTGCGGCTATTCACTTTACGAGTGAACCTGAAGCGGCGATCGCCCATCGATTTGGCGTTGCCACGCGGGATGTAGTATTGCCACTGGGCGTCTCGTTGCCGTCAGCCCTCCCAAACTCTGATCTACGCGCCCAATGGGGCCTCTCACCGAATTGTCCAATCGTGCTTTTTCTGGGGCGGTTTGACCGAAAAAAGGGGATTGAGCTGTTGATGGCGTCCTTGGAGCAATTGCAGGGGGAGGGCGTTACCTTTCACTGGATACTGGCGGGGGCTAATCCCTATGATCCAGTCTATGAAAAGCTTGTGAGCGATCGTCTCCGCCGATCACCTCTGCTGAATCAGACGACCAAACCGGGCTTTGTCACGGGCGCGCTCAAAGCCTCTGTGCTCTCCATGGCGGATGTGCTGGTGTTGCCGTCTGCTGCTGAAAACTTTGGCATCGCTGTAGCGGAGGCGATGCTAGCGGGCATTCCCGTGGTGATCTCGGAGGGTGTGCAGATTCACCCCGCTGTGCAGGCGGCTGGGGCGGGCTGGGTTGTGCCCCGGCAGGTCGATGCGCTGACCGACTGCCTGCGGCAGGTGTTACAGAATACAACCGAACGTCACCGTCGGGGACTCGCTGCCCAGCAGCTTGCCGCGCGTGAGTATTCCTGGCAGGCGATCGCCCCCCAACTCATTGCCCTGTATCAGCAGATTCTAGCGTCGGCGTAAACGGCGGACTGCCATTGTGGTGCTGCAAACAGGCGATCGCCGATTCTATCTCCACTTGAGAAAAGTTATCGTAGAATCGGCTAACGCTAGAGAACCGCTCTGGCGCCAGCAACACAATCGTGCGATCGCTCCAAGCTTGGAGCATCTGCACCACCCGACGCGGTGCTACTGGGGCGCAGAGCCACACCTGCGCTGCCCCCTGCAGCCGTAGGGTTCTCGCGGCGATCGCCATTGTCATTCCCGTAGCGATGCCATCATCAATAATCAGAGCAATCTTGCCTGCCGGGTTAGCCTGGGGGCACAGAGGCGCCAGCTGTTGCCACTGCACCTGAGCCTTAGCGGCCGCGAGTTGCTGAGCCGTTCGCCATCCTGCCACATCCCGCAGGTGGGGCAGTCGCCGTCCTCGCATTACGTGCCCGGTGGCAGTGACAGCTCCAATCGCCAACTCTGGATTATCGGCGGGTGTAATTTTCTTCGCGACGAGCACCTCAATCGGGCACTCAAGGCGCTGGGCAATTGGCTCCGCCACCTCCACACCCCCTCGAGGCAGGGCATAGAGCACTACCCCCGATTCTCGAAGCGTTAGAGAACAGTGCGCCAATTCTTCTACTATGCGCTGTCCTAATAAGGTTCCTGCTTCTTGGCGATCGCCAAATATGACGCCATCTGTCATCATTCCCTCCTGCTTCCAGCGGTGGGATCACTTCCATCATGACGAACTCTGCTCAATTTCCCAATGCCCTAGCGACGTAATCTTGCATCAACGTCCGTTTAGGGAATGTCTAGACCCGTGCGGCCTGCATCGCGGATATCAGAATTTAGCGTTTCAACGATAGGACTTAGCAAGGCAAACCTAAAGCAGAGGGGCGATCGCAATTCGGGCGATCGTAGTCAAATAGAAAGAGGCTCAACCCTGGAACCACTGGGGTCAGAAAAGAATTCACCCTACAATAAAGACCAGCATCCCCAACAAAAGCTCTTATGGGCTGACCACATTGACCCTATTCTTGCCTGCCGATCATGCCTAGCGACCAGCAAATCGATTTATTCAACGCGACTTCAGCAGCGGGAGCATCTGCCTTTGACTCCAGCACCATTCCTACCAGCGCTACGGTGCCCATTCCCCCTGGCACTTATCAAACCATGGAGGAAATTAAACAGCACTGCAACACCTGTACCCGCTGCGAGCTGCATCACGGGCGGACCCATGCGGTGATTGGGCGGGGCAATCCTACTGCGCCGGTGATGATTGTGGGTGAGGGGCCGGGACAAAATGAGGATGAGCAGGGCTTGCCCTTCGTCGGGAAGTCGGGGCAGTTGCTCGACAAAATTTTGGAATCGGTACGCATCACTACCGAGGATGTGTTTATCTGCAATGTGGTCAAGTGCCGCCCACCAGACAACCGCACCCCAAAAACTCCTGAGGCAGAGGCTTGCAAAGGCTATTTATTAGAGCAGATTCGCTTAGTTGATCCCCAAATTATTTTGCTGACCGGGGCAACCGCGCTGAAGGGGCTGCTTGGCATTAAGGAAGGCATCACGAAAGTACGCGGCAAGTGGGTTGAAAAAGACGGTAAATTTTATTTGCCTATCTTCCATCCGGCCTATCTGCTTCGCAATCCCTCACGGGATCAGGGCAGCCCCAAATGGCTGATGTGGCAGGATATTCAAGCCGTGCGCACGAAGCTGGATGAGCTGGCGGGTGAGTCGCGTTAGGGGGTGGGGCTGAGGGGTTGCGACCTGCCTGGCTAGAGCACTTGGCGTTGATCTAAGACCGGCTGCGATCAAGCACGGCCCTGAATGCAGAAGTCTGATTGCTAAGCTGACCCTGGTGCGATCGCCCGTCCGTCCCACTCTGTTGCACGCTGGTTTCCGGCTAGGCAGTCCGTGCGATCGCCCATATCGGCGTCTGGCACCACCCCGTTACCCGCCCCTCATTCTCAAACCCAGTTCCCTAATGCCCGTAGACTACGATTTGGTCATCCTTGGTGGCACCCATGCCGCGCGCGAAGCCGCCGCAATGGCATCCCGGTGGCGGGCGCAGGTGGCGTTAATAGAGCCATCTGGCAATCCTCCGTTGGGGCTGACGGCTAACCTACTGTGCTGCGGATTGCAGCAGGTGATTCAAGCTAGAGGATTGGGACTCATGGATATGGCTGAGGCTGTCGCGTGGCTGCGGGCAGTGGATGTCGCCGTCGCGGCAGAGCGATCGCCCGCCTATCTCGCCGCGTTGGGTGTCGATGTCATCGAAAGCTCAGCGGAATTTGTGCGACGTCCGATCTTTGGGCTGCGGGTGGGGACTCGACTGCTGCGATCGCGCCGATTTTTGCTGGCAACGGGAACGCATACCGTCATTCCTCCGATCACGGGGCTTGCAGCCCTGTCGCCGACCCAATGGCTGACTCCAGAAGCCTTAGCGCAGCCGCAGATCTGGACGAAACTGGCGTCGCGGATGCCCCAGAAACTTGCACTCCTCGGCGATGGGGCGATCGCCCTAGCGTGGGCGCAGATCTGGGCCAGACTGGGTGCCCACGTGACGCTCATTTGCCCTGCTGAGGTGCTGCCCCAAGCCGATCGAGAGGTAGCAGCGCAGCTGGTCATGCATGTGGAATCAGACGGTGTTCACGTGTTGTCTCACAGGACGGTCACGCAGGTGCACGTCGAGGGCGATCGCCTGCAGCTCAAAATAAACCACAGCGCCACCGCCGAAATTCTCGACGTCGATGCTCTCCTGATCACCCTCCAGCACCCTCACGTTGAAGGCTTAAACCTGGAGGGCATTCGGCTTCAGTCCGCGCCACACTTGCCCCAAAATTCTCGCCAACAAACCGCCAATCCCCGTATTTATGCTCTTAGCGGCAATCCTCAAACGGCGCGATACGAAGCGCAGGTGGCTGTCCAGGCCGCACTAGCGGTGCCCTGGCAACCCCGATGGCGGCGCATGTCAGCAGACGGCCTGTGGGTGTCCCAGGTGGTGCACACGGATCCGCCATTAGCGCAAGTGGGGCTAACCGAAGATGCCGCGCGGCAGCGATGGGGCGATCGCACCATTGTGCTGCGGCAGAGCCTAAAAGCAACTCCCAAAGCGCATCTGCGGCAGCGTACTGGAGGGATGTGTAAGCTGATCTTGCGTCCCAACGGACAGCTTGTGGGGGCGCATATTTTGGCAGCCGAGGCCGAGGAATGGATTGGGATTGTGGTGCTAGCCATGCAGCACCGGCTATCGCTGACACATCTGGCCAGCGGGGCGATCGCCCCATTAACCATGGCAGAGGTGCTGCACCAGGCTGCAATCGACTGGTACCAAAAACATCAGCGACCGCTGCTGCTAAATCTGTGCGATCGCTGGTTTGATTGGTTGCGGGCGCGATCGCGATGAGGGGCGATCGCGCCCGTCGCGCTAGCTGGCTTGGAGTTCCGCTGTGCGGACGGAGAGTTGCTGCGTGCGATCGCCGCGCCGTACCGTCAGCCGTAGCGATTGCCCTAAACGGCTATTTTCTACGAGTCGTTGTAGCGCATCGGCAGTAGCCACCGCGTTACCGTCAATTTGGGTGATCACATCCCCTCGACGCAGCCCCGCCTCAGCCGCAGGCGCATTTGGCACCACGCCCGCCACCAGCACGCCGTCTACTTCTGGCATCATCATGGTGGCGTTGGGGTCGCTGTTGTTCCGCTGCGCCAGCTCCGGTGTCAATGTCACAATTTGAATCCCCAGGTAGGGATGCACGACTCGCTCACCCCGCGCCAGCTGCGGCACGATGTCCTTTGCTTTGTTAATGGGGATAGCAAAGCCAATGCCATTGGCGTTAGCGCGAATGGCGGTGTTGATGCCAATCACCTCACCCCGCTCGTTGAGCAGCGGGCCACCGGAATTGCCAGGGTTAATCGCCGCATCCGTCTGGATGAAATCTAGTCGCTTATCGGGGATGCCCACCATGCTGCTAGAGCGGTTGAGGGTGCTGACGATGCCGAGAGTCACTGTATTATCTAGGCCAAGTGGATTTCCTACGGCGATCGCCCAATCCCCCACCTGCACTTGATCAGAATCTGCCAGGTCGGCTACGGGCAGCGGCTCATCACTGGCAATACTCACCACGGCTAAATCGGTGACTTCATCGACGCCCTTGACGACGCCCTCAAAGGTTCGCCCATCCTTGAGCCGCACCGTTACGCTATCGGCATCATCCACGACATGGGCATTGGTCAAAATTGTCCCTTCTGCATCAATAATGAAGCCTGAGCCTTGCCCTTGCTGCCGCTCTTCGTAGGGCATTTGAGGCGCTACAGGGGAGCCAAAAAACTGCCGAAAGAAGGGATCATTGAGATAGGGATCGGGGGTGCGAGTAATCGTCCGCTCTGTATCGATTCGCACAACAGCATCGCCGACCTGCCGCACCGCAGAGGCGACAAAGCTCGACCCCTGAACCGCCGCTAGTGCATTAGCTTGACTCGGGGCAACCCACCCTAGATTCAGCAATAACGTGGCTGCACAGAGCAGAAGCAACAACCGACCCATACCCCGAAAGGTTATATTTAGCCTTCCCATAACGCCTACCTTTTGCCTTTTACAGACCTGTTGCATAAAACTAAATCCTAGAAAATTGTAGCGATCGCCCCCCACTTGCGTCATGGTGGGAAAAACGTACCTGACTCGTGCGGGTCACGTTGGGTCGAAGCCGTTGTGGGTGAACTGGTCTACCATAAATTAGGTGTGCTAATCACCGACCTCTTCGGCAGCGCGAACGCACCGACGAGAAGCCGGGACTAAACCCGACAACCGTTAACAGAATACTGGCGATATACCCTAACGTTACTCGACGTTATTGGGTCTGTGCTGACAAACCTTGGGTTCTCAACATCTGGTAGGGCAACTCCCAGTAGTTAAAACGCAACTCCCAACGCAGTCCGCTCCCCAATTGCCCCAATTCCCCCAAATTGATTGATAGACCTTAGGAATCATGACTGCTCCAAACCTCCCGTCGTCAGAATCTCAGCCCGCGCCGCACTCCCACAGCGGTGTCCACGAACACACCCACGATGCAGAATCGCTGCGGCAGATTGTCAACCGTCTGTCGCGCATTGAGGGCCACATCCGTGGCATCAAGCAAATGGTGAACGAAAGCCGACCCTGCCCCGATGTGCTGGTGCAGGTTGCAGCAGTCCGGGGCGCACTCGATCGAGTTGCTCGCATTATTTTGGATGCTCACCTGAGTGAATGCATCGCGCGCGCCGCAGACGAAGGCAATATCGATACCGAAATTGAAGCCCTCAAAGCTGCACTTGATCGGTTTTTGCCGTAACTCTCTGCTAGATTTCCCTAGACATTCATTCAATGTTCACGCCATTGAAAAGAGGCCCAACAAGCCGCTACTTCTCAGCGTTAGCCAGCTCGTCTTGCAGCAGCTCTTCATAGATCCAAGGCAGAGAGTTAGACATGCTGTTGGTTTCAACGCCATACCCTAGGCTTGTCCAGGTGGGCGACAGCAGATAGAGCACCTCTTCAATTTGGCCCTGCCGCAACAGGTCTCCCAAATCAGCATTCCACGCCGCCGGATCATTGAGCCAGCGGTAAACGATCTTATCCTGAGCTTCAGGAGTAAAGCTATAGGTGCGCCAGTGCCACCAGCCGCTCGGATTGGGGTGATAGCGCTGCGCTTGGTCTAGCCACGTGGTGGTGATGAACTGATAGCGCCCAGCCGCAGTAGTGCAGTTGCCGGTGTTAGGGCCTGCCACAATCGGAACGCAGCGATCGGGATGCTCGTCCCAACCTTCGGCGCGATCGCCCCCATAAATCAGCGAATAGGGTTCTGGATCGTGGGATTCGCTAGCCGAGATGGTGCGCATCAATGCGCGAATGTACGGATCGCCACCGTCCATCGCTAGGGGCACAGGCAATTCGTCATAGGCCCATGTGGGTAAGTCGGGCGATCGCCCCCATTCGTTCTGCTGCAGTCGCTGCCCCACAGACCAGACTGCCCAGCCCACCCCGATCACTAGCCCTGCTGCAACCAGCCCCCGCAGCCGCCGTTGCCAGGTAGCCCGCCGAGGCAAACGCTTGGCGCGCCTACCTCCCGCTGCTAATGTCGTATCCGTCAGCTGACCGGATTCCTTTGGCTGAGCCAGTGGCACCGAGGCCCTAGAGGCTGCGACAAAGGGATAGGAGTCAGACTGAGACGGCTGTTTTGAACGATTGGAACTCACCTAGGCTACACTCGCGAACAGTTCATTGAAGGGCTTAGCAGCGGCCTCCGGCTTTGCTACGACTTCCACGATCTTATTTTTGGCCGCCGGTTCCACCAGTGCTTCAACGCAGACTTCTGCCACGCGGCTGCGAGGAATTCTGCCATCAAATAGTGTATCTGCGCCAGACATCACGACGGCATCAGTCGTGTCATCTTCTGTAAGCCCGCCGGGGCGCACAATCGTGTAGACCAGACCGCTCTGGCGGATGTAGTCTTCTGCCCGCTTTTTCCAAACCAAAATCAGCCAGAACAGGTTGAGCGGATGAAAGAACTGAGACACGCACAGGGACGATACCATCACAAATTGCTCAATTTGGTGCTCTACGGCAACATCCACTAAATTCTTAGTCCCTTCGTAATCAACCTGATACGGGCCGGTAGGGTCGAAGCTAGGCGCAGCCCCCGTAGCGCAGAGGACGACGGTGCAATCGGCGATCGCCGCCTTGAGACTATCGCGGTTCAGCACATCGCCCAAGACCAACTCCACCTCAGGCGGCAGCACCTCTTGTGCCCGCTCTAAATTGCGCACCAGTGCCTTTACCGGAATACCGCGCTGCACTAATTCCATCACAATATTTTTTCCTGTACGTCCTGTTGCCCCAGCTACTAGCGCTTTCATATGGATTCCTCTAACTTGGTTATTGGTTTAGTTCTGTAAAAAGCAGTTTGTAAAGCCCAGGCAAGCATAAACTCTCAGACTATAAATCTCTTACAAATCCTAACCATATTTCATGTATGGGTGGATATAGGGCAGAAGGAGTATCTAGATTTCTTCTACTGGAAACACCCACGCTCAAATTGTAGTCATGCTAAAGCGAGATCAGTCGTCCATCTTTCGGTACGCGTTTCGGTATCTCCTCCGTAGAAACGAACCGCCGCTGCTGCTAGGTTTGCGTAATTCAAACATGGTGAACGCCATGAACCTCGAGCTATGGTGAACTCACATAGGTGATCGCACTCTTGCTCATCCCTAAATTCAGCGCTAGGGTAGATTGAACTCTTAAAAGACTACGATAGGGTTCACCAAGTGCGCTTAGTGTCTTGCTCGTTTCCTGCTATTGGGTACGGTCATAGACAGGTTCATCATCACCTAAGCGTACTTAACCATGTCAGCTTAAGCTGGCTGTTTATTACACCCACACTTGGTGCACATCCCGCAATACGAGACGCTATGCAAGCCAATTCACTGGGACATCACGCCTTTGAGACCGATTCTACCGTACTGGGTATAGCTGCCGAGTATGTAGAATCACACGCTCACAACGCAGACTCTACCGATGAGGCATCGGTTGCTGAAGCCACACATTTCTATGGCGTTTACTCTAGCGGCATGGCAATGTTTGCAGATGCTGCTACGGTTACAGCGTATCTGAACAATCATGCAGAGTGGTTTCAACGCTGCGCCCACCCAATGACAGCTGAACCACTGGGTAATAATGGCTACGCGCTTACTATTGGTAAGTTCGGCGCGCTGGGCTATAGCGTTGAGCCAAAGTTGGGCCTTCACTTGTTACCCCCAGATGCCGAGGGAGTCTACCGAATTGAAACGATTCCCGTCCCTGATTACTTTATCCCTGGGTACAGCGTTGATTTTCGGGCATCGCTGCAGCTATTAGAGTCGGAGCTAGACGATAAGACACGAGCTCAACTTGCAGCACCCGAGTCTTTGCCTCGCTTTACGAATGTGGACTGGACCCTTAATCTAGATGTCGCGATTCAGTTTCCCCGAATGATTCATTCCCTGCCTAATGCGCTGGTGAAATCGACGGGCGATCGCCTCCTTAACCAGATTGTGCGGCAAATGTCGCGTAGCCTTACCTATAAGGTGCAAGTTGATTTCCATACCACTCACGACATTCCTTTTTCTAAGCCGCGTAAGCGCTAGTGTCGAATTGTGAGCGCTAGCGTCAGTAGAGCGCAGAATTCCCGCTAGCCTTCATCTTCTAGCTCCCTCTTCCAACCTGGGAAGGAGGGGAGAAGCCCGAAAGGTTTAGAATCCATCCCCCAAGTCTGGGAGATGGATTTTGGGTAGGGGCGAACTCAGAGCGAAATGCCTTACTGTCGATCTGCCGAGCTTGTAGCTGCTGTTGCTTGAGGTCTGGGTTAGATCAAACTGTGAAGCCGTGTATCTTGCAGGTGTTGGGATAAAGCGGGTTCGATAGCTAGGGCCAAAAACAAGGCTAAACCGTGCTGCTTGCGTCGTGAGCAGCACGGTTTAGCGATCTAACTGCCGCCAAGCTTACGTCAATCCCCACTGAGCCAGCAGAAAAGCGTATTCAAACGCAATCTCTTTTAGTTGCTCGTAGCGGCCTGACGCGCCACCATGCCCAGCCCCCATATTGGTTTTCAATAGCAGGAGATTATTGTCGGTTTTGAGATCTCGTAATTTAGCAGTCCACTTGGCGGGCTCCCAATAGGACACCCGAGGATCGTTTAAGCCAGCCGTAACCAACATGGCAGGATAGTCGTTGGGCGTGACGTTGTCGTAGGGAGAATAGGACTTCATATACTCGTAGTAGGCGTGATCGTTAGGATTGCCCCATTCTTCCCACTCCATTGCTGATAGGGGCAGCGAGGTATCAAGGATGGTCGTGACTACATCGACAAAGGGCACTTGTGCAATCACGGCATTGAACAAATCGGGGCGCAGGTTGATGACAGCTCCCATTAGCAGCCCTCCTGCACTGCCGCCAGAAATCGCTAGGCGATCGCTCGCCGTCCATTGCTCTTGAATCAAGTATTCGGCACAGGCAACAAAGTCAGTAAACGTGTTTTTCTTGTTCAAAAACTTGCCCTGTTCGTACCAAGAGCGCCCCATTTCTGAGCCGCCGCGAATGTGAGCAAAGGCTATCACTACACCGCGATTCAACAACGACAGCCGAGTAGAAGAAAAATAGACCGGATAGCTGGCACCATAGGAGCCGTATCCTGTCAGCAACAAGGGATTGAAGCCGTCCTTCACCACGTCTCGGCGATATACCAGAGAGATGGGTACTGCCGTACCGTCGGGCGCGGTTGCCATGAGCCACTCGCTCGCATACTGCTGCTTATCATAGCCCCCGAGCACCGGCGTTTCTTTGAGAAGCTGGCGATCGCGCGTAGTTAGGTCGTAGTCATAAATGGAACTGGGGGTAAGCAGCGAAGTATAGGCAAAGCGCAGCGTTGCCGTTTCAAATTCTGGGTTGGCGCTGGCAGAGACTTCATAGATGGGTTCAGGAAATTCAATCGTATGCTCATTCTGGGTAGAGAGTTGACGCACCCGCACTTGCGGCACCCCGGCTTCGCGTTCATAAATCACCAAGTGATCAGCAAAAGCGCTCACGCCTTGCAGCAGCACCATATCCCGATGGGGAATGACCGTCTGCCAGTGATCCCGTCCGGGACTATGGACGGGAGCCCACATCAGCCTAAAGTTGACGGCAGCATCATTGGTCGTGATGTAGAAGCCGTCGCTGTGGTGGGTGACGTCATATTCTACAGAGGGCGATCGCCTCTGAATTAGCTGAAACTCCGCCGTCGGCTGGTTAGCATCTAAGTAATGCACCTCCGATGTCACCTTACTCTGAAGGCTCATCAGCAGATACGCATCACTTCGGGTTTTACCGACGCTAAGAAAGAAGGCCTCGTCTGCTTCGTGGTAGACCAGTGCATCCTGCTCAACAGAGGTGCTTAACTGGTGCCGCAGCAGCCGATAGGGCCGATGGGCCTCATCGACCTGGGTGTAGAATATGGTGCGGTTATCATTGCCCCAAGCGAACGAATAGTAGGTCTCGGGAATGGTTTCGCTATAGAGCTGTCGGGTACTTAAATCCAGAAAATACAGGGTAAAAAGCTCTGCCCCAGATGTGTCTACAGAGTAGGCGAGAATCTGGTGATCGGGGCTAACCTGCAAGACCCCGACATCAAAGTAATCATGCCCGTCAGCCAATTTGTTCTGATCTAGCAGCACCTCTTCCTCTGCCTCCAGACTGCCCCACTTGCGGCAATAGATGGGGTAATCGAGCCCTTCCTCAGTCCGGGAATAATACCAATAGGCGTCTTTGCGATAGGGCACCGACAGATCAGTCTCTTGAATGCGTGCCAGCATTTCAGTGTAGAGCGTATGCTGTAGCCCTTCCGTCGAGCGCATCATCGATTCGGTATATGCGTTCTCATCTTCCAGATAAGTCATCACAGCTGGATCAGTGCGATCGCGCATCCAAAAATAAGGGTCAGAACGCTCATCGCCATGCAGTTTGTGAACATGGGGCCGCTTTTCAGCAATGGGCGGGGTGACGACAGGGGCTGATTCAACAGGAACAGTAGGCTTATTCATGATGGGTAGGTGCGTGATAACCCTGAACAGGGGGATGGATGTTCTCTGGTGAGAATTTTTTTAGTCTTTGCACAGTTTAGACCGTTCTTCTATAGAAGCAAATCCGCCATACCAAGAATCTCAATCGCAGAACCGTGGCAAATGATAAGGATTACAGAGAGAAGAATTTGTTTTTCTATATGCCCAGTAAAAAATAAAATGTCAAACTTTGAAAATGCCGTGGGATATGCACCGAGCCTCAAGGAAATGATGAGACAGTGGCAACACTATTACTCTCTCGTGCTGCAAATGCTGCAAATAAAGGAAGCCAATCCGCTGCAGTCTGTTTCCTCGCATCTTCCATAAAATGGTTTAGTCTACGTATAGCTTGCACTATTGAACCTGCCAGATCTGTCGTCTAGGGACTGCGAGAGTTGTGCCACGCAGTTAAAGAATTATCGGGGACTGCCATGACTGAGATGATAGAAGTAGGGGTGGTTGAAGCTCTGATTGCGATCGCCTTTTTCGCAATCTGCGCTGCCACGAATTGGCTGCTGCATCGGCCTCCTAATCAAGAGCGAGAGCTCTCCAAAATTCTTGACCAGATCAGCTCTCCCCGGCGGAATGTGCCGTCTCAACTCAGCTATCGGGGGGTGCCCTATGCTCTTCAACCACCTTCTCCCTCCAAACTAGAGTCAGTGGAGCTGATAGACCTAGGGCTGTCTCCTGACGAGTCTGTCCCCATCCAATCCATAACTATCCATCAAGCGCCTCGCTCAGTGGTGCGACTGACCTATCGCGGAGTTCCCTATATCCAGCTTTGCACTGATGAGCCAAAAGACAAGTCATCAAAACCTGAATCCTGAGCCTAGACCGAACTGGGTTAGAACCTGACCAATAGCACTAGGAGATAAGTGTGATGCTATGCCATCAGAAGCCTCCACATCAGAATCGTTCTAGCCATACAAAAGGCCGCACATTTGTATCATATATTAACGTTGTGAGAGGGGTTGCGTTTGCCCTAATAATGGTAGTAACATGGGAGACTGTGTGAAAGAGCAGGATTTAAAGAGATGCCCAAGTTAAAGACTCGTAGAGCTGCTGCAAAGCGCTTCCGTAGGACGGGCAGTGGCAAAATTGCTCGGCGCAAAGCGTTTAAGAATCACCTGTTGCAGCACAAGTCTGCGTTGCGAAAGCGGCGGCTTTCGCAGGTAGCCATTGTGGATGAGCGTGATGCAGAAAACGTAGAACTCATGCTGCCTTATCTCTAAAAGGGAGTTACTTGGCGGCATCTGGTGATTAGGCCACATAGGCTAAATCTAGAAATCTGACGAGAAAGTTGAAAAGGGGACGTTGAACGATGACACGGGTAAAGCGCGGCAATGTGGCTCGAAAGCGCCGCAAGAAAATCTTAAAGCTGGCGAAAGGGTTTCGGGGTTCTCACTCCAAGCTGTTTCGTACCGCAAACCAGCAAGTGATGAAGGCGCTGCGGAATGCGTATCGCGATCGCCGCAAGCGGAAGCGCGATTTTCGTCGCTTGTGGATTACTCGAATCAATGCCGCTTCACGGATGCATGGCTTGAGCTATAGCCAGCTAATCGGCAATTTGAATAAAGCCAACGTGCAAATTAACCGCAAGATGCTGGCTCAAATGGCAGTGCTTGACCCTACTAGCTTTGGCAAAGTGGCCGAAATCGCTAGCCAAGCGAAGGGTTAGTCTTGTATATGCGGTGGATGCATTCCCAAGGAATGGGATGGGCGATCGCCGCATCGTTACTTTTGTCGTTCAACATTACTCCCACAGTCCTCGCTGCTGAACTCTCAGAGATTCAGCAACGAGGATTTTTGGTTGTAGCGGTCAAAGACAATCTGCCGCCGTTAGGCTTTTCCAGCAGCGCCACAACTCTGGATGGTTTTGAAATTGAAATTGCCCGACGCTTAGCCGAGCAGATCTTGGGTGATCCAAATGCTGTGGTTCTGCGCCCAGTCCTCAATCAAGAGCGTATTCCGCTGCTGCTGGCCGATGAGGTCGATCTGGTGATTGCGCGACTCACCATAACCGATGCGCGGGCGCGGTTAGTGGACTTTAGTTATACCTATTATCTCGATAGCACAGCACTGATCACACGGGCTGATAGGCCTCAGATTCAGCGCTTGGTGGATGTGCGGCGCGGGGCGATCGCCGTACTCCAAGGATCGAGTACCGTTGCGGTGGTGCGATCGCGTCTGCCCCAGGCTCGGTTAGTTAGCGTGCCGTCCTATCAGGCAGGACAACAACTGTTGGATGCTGGCGAAGTGCAGGCGTTTGCCGCCGATGCGAGTGTTCTAACGGGGTGGGTACTGCAATCGTCTCGCTATCGACTGTTACCAGACCTGCTGTCGGGTGAGCCGTTAGCGATCGCAATGCCTCGAGGTCAGCAGTTTCGGGCACTGCGGCAGGCGGTGAATGGGGCGATCGCCCAGTGGCAAGAGAACGGCTGGCTCACAGAGCGAATCCGCTTCTGGCAACTGCCGCTGCAACCGTCTCAACGACACAATTAGGCCACAGCCGCGCGTATCCCGCAAGCCTAAAGGCACATCATTAAGCCTTCTAAATAAACGATTAGATTCGCTGCACATGTGCAGCGAATCTAATCGTTTAGGCGCTTAATTCAACAGCGGGTTCGATAAGGTAGGCTAGACCTGCGATCGCCCTACGATCGATCAATCCATTCAGTATTAGGGTCGCCATCAAAGGGCTGAACGCCTGTGTTGGGGTATTGATCATGGTTGGGGCTAAAGATTTCAATCGCGCCATCATACAGATAGCGGATGGCATTTCCCACCAGTTTGAACAGATTCATAGGGTTGACCTCGCGTAAGGAATGAAGAGCATTGCGCGATACCAATCTGCTGTGTCACTAATTAAGGTGTGACGCATGCCTGAGTAACGTCTTGGGGCGACCTGCTGATGATGAGAAGCAGGGGTTCCGTGAACGGAGTGAGCAGACGCTAAATTGAGGCGATTGGGAGGCATTGCCTCCACCTCAATAGTAAGGGGCCTTAGAAATATTTCGTCGTCGCTGCTACCATTCTTTACAGGTAGGCATTCTGTAGATTTTTGCAGATTAGGGCTTCACTGCACAGCCCGCCCTGCCTCGCAGCTTGCCCGAAACCCACATATTGAGCAGCCTGTGAATCGGCTGATGGACTAGCTTCGAAGCAGGAGCGATCGCTCGATCACAGTGGCGAGCTGTTGGGCGCTGTCGGCGATCGCCAACTGGCTGGCGGCCTCTGCCATCTGCTGAAGGCGTTCGGGGTGTTGCAGCAGCTCGCTCACCTGGTGTTGGAGGGTATGCGCTGTGAGATCTGCTTGCTGATAGAGGTGTGCTGCCCCTGCTCCGGCAAAGACCTGGGCGTTGAAGGTCTGATGGTCGTCAGCGGCATAGGGATACGGGATCAGAATGGAGGGCAAGCGGGCGATCGCCAGTTCTGTTAGCGTGCCAGCCCCAGAGCGACTAACAGCAAGGGTCGCGCGCCGCAGCAGCCCCGCCATGTTATCGAAAAACGGCAACGCTAGATAATGGGGATGCACCAGCTCTTTAGTATTCGAATCATTGTCGCCCGTTAGGTGCACAATCCAGATGCCCTGCTCAAGCCAGGCAGAGGCAGATTGTCGCACTAGTTGATTCACCGCGACTGCGCCTTGACTGCCGCCCACCACCACAATGAGCGGTACGTTATCGGGAACCGGCAAGTTCAGGTCCGGCAGATCGGCAATCGGTTGCAAAAAGGGCGATCGCACCGGCGTGCCCACCCACTGGGTCTGGGCTTTGGGCAACCGATCAGCGGCCGCTGCAAAGCCAAGGGCAACCGTATTGCAGAAGGGGCTAAGCAGCCGTGTCACCTTCCCAGGGAAAGCGTTGGATTCATGCAAAATAGCGGGCAAGCCGAGCGATCGCGCCGCCAAAATGGCGGGTGCTGCAATGTAGCCGCCCGTCGTAAAGACGCCCTGAAACTGCCCCCGTTGCAGCAATTGGCGCACCTGCCAGATGCTTTGCACCAATCGTCCAAAAATCCGTAGCGTACTCAGCCCAAATCGTTGCTGAAACCCTTCCACTGCAATGGTATGAAGAGGATAGCAGTCAGGTACCAGCCGCGTTTCTAACCGATCGGGCACGCCCAACCACTCAATCTCGACTTGGGTGAGCTGCTCTGCGGTGGCGATCGCCGGAAACAAATGGCCGCCAGTTCCGCTGGCTGCAATCAATAGTTTTGCCTGATTGGGCATTGCCGTTTACTCGTGATCCGCTACGCTAGATGAAATGTGTGAGGAAGCATCCCTTCCACACGCTGAACTCTGACGTGCGATTTGTCCTACATTGCGTTTCAACCTATCATCCTATGCGTAAATTGCTCCCCTCTCAACGTCTAGCACCTGCTATCCGTAGGTTTTCGTTTCGCAGTCGTCGGGGAGCATGGCCCGCGCTCTTAGCAGGGATGCTGCTGAGTTTGGCAACCAATGTGCAGGCCCAGACGCCGAATAGCCCTGATTCAGCAGCTCCAGCAGAACTCACCGGGGCGATCGCAGCGATGGATGATGCCGCCAGTCGTCAAGATGTGGGTCAAGTCATGGCTCTCATCGATGAAGATTTTATGCATGCCGATGGCTTAACCCGCGACATGTTGCAGCAAGCCCTAGAAGGCTTTTGGGAGCGCTACGACGAATTGACCTACACTACCACCCTAGATTCTTGGCAACAGAGTGAAGACGGAGTGGTTGCAGAGACCACAACCGAAATTGCAGGCCTCCAGCGCACGGACGTGCGGGACTTTCAACTCTTAGCAACCGTGACCAGCCGCCAAACGTATCGCAATGGCCTGCTGGTGCAGCAGGAAACCTTGACAGAAGACAATCGCCTCTCGTCGGGGACTAATCCACCCGATTTGCAGGTGCAAGCACCTGACTCGGTACCGACGACGCGCAACTTTGCGTTTGATGTGATTGTGCCAGAACCCTTGGGCGATCGCCAACTGCTGGGCACTGCGATAGAAGAATCCATCACGCCAGACACCTATCTCAGCACCCCCAGACCGCGTCTAGAATTGCTCAACGCTGGTGGGCTATTTAAAACAGGTCGAGCCCCTGCCCTATCGGGTAGCCGCTGGGTCTCTGGCATCATCATTCGAGAAGATGGCATGACCACCGTCACGCGTCGCATTCGGTTCACACAGTAAGGTGCGCTCATTGCTCAATCAGCTGTGAATAGCTTGCCTGCAAATGTAAGACAACGGCTGCGCTACGGTGTCGGTGGCTGGCGCTGCACCCAGGCTTGCCAGAGATCCGGTCGGCGCTGACGCGTGCGGGCGAGCTGCTGTTCATAGCGCCAACGGGCGATCGCCTCATGATTACCCGAGCGCAACACGTCCGGCACCATCATTCCCCGAAACTCAGCCGGGCGCGTGTATTGAGGATAGTCCAGCAGGCCGTCCTCAAAACTCTCGTACTTTAGCGAGTCAGCTTTGGCCACCGTCCCCGGACGCAGCCGAATCACGCCATTAAGCAGCGCCAGCGCCGGAATCTCTCCACACGTCAGCACAAAATCTCCTAGAGATACTTCTCGCGTTACCAGGCTCAATACCCGATCATCCACCCCTTCATAATGGCCACAGATGATGACGAGCTGGTCATACTGCTGCGCCAGGGTTTGAAAGAGCGTCTTAGTCATAGGCTCTCCCTGGGGCGTCATCAGCAGCACCTCTCGCCGGGGCAGCACAGGCAGCGACTCCACAGCCGCAAAAATAGGCTCTGGCTTCATCAACATTCCAACCCCGCCACCATAGGGCTCATCATCCACTTTGCGATGTTTATCAGTAGTAAAGTCGCGGGGATTAATCAGATTAACCTGGGCAATCTGGTTAGCCAGCGCCCGCCCCAATAGCCCAGAAGCCAAGGGTGATGCAAAAAAATCAGGAAACAACGTGACGATATCAAACTGCATTATGTCGTCCAGGATACCATCCAGTTTTCGTTGCGCAACGCCGCATGGGAAGCCTGGCTCATGGCCCAAGCGTGCAACTCACCCCTACTGTTCTTGGGGAGGTCTACGGGGTGGCAAAATCCAATTCGGGGCTCCAGTAATGTAGGTCTGACGCTAGACCTGAAGCAATGCGGCTGTTGTGGAATCAAATCCATCCTCCTGTTATCTGCCATGAACCCGAATTGATGCAATGGAAGAGTTTTGCGTCAGTTTGCCGCCTGCAGGCTGCCCTCACAGTCCCAAGACGCTGCATCCAGCGTGTAAGTCCTATGAATTTTATCGAGAATTGAGTAATTATGATTAAATAATTAGATCTATAGATGTATTCTGTAGGTTCTTGTAGAAGAATGCATTCGATGAGTGATAGAGTGTGTCTTTCTGCTGCGCTGACTCTTTCTTGACTACGCTGAGGGTCGCTGCTAAGCCTTGGATTGTCTAGGTTTGGCAAGTCTGATGGTTTGTTTCAAATTCCAGACATTTGCTGCAACTGGTTGCTCCATGCGTAAGCGTAGTTATGATGTCACAAAGCTGTTAGACCGGGTCTTGCCCGGGCTATTCAATAAGAGCACGATGCTACAAACGGAACCTCAATCCCAACTCCAGGGGATGTCTCAACTTACAAATGCTGCAGTTTTAGTAATTGGCGGCGCAGAAGATAAGGTGCATGGACGGTTAATTCTCCATACCTTTGTGAGCCGCTCAAAGGGCACGGATGCACGGATTGCGATTGTGCCGTCTGCGTCTCGGGAACCTGTCATGCTTGGCAAGCGCTACCATGACATTTTTACAGAGATGGGGGCGCCGACGATTGAAGTCATCAACATCCAAGAGCGTGACCAAGGCTCCGACAAAACATGGATGGAATTTCTAGAAACATGTACGGGTGTATTTCTGACGGGGGGCGATCAGCTGCGGCTGTGCGGGCTGCTAGCCGATACGCCTGTGATGGAAAAGATTCGACTGCGGGCTCAGCTCGGCGAAATTGCTTTGGCAGGAACTAGCGCTGGGGCTGCAGTGATGGGGCAGCACATGATTGCGGGCGGCGGTAGTGGCGAGTCGCCGAATCGGTCTCTGGTAGATTTAACCGCGGGCTTAAACATTATTCCAGAGGTGATTGTGGATCAGCACTTCCACAATCGCAATCGCATGGCGCGACTGATTAGTGCGATCGCCGCATACCCTGATCGGCTGGGTGTGGGCATTGATGAAGACACCTGCGCCATGTTTGAAGCCGATGGGTCGTTTCAGGTGATTGGCAAAGGCACTGTGACGATCGTAGACCCCAGTGAGGTCAGCCACACGAATCAGCGAGATGTGGGCACCAATGATCCGATCAGCGTCCACAATATGCGGGTGCATGTGCTGAGTCATGGCGATCGCTATGACCTCTACAAGCGGCATGTCTTAACAACGACCCGCTAGCCACTACTCTCTTAACTCCCTTTGGACTAAAGTCCGCCACTTATTTACCCTCTCACCCATCTACTTCACACGTGTAGCGCCACTACACAGAACACTACATAGAATGAGTATGAGCAGGGCTGAAACTAGGTGTTGCCATAGACAGGAACGATTGCACCCCGCATGTCCCGTGCGGCTTCTGAGGCGAGGAAGCCGATCACGGCACCCAGAGACTCAGGTTTGACCCACTGTGCTGCATTTTCGGCCCCCATGGCGGCTCGATTGGCTGGGGTGTCGATGACGCTCGGGAGGACGACATTGGCCGTGATGTTGGTGCCTTTGGTTTCGTCGGCGATCGCTCGAGTCAGTGCTACCACTCCGGCCTTCGAAGCGCAGTAGGCGGCTAGCTGTCCACCGGGCTGTTCTACCCCGCGTGACCCTACGGTCACAATCCGGCCATAGTCTTGCTCTAGCATGCGCCGCAGGCTATGCTTACACACTAAAAATGTAGTTTCAAGATTCAACCGAAAATCTTTTTGCCATTGTGCCAGCGCGTATTCATGGATCTTGCCCATTGAGAAGCCGCCGACTAGATGAATCGTTGCATCCACTCGCTCCATTCCGTCGATGACTTGCTGCACTGACGCTTCATCGGTCAAATCTGCTGCAACAAACCGCAGCCGGGCTATATCTGCCGGGGCAAGCCGCCCCTTGAGCCGCTCAATGTCTTCTGGCTTGTGATAGGGCAGCGTCACCGATGCTGCGCCCTGCTGGAGCACAACAGGCGTCACGCCTAGCCCTAACCCACCCGTGCCGCCTGTGAGTAAGACATGCTTACCTCGCATGGTGCAGATCTCCCTAGAGTTTTTCGTTGAGCGGTGCACAGAAGGTAGCCATGCCGA
>JBGTOF010000091.1:0-17851 GCA_041742695.1 Elainellales cyanobacterium | reverse complement strand
ACGCTGATCGAGCAAAAGCAAACAGAACTCGAAGCAAAATTTAGCGAGCTGGGCACCGCGATTTCTCAACGAGAAAAGCGCGTTAAGCAACTGCTGGGTGAACTCTGGAGCACCGTCACCAACCTATAGGCTGATTAAGGGCGATCGCCCTTAAAGCGCCAAATGAGAACGCCCTGATTCTATGCGTTTTGCATGGAATCAGGGCGTTCTTGCTTTATGTATCGAACGGCGTTGCTGAATACAAGTATGGTCTGCCCTCATCCCCTGCCCTTCTCCCTAGGGCTACCGTGTACACCCATCTCGTGTGAGGCTCTAAAGCTCTGCTCGATCCCCCTTGCTCCCCCTTAAAAAGGGGGACTTTTAATCCGGTTCCCTCCTTTTTAAGGAGGGCTAGGGAGGATCAAACCACGCGGATACCAAATCGGGAAACTTCTGTGTACACAGTAGCTCCGTAGGGAGAAGGGGTCTAGAACTTTGAGCATTCCTATCTTCATTCAGCATTGCCTATCGAATAGCCGTCTGCAACTATCAAGTTAAGACCATCGCTCGAAACCAACGTCTGTCCAGCGCGTTCAGCACTCTAGAACTAGCTCAGCTCTCCCGACTCTTGCAGGGCATGGAGGCGATGGTAGATGCCGCCATGGGCCAGCAGTTCGGCATGACTGCCCACCTCTGCAATCCGCCCGTTGTCTAACACGACGATTTTGTCGGCTTCACGGACGGTGCTTAGACGGTGAGCAATGATCAGCGTTGTGCGGGTGCCCAGAATGTTTTGCATAGCAAGCTGAATCGATCGCTCGGATTCATAGTCTAAGCTAGAGGTCGCTTCGTCAAACACCAGCACATCGGGGTTCACGAGCAGCGCCCGCGCAATGCCCAACCGCTGCCGCTGTCCGCCCGAGAGCCGCATTCCCCGCTCGCCCACCACCGTGCCATAGCCATTCGGCAACAGGGGAATGAATTCGTCTACTCGGGCGATCGCACAGGCGTCTAACACCTCTGCTTCTGTAGCCTCAGGGTTGCCATAGGTGAGGTTGTCCCACAGGGTGCCGTTAAACACATCCACCTCTTGGTGAACGATCGCCAAGCGCTTGCGATAGCCCGTCACATCGAGCGATCGCACATCGTGACCATCGATCAAAACCCGGCCCGACTGTGGCTCAAAATAGCGGAACAGGAGCTTCACCAACGTAGACTTGCCAGACCCCGATCGACCCACGAGTGCCACCGTTTGGTACGGCTCAATCAGCAGGTTAATGCGGTCGAGCACCGGGCGATCGGCATCATAACCAAAGCTTACGTCGTCAAAAT
Source organism: Elainellales cyanobacterium (assembly GCA_041742695.1). Lineage (GTDB taxonomy): Bacteria > Cyanobacteriota > Cyanobacteriia > Elainellales > Elainellaceae > Kaiparowitsia. Next base: position 16,540 of record JBGTOF010000091.1, on the reverse strand, counting down.
GCACCTTCCCCGTGAACTGGTACTGCGGCGTTCCCTCAGGATGATCCAGCACCGCTGCATCCTGTCCATTAGGAGTCTGCATGAACTCGTGAAAGCGCACCATCGACGCAAACCGCCGAGCAAACACCTCCGCCATGTCGCTAATCGGCTCTAGCTCTGAATACGCCATGCTCGACAGCGTGAGCATCGTAATAAAGTGGCCGAGCGAAATTTGCCCCTGCACGGTGGCCCACAGGGTCAGCGCCAAAATGCCAAACACGCAGCTTTGAATGAATAGTTCCGTCTGGGTAAACAGCGCCACATAGCCCTGATGGATCCGGTAAATCACATAGTTAAACTCGCGCTGAAGCCGCTGCCGCTGCCGCTTTAGCTCAACTGCTTCGGTGGCAAACGCCTTTACCGTCTTGATATTGGTGATGATTTCCGACGTGCGGCTTTCGGTGTTTTCAATATGGCGATCGAGCAATTCTTCTTGCCGGGTCAAGCGCGTCAGCTTGCCCACGGTGAACCACAGCACCAGCACAAACGACACCAAAAAGGCCAGCGCAATGCGCCATTCAATGAACCAAATTACCCCAAAAATGCCTATGATCCGAACGATTTTGGGAATGGCCTGCCCCGCAACTTGAGGATAGGTCCAGGTGTGATTGGATAGGCCTTTAGCGACTCGCCCCGTCACCCGACCCGGGTTGTTTTCGTCGTAAAACTCTAGCGGCAGCGACAGCACTTTTTCCACCGCACTGGCCGTTTTGTCGCGCCGGGTGCGAAGGGCAATCTCCCAATGGAACCAGTCGGTCAACCACGGCTGAATCGGTGCTCGCACGACTGTGGCTAAAAAGATAATGCTCAGCAAGACGGTCAGAGATAGGGTGCGATCGCTCTCCTGACCTAATACTGCTGCGACCTGATTCACCAGACCTTGCGTAATCGAATCAATGGGCTGCTGCGACAGCACATTCAGAATTTGCCCAATGGAATAGGGCACCGCCAGATCGATCACTTGAAAGATGCAAGCAGCGGTAATGCTGAAAATAGCAGCCCGTTTATAGCGGCTGAAATATCGAAAAATATCGGCTAATTGAGCCATGAGGCATCTCCCCTGCATAGCGTGCTCTGTCTTCACCCGTCACAGGGACGCGACCAGCAGCCAACACGCAGTTCTGCCAGTGATTACGAATGTAGCATAATGTAGTACGAGGTGGCGACACCAATTCCAGCGCGACAGCTTCAGCACGACAGCATTCGCCGCGCAGACTGACTCATCTAAGTGTTTGAAATTAACTCGTCCTAGTTTGCAACCCATTGCAGGCGGAGCGCTCGCCCGCTGCGGACATAAGGTTGCAGCGGCAGGGGAGTGCAATAAAGAAAAGGAAAACGGGATTTGACATCCCTGATGACTGACAAAACTCTTGAAACCCTTATCCTCTTGTAGGTAGGTTGGTGGTAGCGTCACCTAATAGAACATAAGCTAGTGTTGGGTTTCACGTTGTTTAACCTAACCTACAAGACAAGAGTTATTAATTTCACGTTTTAGACGAAATCGTAGGCTGTTTGAAGTGCCCAGACGAGCAGAAAGGCGATCGCCCCTAGAATCACGACTCCAGAAATCGTAACGGTGACTAGGTTGCCAGTATTTTGAGATTTCATAGCACCTCGATTGACCTATGTAGTGGAACCTATAACTGATCAGAACTGGAACGCTGAGTAGAACTTAGAATGTAACACTCAGATCATAGAACTCGAGAACTGAAGCAACTCTGGGCGGGACGGTATAGCCGTAGGGGCGTGGCACTGCCGTCACTTAAACCCTGGCAGAAGCAGCGCAGTTGTTAAAGAACCCGTGCCTCAGTGGATCTGGATCGATGAACACGCAATAATAACCGTGCCAATATCCAAAAACGCCTTGATTTTAGCGAGTGATCAGAGATTTGGGCAGTTGTGCAGCCTACCAAATGCTCCGGCTACTGCGGCGATGCTGTCGAGCCACTAGAGCAGGCCCTTTGCGGAGCAACGTCTGCAGCGATAGTTATAGCCTAATGCCGACGGGCGATCGCTAAATTTCTTAAGATTTGAGTAGGGCACCGATGGATGCAAGCTGGGGAGAACTAATTAGGGTGCTGCTGCTGAGCCTAGGGGCGATCGCCCTACTGCTGCTCGGCATAGAAGCAGGGCTGCGCACCCTTGGCCTGCATCAGCCCATCTGCTATGTGGCCGATGCCGCCGCAGGCTATCGGCTCACCCCTCATCAGCGGCGTTATCGTCGCGGCAAGCGATTTGAAACCAACGCGGTCTCGATGCGGTCGGCTGAGGTGCAGATCCAGCGGCCTGCCGACACCCTGCGGATTTTGCTGCTGGGGGATTCTGTCGCCAACGGCGGGTTAGCCATCGACCAAACCGAGACGATTTCGGCCGTGCTTCAGCAGCAATTGACCGCCCAAGCCACAGCCCAAACGTCTAATCAAGCAACCCCACCGCTCGAATCTATTCCTCCAGCGGACGTACTCAACGCCTCGACTAGTTCTTGGGGGCCCCAAAATGAGTGGGGCTACCTCCGCACCTTTGGCACGTTCGACGCCCAGATCGTGCTGCTGCTGCTGAATACGGATGATCTGTTTGCGGGAGCACCCACATCGCACCCGGTGGGCAGCTACGCCTATCCGACCCATCCACCTAAGTGGGCGATCGCCCGCCTCTGGCACCGTTGGCAACACCAACCTCCGGCTCAGACCCGCTGTTCTGATCCCGCATCCGATCCGGTCGCAGAGAATCTTCGCACACTCCACAACATCCGTCAGTTTACGCAAGCCAAAAATGCCACGCTGATTCTAGTGCTCACGCCCTTAAGGCGAGAATTAGAGCAGAACGAACAACGAGACTATGAGCATCAGGCCCGCATCCAACTCAGTACTTTTGTTGAAGCAAACCACATTACTTGGATTGATTTTTTAAATACTTGGAAGAACGACCCCGATGCGAATCGCTTCTATCGAGACTCTATTCATTTAAGCGTAGATGGGAATAATAGTGTTTCGACTGCGATCGCATCCCTAATTTCAACAATCTTATAAGACTAAAGATATTAGTTCAAATATAAATATACAAATACCAAAAATCATGATGTCGTCTAATAAAATGGAAGACCCATATTACGTTCTAGGGATAGATTTTGGAACATCGGGAGTACGGGCGATCGCACTCGATCAGACCGTGACTATTCAAGCTCAAACCAGTATTTCATTAGCGGAACAGACAACCGACAGCTGGCAAAATGCACTATTTGAATTGCTAAGAAAAATCCCGATTGATGTGCGAACACGACTGAGGGCGATCGCCGTGAATGGCACATCTTCTACGGTCGTGATCTGTGATGCTCAGGGCATTCCGCTGAGTGAGCCCATGCTCTACAACGACGACCGGGGCGCGTCCGTACTAGATATGGTGAAACAGCTTGCACCCCCCAATCATACGGTCATCAGCGCCACCTCAAGTCTAGCCAAACTGATCTGGTGGTTAAACCAACAGGCAAACATTAATTCATCCATTAACTCGCTACTTGATACTTCAAATTATTCACCACAGCCTAAATCTATCCAGTCTTTATCGACTGCATCTAGCTCTCTGCTTCATCAGGCCGATTGGTTGGCGTTTCTCTTGCATGGCAGGGTTGGCATCAGCGACTATCACAACGCTCTAAAATTAGGGTACGACGTAGGCGCGTTGCGCTATCCCGATTGGATGACACCGATTGCCGCGCAGGTGCAGTTGCCGCAGGTTGTGGAACCAGGACAGGCGATCGCCCCTATTCGCCCTGATCTGGCCGCGCAGTTTCAAATCCCAACGCAGTGTCAAATCTGCGCCGGAACCACCGACAGCATTGCAGCGTTTCTAGCAAGCGGAGCGGCCCAGCCGGGCGATGCCGTTACCTCGCTGGGATCAACCCTAGTCCTCAAACTGCTCAGCACCACTCGGGTAGACGATAGTCGCTACGGCATTTATAGCCATCGCTTGGGCGATCTGTGGTTAGTAGGCGGCGCTTCCAATACGGGCGGAGCCGTGCTGCGTCACTTTTTTACCGCTGCAGAACTGGAAACCTACAGTAGCCACATCGACCCGAATCAGGACAGTCCGCTGCACTACTACCCCCTGCTCAAACCCGGCGAGCGCTTTCCTATTCAAGATCCCAAGTTAGAACCGCGTCTAGACCCTCGCCCCGACACGGCGGCTGAGTTCCTGCATGGATTGCTTCAGGGCATTGCTCACATCGAAGTCCAGGGGTATCGGTTGCTGCAAGAGTTAGGGGCGACTCCCCTCCAACAGGTTTGGTCTGCTGGGGGCGGGGCCAACAATGCCATGTGGATGCGGATGCGATCGCGGCTGTTGGGGCACCCAGTCTTGCGCTCTCCCCACACGGAGGCCGCCTATGGCACAGCTCAGATGGCGCTGAGGGCGATCGCCCATCCCGGTTCCACAACCGTCAGCCCTTAGGGGCAAATGATATTCGCCCTACCAAGCCGGGGACAACCAAGTAGAGCTTGGCATAATCCTAAATACTCCGGCGACTGCAAAAAACAGCAGCCGGGAACTCAAAGTCAGGATTTTGAGTATAACTGCTTAGCCGAATTCAAAATTTTGGCTTGGTTAAGACTGCTCATTACTAATGATTACTGAGTCAGATACATCGTTATGTCCGTACACAAGCCCCATTTTAATGCCGTATTGGGACTATTCTTCTTTGACTTCAGTGTGTGAAATTGTACAGGCACCGAAAAATCACATAGCTGAGAGGATAATCCCCGCAAGTTTACGGTATCTATCTAAGGAGGCATCCTATTTCGACATTTGGCGGCTACAGTCGATGCAAAGGGAGAACAAGCCAATTCACTTGGAAGAATCACCCTCAGTGAAATTGCGTAGTTGCCATTCAGCTTTATAGTATCTTCATAAAAGCTTCTGGTTTTATGTAGAGAATATGAAGCAACTCCAATGTCTTCACCGTAATTTCATCTACCTCGTAGGCTTATCAAGCAAGTGTAAAAATTCCTGAAGTATCGTTGCTTGATCCGCTAGATTGTGTTCCTTGCTACGAATTCATGTTTTGCGAACCAATCCACCTTTGCAATCTACGTGATCCGGTTTAACCCCAAAACCAGATATCAGGAGCAGATACACCCATGACGGTCAGCAATATTGTTCTCAACTACGCCAAGATTTCGATTCTGCAATTGCCCGAGTTAAATTCTTCCCCATCGACAGAAGCGCCCCTTTGCAATCTAAAGTGGCGTCGAGGAAGGCTCTGGGTTAGCCGTGATCACCTTTCTCAAGCGGTTCCCCTACCTGCATTGCGCGGCGATCGGTGGCTCGAAGACTGTATTAGCCACACACATGCCGACGATATTTATCTTGATTTAGACCTAGGAGAAGCAGCCCTACAACGCTGGACCTCTCTATGCCAGGCCAGCGAAAAGCGAGCCTTTGTACGGCTACCTTCGCTACGAACGCGCACTCACATTCGTAATACGTTCTGTTGGAAGCTAAAGCGTAGCGCTGATGTACTGGCGGCTGGACTGCTGCTGCTGGTATTGAGCCCTTTGTTTGTGGCGATCGCCCTAATAGTGCGCCTCACCTCACCTGGCCCTGTGTTGTACAAGCAATGGCGGGTTGGGGAGCGAGGCAAGCTCTTTCAGATGATCAAGTTTCGCTCTATGGTGCCCAATGCAGAAGCACTCCACCATGCGGTCATGGGTGAGCAATCTGGTTTGCACAAGTTAAAAGATGACCCTCGCATTACGTCAGTTGGTCGGTGGTTGCGGAAATACAGCCTAGATGAGCTGCCCCAGTTGCTCAATGTGCTGCGCGGTGAAATGAGTCTGGTTGGTCCACGTCCCTGGGCATTGTATGATGCAGTACGAATTAGCTCAGAGCAGCGATATCGCCTCAATGCTCTCCCCGGAATCACTGGCGCTTGGCAAGTTCAAGGGCGAGCGTATCTATTGGATCTAGAAGCGGCAAATCGCTGCGACATAGAGTATCTAACAACCTGGTCGCTCTTAGGTGATCTAAAGTTTCTTTTACTAACCGTGCCTAAGGTTCTAAGTGGCTTTGGAGCATATTGAATGGACTACGACAGGAATTAGCTTTTAGAGAAACCAAACTCTAAATCGCTAACTGTCCCGGCTTCCTTCAAAACCTATAGATGAGTCATCTATAGGTCACAAAATAATCTTCAAAACAGGTCTACAACCTGAAAGTTTCATGCGAACCTATGTGCGAAATCAAAATTGGACGCAGCAGCATAAGCATCGAGGGATAAACTATTGGGCACCTCGATTAATTGCCTCATTGATAATCTTGGGAGCCCAGAACCACTGGAATCTCATTGCCATTCTCAACAAGATTTGTATTTTTCGAGGTGCCCTATTGAGGAATATCCATAACATCTGAGACACGCGGGCTCTGCTTCACTTAGCATCTTAAGTGCACAAATCTCAGAGTATTCTCGCATATTCCTACTGCTAAAATTTGCCTCATAACCTACTTGTAATAGCTGCTTCTAGTGCTAAGGAAGCAAAGTAATCCCTGCTGCGTTGAAATAAGTTTTTCTTAAGGCAATTTGACCATCACTGCAAGCATCTACAAGGTAAGAGAGCGAGAGTTTAATGATTGCAAACCTACTTAGGTTTAAGAGTTCTATTAAGCTGGCAACTCAGTGGATTCTAAAAGGTCAAGATAGTACCTCTGCAGTTCTGCAAACAGTTCTATCTAGGTTCTTAATCATTGGGGTCAATGTAGGTACGGGCATCATCACAGCACGGTTTCTCGGGCCAGAAGGCAGAGGCGAGCAATCTGCCATGATTTTGTGGCCTATGTTTTTGGCAAATACGTTAACCCTAGGATTACCAACTTCTGTAGTCTATAACTTCCGAAAGTATCCAGAAGAGCGAGCAAAGTTTTTCGCTTCTGCTTTACTCATAGGCACCTTGACAGGTCTAGCAGCAACAATACTTGGTATTGCCCTAATGCCACTTCTCCTAAAAAATTATTCAGGAGAAGTGGTTACATTTGCTCGCCTGCTTATGTTCAACTCTCCAGTAGTTTTGGTTCAGTTGATCATTCTGTCTGCGCTTGAAGCCAATGGAGAGTTTTCAGCCTCTAATCGTTTAAGGTTGCTAATTCCTTCCATAACGCTTCTACTGCTGATTTCGCTGTTAGTCATCAATGCCTTAAATCCATTCACATCTTCTCTAGCCTATGTCCTGAACGGGATCCCTATTTTTGCATGGACTTTAGTTCAACTTTGGAAAAGGATTAAGCCTAAGTGGTCAAACCTCCACTCCGCAACTAGACGATTATTAGACTATGGATTTCGTTCCTACGGAATTAGTTTGTTGGGAACCGTTGCAGCAAACATTGACCAAGCATTAGTAGTAGGCTTTCTCAGTCCAACAGCAATGGGGACTTATGTAGTAGCGTTGAGCTTATCCCGTATGTTAAGCATTTTCCAAGAATCTTTTAAGACAGTTTTATTCCCAAAAACGGCAGGACGACCAGTTGACGAGATCATCAGATTGACAGGTCAAGCTGCAAGAATAAATCTGATTTTAATGATTTCGATTGGATTGATAACAGTTATTCTCAGTCCCTTGCTTCTTAATGTCCTATATGGGTCTGAGTTTATAGAAGCGGCGCCTACTCTCAATATACTGGTCGTCCAAGTAGTGATAAACGGAACTACGATGGTACTAGCTCAAGCATTTATGGCATCAGGAAAACCAGGCACTGTAACAGTTCTACAAGGCATAGGGCTAGGTCTTAACGTCCCTTGCATGATATTCCTAATTCCTTCAATGGGGTTAGTAGGCGCGGCTCTGTCACTATTAATATCCACTTCATTCCGTTTAGCCTTTATTCTGATCTCATTTCCTTTATTCTTAAAGGCAAAGCCACCCTCATTAATCATAACCAAGCAAGATATTAGACTTGTAACTAAAAAAGTACTAGCTCTAGGTAGATCGTAGTACTAGAAATATCTAAAGATTTAGCACTCTAGAAAAATTAGGATACATCAATTCACTGAAGCCTCAAGAGATCTACAACGAAAGACGATGCCTTCAAAACTTTCATCAACCTGGATAGTTATCGCAATATTTGTGGCCATTTCATTAGCGAGTTTAGTCGTAGCTCCTCAATTTTTAAACCTTATCATTCCTGCAACCGCTGTTCTAGTAGGACTTTTCCTATACAACAATAGTCCACTCACATACATAGGCTTTACCTGGTGGATATGGTTCCTGTCTCCCTTTGTAAGAAGATTGGCAGATTATCATTCCACCTACACCGAACCAAGTCCAATTCTTCTCGCTCCCTATTTAGTTACGTTAATTAGCGCACTCACTTTTATGCAAAAATCTATAAAATTTGAAAACAAAATAGATATCTGTTTTTTGCTAGCCTTTCTCGGAACAATTTATGCCCTTTTTATAGGGCTAGTCCGATCTCCATATACTTCTGTATTGACAGGTTTTCTTGAGTGGTCCTGTCCGATTTTTTTTGGGTTTTACCTCTATTCAAAGTGGAGAGAATATCCAAGTCTAAAGCAATACACACAGAATATATTTCTTTGGTGTGTCCTTCTAACAGGTTTTTACGGAGTATTTCAATATTTAGTTTTGCCTGATTGGGATAGAGTTTGGCTTGAGACAAATATATTAATGACTGAAAGCGCTAGAGCATTTGGGGATCCAGAGCCTTTAAGAATTCGCGTGTGGAGTACAATGAATAGCCCTGGTGTATATTCTCAGGTGATGATGGCTGGTCTACTGCTAATTTTAAGCTTCAAAAGTTCTTTAAATTTACCTGCAACCGCTGCTGGCTATTTATCCTTCCTACTGTCACTTGTTCGATCAGCATGGCTCGGTTGGTTGGTGGGGTTAATGTTATTATTTTCATCTTTAAAGTCTAGCCTTCAAATTCGCTTAGTTTTAACTTTAACAATTGCCCTGATGTGCGCTGTCCCTCTGATTTCCCTAGAACCATTCTCCGACCTCGTGGTAGAACGTCTTCAAACCTTTACAACGCTTGAGAGTGATGGTAGCGCAAACGCAAGGATTGGTCACTACAGTAGGCTGGTAGGAGTCGCATCAAGCCATTTTTTAGGATCTGGTTTTGGTTATGGTCACGGATTGCTGGATAGTGGAATATTAGATCTGATTCTTACGCTCGGATGGCTAGGAGGGAGTTTGTATGCTGGGGGAGTTTTTTTAATTTTAGTTAGGCTATTTCGAGACCGTTCACTTAAAGACGATACGTTTGCAGGTGCTTCTCTTGCAATTAGTTTTGGCCTGATAATACAGATGCTTTTTGGCTCTATTATGACAGGCCTCCCAGGAATGATTTTATGGGGATTTATGGGAATGGGAATGGCCTTCCAGAGATATACAGGAAGTTCCCAATTCTATGGGAGCCAAAGAGTATCAAAATCTACACTGGTTTGACATTCTTGGAGAAGCCTGCTGAACAGTAAGTTCAAATATTTAGCTGCTGGAGATCAAAATGTTAGTCTTTGTGATTCCTCTAAAAAGTCAAACAGTCTCAAACTCTTGGGATAAGGTCAATCGGCTACTCGAAAGAACCATCAAATCAGTTTGTAGCCAGACTTCAAATGAGTTTAGAGTCATTGTTGTTCATCATGAAAGGCCTTGCATCAGCTTTAAGCACGAGAATCTAATTTATTTAGAGGCGCCTTTCCCACCTCCAGAATTAATTGGAGATCCTACAGAAGATAGAAGAAGAAAAAACACTGACCATAGAAGGAAATTGTGGTTAGGCTTGAAGCATTCAGAGCAATTAAATCCATCTTATGCAATGTGCGTAGATGCTGATGATTGTGTTAGCTGTCATTTAGCACAATATGTCAAAGAGCATAATGATGAAAATGGCTGGTATGTAGATAAGGGATTTGAATATCCTGATGAAGGAAATACTATCTATCCGCGCTCAAAGATGTACGAAAAATGTGGCACAAGTAATATCATCAAATATGAATTACTCAAGCCATTGCTGGACATTGATGTTTATGAGATCGATGAATCAATATACTTGGTTCATAAGAGAATTCCTGAATTATTTAAGGAGATGGGATATTCATTTTCTGCCCTACCTTTTCCGGGAACTGTATACGTTACCGGACATGGAGACAATAATTTTCTTGAGTATTTTTCAAAGAAGAAAAAAACTTTTACTGATTTAGCTCGTCTCTATTTTGGGAAATTTAAAAAACTTCTAGTGGGTCGTCCACTGACCAAGAAAATACGCGATGAGTTCTGTTTGTAATCCATCTCAAGGCTATGCAATTTCAGTAAATTTTGCTTCAACATTGCTTAATCGACTTTACTGGTTGATTCGGAATTCCCTTAAACCTCTTATAAAGGCATCATATAAATGGCATGAGACCATCTCATCTTGGAACTTTTTAAGATGGTTCTTAGCGATAAACTCTTGTTTTGATAAACAGTTCCTAATTTGTGCAAATAAGTTGGATTGACGAAAAATTGCTGGAGTTTTTCCCATGGGACATGTTGGCATTTACAGAACAATCTTCCCGCTTACATCAGAGACGTTCATCGGACAGCAAATTTCGAGACTTCGCAAATATGATCCTCTTGTCATTTCACGATCTAAATTATCAGAAACTGAATTTCATCATGTTTCTATCAGCGATAATGATTTGTTTAGATTTAAGCAGATCCTTTTTTGGCTCACTAGGCACCCAGTTTTATTTGGGTCATCTAGTCACCTATCTGCTTTGGACTTGATTCATGCCCATTTTGGTGCAGATGGTGTTTACGTGTTGCCCCTTGTCAAAAAACTAGGCCTGCCGTTAATTGTTACGATGCACGGATGCGAGTCTGAGATTTTTCGTAGGCAACTTCAAAACCCCTGGAAGAACAGAGGAGACTTAAAATATCAATCCATTTCCTTCTTAAGAAACGAGAAGCAATTAATGGAGAGAGCGTCAACCTTTATCGCTGTATCTAAATTTATTCAGGATAAGTTGATAGCTTTAGGTTATCCCAAAGAAAAAGTCGTGCTTCATCATATTGGAATTGATACAGAAAAATTTATACCTGCTCCTAGAGACTCTGGCTCTCGATATATTCTTTGTGTAGGTAGACATGTATCTAAGAAAGGGATCGACACTTTACTAAAAGCTTTTGCCCGTATTCATAAAAAGCATCCAAATGTTGACTTGGTTCAAATAGGAAGTGGTGAGTTGACAGATTTCTTAAAAGCTCTTTCAGGTCAGCTTGAAATTGAACACAAGGTTAAGTTTATGGGTGCTCAACCTTACTCCAAGGTTTTGGAGTGGATGCAGAATGCAGAAATTTTTTCGTTGCCTAGTCAGACTGGTACCCATGGCTCACACGAAGGGCTTCCTATGGTTTTTAAAGAAGCTTCAGCTTGTGGTATTCCTATCGTGTCGACCGTTCATTCGGGCATACCTGAAGCTGTGGTAAATGGTGTGACTGGCTTTTTAGTACCAGAACGCGATGACCAACTCTTATCAGAAAAGCTGGATACTTTGCTGTCTGATCGAGCATTAGGTAAGAAGATAGGGCTTGAGGGACGTGAATATATTTGTGAAAACTTTGACATTCAAAAGCAAACAAAGAAGCTTGAGCAAATTTATGATTCTGTCATTGAACGCTTTAGAAGCTCTAACTCTCAATAAACGTCTAAAGTCTCGCGCGCTAGCTGTGCACTTGCCTGAAGTTAGCTCTCATCTTTAACGCCGCCGCAATTAGAGTAGGAACCATGTTGGACAATCTACAAGATAAGAAGCTTACTATATTTATTCCACATCCCTCTGATCTATTAACTAATGTTCAACCTCATGGCGATGGGTTGGTCGCGTTTGAGTTTATTTCTCGGTTGGCAGAGAGAGGCCATTCTGTTCACATAGCAACTAGTCATTTTGATATTCAAGGTGACCTAAATAAAAATATTCATTTATATCCTATTGATGTAGATAACCATCTAAAATTTTCGGGAAGACTTTCTTATCTAATTAAGTTGAGAAGAGTTTTTAAAGAGATTAATTCTAAACATAAGATTGATGTTATTCACCAGCTAAATCCTGTGGTTCCTGGTATTACTCTTTCTTTGTTTCCTTCTAAAGAACCTATTTTTCTAGGCCCAGTTCCTGCTGCTTCTAATGAATATAGAGGCTTAGCCTACAAGCTTCTTTCTGGACAATACTTATCAAAGCGAATTCTACAGTCTTTAAAGAAGATGTTAATGTTTTTGCAGCAGCAGCAAGCTGCTGCAGTATTAGTTGCCACTCCGGCAGCATACAATAGACTTCTTTTACCTCAGTTGATGTCTGAGAAGATATATAATCTGACGCCAGGCATTGATGCTAAGAAGTTTAGTGCACTCATTCCCTCTGAGACACATTTACCTAACTTTGCAGACAGTCCCCTTTCTATTCTCTTTTTAGGTAAGGTGACGCATTACAAAGGAATTTTTGTCCTTTTAGATGCATTTGAACGAATAAGCCAACAAGTTCCGTCATGTCAATTGCATATAGCAGGCGGGTGGGGGAAAGAGATTGAGCAGGTAAAAGATAGGATTCGTCTTATGAGCATGCCTTCTAATGTTTCCCTTTTAGGAAAAGTTGAGAGAGCTAAGATTCCCGAATTAATGCAATCGTCTACCGTTCTTTGTTTTCCATCCTTTAGTGAGCCTTTTGGAATGGTGGCTTTAGAAGCGATGGCTTGCGGCAAGCCTATCGTAGGCAGTGAATCTGGTGGATTAGGGTATCTAATTCATGAAAAGGGCGGGCGCAAGGTTCCGCCTGGGGATCCTGTCCTTTTAGCTGATGCCTTATTAGAAGTTTTGCAGTCTACAGAATTGCAAAAAGAGATGGGCTCCTTTAACCGCACTCTTGTAGAAACCACATACGACTGGGATCAGATTATCAACAGACTGGAAAACATTTATCAAAAGACAATCGCTCTAAAATCTTAAGTCATCGTTTCTGTCTTTGTAGTTTATATCTAATTTATAGATGAATTGATTTCGTAGATTATCCTCTTTCTGAAGTTTCCACCCTTAACTTACTTTCTTTTTAAGAGAGCAAATGCCATGGCTTCCGAGGTCGTTGTTGTTCATGAATTTGATGGAACTAAATATTTTGAAGCCCTAAAAGCTCTACAGAGTTATGGTGAAATCCAGTCATTGGATTTTGTAGAGAGCAGTGTTCTCAAAAAGTTTATTCGCGATTTTGTTCGGGAGAAGAAGACGCTTAAATGCTCTCTAGTGCGATCGCTCGAGAATGCTATCTTTCGCATTGAGGTTCTGTTTACTAAAAATAAAACTGTCGTTGTCGGTATGCCGCCTTGGGATTTTAGAATGGCTTGGTATGGACTGTTGGCAACCAAAAATCAATTTATTTATCACACCTCATGGCCGTATTGGGGGCTTGATGAAGTGCCCCGACGGTATGGATGGTTAAGCCATATTTTTCGGGCATTCTGGAATCGAGTTCTCACCTCCCCGAATGTGCGGATTGTGTCAGTCAGCTCAGCCTCTGAGAAGGAGATCAAGCTACGCTATCCCAATGTTGACGTTACTGTAATTCCTCATGTAGTGAGTAATGAGTTTTTTCAGGTTGAGTCATCTACGTTTTCCCAAGATTTTGGCATTCTTTATGTGGGTGAACTTTCTGAAAAGAAAGGTATTAAGCTCTTGCCTCAAATCCTGGAAAAGCTGAGTGATCTGTCTGTAAACATTTCGTTCATCGGCGATGGATCATTACGCGACTTTGTAAATGAGTCTGCAGCCTTTTCTAATCAGAACGTTTATGGCCGCGTAACTGACCGAGATAAGATTGCTCAAATTTATTCTCAACATCAAGTTTTGATCGTCCCTTCCCTAAAAACAAAAAAGTGGGAGGAGCTATTTGGAATGGTCATTATTGAGGCGATGGCTGTAGGTTTACCTGTTGTTGCCTCCGACCATGTGGGGCCGCGCTCTTTAATTGAGCACGGCTGTAATGGGTTTTTGGTTTCTGAAGGGGTTGTGGATGATTACGCCCGGTATGTTCGCACACTCATCGAAAACCCTGAATTGTGGAAAGAGATGTCTGCGAATGCCCGTGAGAGCAGTCAACAGTACAGCTTGGCTACTGTGGCAGCGCAATGGCAAAAACAATTGCAGTATTGCAGTGAGGAGGGATAGATATGCGGATTTTGTTTCTGGATCAAAGTGGAAAACCTGGAGGAGCGGAGCTTTGTCTATTGGATATTGCTTCGCAGTATGGCGATCGCCCTCTTGTGGGTCTATTTACTGATGGCCCCTTCCGCACCCTGCTCCAGCAGCACAGCGTTCCTGTGCAGGTGCTCGCAAAGCGTGCCATCAACGTGAACAAAGGCAGCACGCTGCTGCAAGGGTTAAGCAGCGTAACCCAACTGGTGCCGCTCATTTCTCAGGTGGTGCACTTGAGTCGCGATTATGATGCCATCTACGCCAATACGCAAAAAGCGTTGGTAGTAGGGGCGATCGCCAGCGGATTGTCGCAGCGCCCACTGGTGTACCATCTCCACGATATTGTGTCCCCCGATCATTTCAGCTCAATCAATCGCCGTTTAATTGTTGGGTTAGCCAATCAATTTGCATCGTGTGTGATTGCGAATTCCCAAGCGAGTGCCGCTGCTTTTATCGCCGCTGGAGGCCGAGCCGATCGAGTGGAGGTGGTCTACAACGGGTTCAATGCAGCGCTATATCAACACCATCGGGCGGCCGCAACTGCACTGCGGCATGCCCTAGGCTTGGGCGATCGCCTGGTTATCGGTCACTTTAGCCGTCTTTCACCGTGGAAAGGACAGCATGTGCTGATCGACGCCCTTAGCCAATGCTCGTCCAATGTAGTGGCGTTATTTGTGGGCGATGCCCTGTTTGGAGAGGATGCCTATGCCGAGCAACTGCGGCAGCAGGTCGAGGATCTGGGGTTAGGCGATCGCGTCTACTTCCTCGGCTTTCGCGACGACATTCCTCAATTCATGACCCTGTGTGACTTGGTCGCGCATACGTCAACGGCACCCGAGCCCTTTGGCCGCGTCATTGTAGAAGCCATGCTGTGTGGGACGCCTGTAGTGGCAGCGGCGGCAGGTGGGGTGATGGAGTTGTTGGAGCCAGGACAAACGGGCTGGCTCACGCCCCCCAGCGACGCCGACGCGCTAGCTCAGGTGATTCAAACCGTACAGGCGCAGCCCGAGCACGCTAGGGCGATCGCCCATCACGCTCAAACCGTTGCAGCTCAGCGCTTTGACTTGTCTCATACCAACTCCCAAATTGATCGAATCATGCAACGGTTGGTGCTGCGGCACCAACCGCAGCCCGCATTGCAGCCATGATTCGAATCAGGACGGAAAAATGACCAAAAAAAGGATGCTCGCTGAATGCAAACATCCTTAAACTAACAAAAACTAGGGAGGTCATATATAAGAAGCGATTAATCAAACAGATTAAAGATATTGAACACACCCAAGATATTAGAGAGGATTCTGCCGAATGGCCCTAATACTGTTTCCGTTGAATCGCCAAAGGCCGCCACCCCAGACCGCCCTACGACAATCACGTCATTATTTCTCAACGTGGGGTTGGTCTCTTCCGTGACGCCCTCACCAAAGTCTACAGCGACCGTACGCCTCTGGGCCGTGCCATCAGGCTGTAGCCGGACTAGCTCTACCGTACTGCGCCGCGCTCGCCGATTGTTGAACCCTCCCGCCGCCAATAGTGCTTGATTCATGGGGGTGTTGGGTAATACGCTCACGGGGCCAGGCGATTGCACCTCGCCAACCACATACACCTGAATCGTCTCTGGCGCAAAGCTAGATGAGCCCAACTGAAGCGATTCTTCGGCGCTGAGGGCGGCCACCTCTGGGATCACGACCGCATCCCCAGCCTGCAAAATCACATCCTGAGTCATATCTCCGGTTTGCAGCAGGCTCCAGAGATCCACCTGTCGCGATTCGACTTTGCCTTGGCTTTGGCGGCGCACTTCTACTTGGCGCAAATCGGCTTGGGAGGTGATCCCTCCCGCTAACCGAATCGCCTCGGTCAAGGTCGGAAAATCGGACAGATTCTGAGTCGCGTTGTTGGTGTTGGTTTCAATGGTGTAAGAACCTGGCCGATTGACCTGACCAGAGACACCGATGCGCACGGGGCGGCCCTGAACTAGGGCCAATGTTACTAGGGGACGGCGAACAAAGGTTGCATATTGCGCCGAAATGGCGTCTGCGGCTTGCTCTAGCGTCAACCCCTGCACGGGAACCCGACCGACGCGCAGCAGGTTCAGTGACCCATCCGACAACACTAGCGCTTCACCGCTGTACTGGGGTGCGCCAAAGATGTCGATGGCAATGCGATCGCCCGCTCCTAACATATAGGCCGCCGTCCAGTCCGTGCTCGCCGGGGCTCTAGATGGGGTGTCCTCAGATGTGGTGGGGGATATCGCAGATTCTGCCGTTGGAGGGAGGGC
>JBGTOF010000065.1:0-10404 GCA_041742695.1 Elainellales cyanobacterium | reverse complement strand
AGACAGTTCATGAACCGTCGATAAACAGTCCGAAGTTCTACTGAACTTAGTCAATTCAGCCCTAGCCTGCATTGTTTTCTCAGGGCATCTGGGAATCTTAACTGTAGTGTGGGTTCCAAGTGATCTGTTGCATGACAATGCTGTTTAACCATGATGCTGATGAGCGATCGCCCCTGATGCATCGCTTAACTGAACTTGAAGCGGCGTACCGCCAGAGCGAAGCCGCGCGCCTGCAGGCAGAGCGATCGCTCCAGGATGCTCAGCAACTGATCAACGGTATTGCCACCCTCTCGCCTGATATCATCTACGTCTTTGATTGTCTGGGGCAGCACAATGTCTGGTGCAGCAGCGAACTTTACACCGTTCTGGGCTACGAACCTGAGTATTTGCAGGCTCAAGGGTCAGGCTTTATTGCAACGCTGATTCATCCAGACGAGCTGCCGTTGGTTCAGGCTCACTGGGCGCGGCTTGTCACTGCCCAAGAGGGTCAAGTGTACGAAGTCAGGTATCGCATTCGGCATGCGGATGGAGGGTGGCGATCGCTCCACAGCCGCGAACGAGTTCTCAGTCGCACCTCAACGGGTGCCGTGCAGCAGGTCGTCGGCATTGCCCAAGACATTACTCAACATCAGCAACTCGAGCATCGAGAGCGCACCTCCCAACAAATTTTGCAGTTCGTGTTGGATACTCTGCCTCAGCGCGTGTTCTGGAAAGATTGCCAGCATCGATACCTCGGTAGCAATCGCCACTTTGCCGAAGATGCAGGCTTTGCCAACGCCGCCGACTTAGTAGGCAAATGCGATGATGACCTTCATTGGCGTCAGTTTGCCGAGGTCTATCGCACCCAAGATCGTTACGTATTGCAGCACAATCAACCCCAAATAAATGTGGACGATTGTGTCGTGCTGCCCGATGGAACCCCACGTTGGATTCGAGTTAGCAAACTGCCCTTGCGAGATGCCCAAGGGCAAGTGATTGGAATTTTTGGCGCCTACGAAGATGTCACCGAGCGCCGCCAAGCAGAAGAAGCCCTGCGCCAGTCGCAGGAAATGCTGCAACTTGTGATTGATACGTTGCCCCAGCGGATCTTGTGGAAAGATAGACAATCCGTGTATTTAGGCTGCAATCGCCAGCATGCGCAGGCCATTGGCTTTGAACATCCCCAAGAGCTAATCGGCAAATCAGATCATGATCTGTACTGGGGCCCAGCCCTAGCGGCTCGCTATAGCGAAGACGATCGCCAAGTGATGGAGGCTAACCGTTCTCAGCATCACATACTCGAAACTCAAGTGTCAGTCGAGGGTGAAATGCGCTGGTTAGAGACCAACAAAATTCCCCTTCATGATGCTCAGGGTGAGGTGAGTGGCATTCTGATCGCCATTGAAGATGTGACCGAGCGCAAGCGGGCCGAGTTGCTGCTGCAACAGTCAGCTGAGCAGATGCAGCAGCAAGCCCAGCGCGAACAGCTCCACAACAAGCTCACCAGCCAAATTCGGCAATCGCTAGATGTAGGCCGCATCTTAGAAACAACTGTGCGTGAGATTCGGGCCGCACTCCAGTTAGATCAATGCTTATTTAGCTGGTATCACACAGAAGGTAGGGAGCCTCATTTTGAAGTGGTGGAAGAAGCGGTTGGGAATGAGACCAGCAGCGTTCTAGGCTTGTGCTTCTTGAGCCAGCATGCAGTCCCTATCACAACGGCGGTAGAACAGCAGCACATGATCCGTCTGGCCGATACCCAGGCAGTTGATGATACGGTGGCATGCAACTTTTATCAATCGCTGGGATATGAGGCGCTGTTGGCGTTACCCGTTTGTACCCAGTCGGGGGCAATTGGTTTGCTGAGCTGTGTATGCACTCAAGTGCCACGGCCTTGGGAAGATGACGAGGTGGAATTGGTGCAGTCGGTGGTAGATCAGTTGGCGATCGCCCTCAATCAGGCCGAGCTATATGAACAGAGTCGCGCCCAAACCAGCGACCTGCAAGCTGCGCTGAAACAGCTTCAGCGCACCCAAACCCAGCTCATCCAAAGCGAAAAGATGTCGTCGCTGGGGCAGTTGGTGGCGGGCGTTGCACACGAGATCAATAACCCCGTTAACTTTATCTACGGCAACCTCAACTACGCCCGAGACTACACTCAGGATTTGCTGACGCTGATTACCCTGTATCAGCAACATCATCCTCAGCCCCATGCAGCCATTCAAACCCTTATGCAGGAAATTGACCTAGATTTTTTGATCGACGACCTGCCTAAGTTGCTGAACTCGATGCAAGTCGGCGCCGAGCGCATTCAACAAATTGTGGCGTCGCTGCGCAACTTTTCTCGCATGGATGAAGCAGAATTCAAAACGGTGAACTTGCATGAAGGCATTGACAGTACGCTGATGATCTTGCAAAACCGCATCAAGATGCGTTCCAATCAGCTTGGGGTAGACATTGTGCAAAACTACGGCGAACTGCCGCAGGTGGAATGCTACCCCGGCGAGCTGAATCAGGTATTTATGAATATTCTCAGTAATGCGCTTGATGCCTTGGAGGAGCACAACGCAGAGCGATCGCCAGCAGATATTCAAACCCATCCTAGCCGTATCGAAATCCAGACAGAATTTAAGAGTAACCCCTCATCTCCCGGCGATGGTCATATTGTGATTCAGTTCCAAGACAATGGCCCCGGTATACCCACTGCAGTGCAGCAGCGTTTATTTGATCCGTTCTTTACGACCAAATTAGTAGGCAAAGGGACCGGCATGGGATTATCTATCAGCTACCAAGTTGTGACCGAGCGCCACGGCGGCACGTTGGAGTGCCACTCACAACCGGGGCAGGGCGCCACATTTGTGGTGACGATTCCAGTGCGGCAGCGGTAAGGGGGAGAGTTGAGCACCGCCATAAGGTCAGACGTGAGAGAGAACCTGGATGGATGTAACCCGAATGTGAGTTCGATAGGGTTGTTTCAGCCCGGCAGTGCGGGGCTGAAACAGCGCTACACCGCTCTGGCTGCCTCGTGAGCCGCACGGGTTTGGGCCTGCGCCGAACCGATGCTACCCCTGCTCAGCAGTGTAAGAGTGGCGCAACCTCGGTGCTATACAATGACGCTCATAGTAGCGGGAGTAACAAAATGGTGACAAATTCAGGAGCCAACTCGGCGACAGGGATGGATGATGCGAAGGGTGCAGATGAGGTCGATGCGGCGATCGCCCAAGGGCTAGACCTCGACGGCACCCCCATCCCCTCCGAAAAGCTGACGCTTTATCAGCAGGTCATGGCGTTGGAGGCGGGGCGTCAGCGCAGCGGCGTTAGCAATACCATGCGATCGCGCATTGTTCGCATTGGGGCCAAGCACATCCCTCAAGATGAGCTGAACCAACAGCTTATTGCGGCAGGCTTCGCTGGGTTAAAGCAGAAAGAAATCGCTTTCTATTACAGTGGAAAGTGAGGCTGCTCAATTTAGGCTAAAGTCGGGGCAGACTATGGGGTGAGGCTAGACTGAGCTAGAGAGCGGGTGTGGGGCAGGTTCCCTGACACGTTCTAGCCATCTCCACAGCAAGGCTGCTGTTCTTAAACTTAGTTTCTGCAAGAACCAGGGATTGGGGACAAGAATCCGCCATGTTGAACGACGGCCTCGATTAGCGGCTCCAAACAAACGGCTCTAAACAAACGGCTCCAAACCTGCGGGTTTCTGCCTGCACTCTGGTTGATTTAAGATGACTCTACTTCATTTGTCTAGCGATCTCTTCAATAGTTTCAATGGTGTGAACGCGGCTTCGCTGTTCGAGTTTTC
The DNA here is from genome assembly GCA_041742695.1 of Elainellales cyanobacterium. GTDB lineage: Bacteria > Cyanobacteriota > Cyanobacteriia > Elainellales > Elainellaceae > Kaiparowitsia. The sequence continues at coordinate 6,623 of JBGTOF010000065.1, read as the reverse complement.
CCGCGCTTACTGCATTGGCATTTGCGCGTTGCTGGTTCCGGCAAATTTGCTAGCGACGTTGCAAACCCTGATTTGGGTTGGGCTGCATCGCTCGGCATCCCAGATTCGGCTGATGGTGGGAGTGTCTAGCCTCTATGCCTTGGTCATGCTGGGGCATGTTGCCACTTGGTTTATGGTTGGTGTCGTGGCGGGGCCGACCTTTGTGCTGACTGGGTTGGCGCTCACCTGTCTTAGCTTAAATGGATGGGCGATCGCTCATCCATCTAGCCTTGCCGCCGTGCTGCAACGCATCAGTCAGCCGTTTGGGGCGATCGCCCACTCCCTTGCCCACAGACTAGAGCATTCCCTATGGAAACCCTCGACCCGATGAATGCCGTAATTGGCGGTTTGGCGATCGCTATCCTCATTGGTGGCTTTCTGATGATGTTCACAAACCTATTCACCAGCCGCGACTAGGTCAACCCACATGACTTCTGCAATCGTCGTATCAAAAAACGAAACCCTGTAGTTTGGGCTGGGCGATCGCCTTAATCTAAAGAAGTCACTCCTCATGCCTGCAGCAGCTCGTTTCGGGCTGCTGCTTTGTATTAAGGGGGTTTTGTACGGTTGGGAGGCGTATACCTTCTTGTGGAACTCTGGCACAGAGTTAGGTCGGCCAAGACTCAAACTCATGCTGCCGAAGACGCGGAGCACAGCTTAGCGTTGTTTCAGCCTCGGGCTACAGGGCTGAAACAACGCCATTGAACTCACGTTGGCATAGCAACAGTTTACAAAAACATAGACCAATCGGCTGCTTAACGGGCTGCAGTGCTAGAACGGCAGGCGAATACCAGGACGACGAGGACGTGGGATGGGAACCGGAATCCGATCCTGCACTTCATCTAGAAGGCGATCTGTAACTCGATTCAGCACTAGGTTGCCTGCTGCGCTGGCGAAGCTGTTGTCTTGCGTCAGCCCCACATCAAAAATGCAGCCCTCCAAAAACATGGGGTCTACGGCTTCGGCCTGACAGGTGCGCTCAGCGTCCCGTACTTGAGCGGGAGTGAGCGATCGCAGCGTCAAAAACGAATTGGGGAAACCCCGGTCACTGAAGGATGCAGTAGTCTGACCCGGCGCATAGTCGAATAGTGACTCATCCGGGCTGACGCGCCAGCTATCGGCAAATTCGCGAGACAGTTGCTCAAAATATAGCGTCTCAGCATCTCTCAAAGGAATCGACCGGGGCAGCACACTAGAGAGCAGATTGCTCACGTTGCCATAGGTCGAGTGGGGTTCAATCACCCGACCACCGCGGGTTTGCATATCATCTTCTCCCCGAGTGTTAGAGTTGCCAAAAATCCCGGTGTAGAGAGGCAAGCTGGGCGTGGTTTGAGCCGCGTTGACTACCACATTGATAAAGGGAAAGTTGCGCCCAGTCGCTAGGCGAATCACCGCTTCTTCTTTTCCTGGTCCGGTAACTGTGTAGTGAGTCGTGCCGACGCGGGTGATGGTACCGCCGCGAGGTAGGGTCAGGGTATTGTCGCGCAGGGTGACAGCTCTGCCGTTGATGCGCAGCGGCGTGCTGGTATCCGCATCCGGGAAATTCTGCACATAGAAACCGACGCGATCGCCCGCCACATTTAGCGCGACTGCCGTATTCAGCGACAGATCGCGACCAGGCACCCGAGACTGTCGCGCTTGCACGTCAAACAGATGATCGGCTGACCGCATCAGCACAAATTCCCCGACGGTTTGGAAGCTGTAGCGCAACCCATCAAAGGAAATGATGTGTGGATCGCCATAGCTGGCGGCACTGCTGCTAGGCAGCCCTGCCATAAAGTCTGCGGGGTTCTCTAGCGCTGCGCGCATATTTTCCCAAAAAGCTTGCTCCTCTGGATTAAGGGGTGAACCCCCAAAAATTGGATCGCCATCAATCAAACGCGAGTCAATGTGATGCCCGACTCGGCCTTTAATGATGTCGTTGATGCCGTCAATCGCCCGCGCCTGCAAGGCAGGATCAAAGCAATCGCTCGGCGAGGTGATGCAGATGGCGACAGCTGCGCCTGCTTCTGCTGCATCCATGGCTGTGGTGCTGCTGATAACGCCGCTGCCGATCCCAATTGCTGCTTGGGCCTGAGTGCTGGCCTCAATTACCCGTCGGATGTTGTCTAGGGTTTCGCGAGACGCCTCCCCAAAATACGGAGGATAGCCCGCCTGAGCTAGGCTTCGATCGGCACCTGCCATCTGCCCTAGCAGCAGCAGCCCACAGGTGATCAGACTCAGCAAGCCATAGGCTAGCCGTTTAATTGGACGTTGACGATAGTTCATAGCTCAGCCTTATCTATTTAACGCGACGGATGTTGTCCCCAGATGCAGCGGCTGCAACGGCTTTATACTGGGCGATCGCACCCTTTAGCGATACAGACGTATTAGGGCGATCGCTCCGATGCTTTGGCTGCAAGCCGTTAGGTCAATGGCATAGCTGCCAGGTGAATTACCTATTGCAGAGATACAAGCTGCGATCGCAAAAATCCGGTCAATCACCTCCGGTGTACAAATTCTTTGCAGAAGCCTGTAGCTGGGGTGCCACTTGTCGTCTTCATAATTAAAAGAGCGCGCCGCATTGCGGCGCGCTCTTTTAATTAGTTAGAGCTAAGTATGTCGGATCGATAGACCCGTAAGGCGAAGCAGCGAGAAATTAAGTAGCCACCACTTTTTGCTGGAGCAGGTTGAGAATGGAGGTTTTCTCCAGCAATCCCAACAGTTCACCGTCGTCCTTGACGACCGCAAGTTCAGGGTGTTGCTCATCCAGCAGGTTGATCACGTCAAGTAGCGAGGTCGTGGCAGTCACGGTTTTCACTTCGGGCGATCGCACCAGCGACTGCACCGATACATCCCACCAGTCAGTTGTGGAGACCTTTTTCATGTCATCTACCATAATCTCGCCTGTCAGCTTGCCCGTTTCATCCGTCACTAAGTACTTTTTCCAATCCATCGCATTGCCAATAATTTTGGTGTTGGCAAACTCTCGCAGAGAACTGGCTGCCGATACAAGCGGACTATTGGGAATGATCGCATCTGCTGCGGTGAGGCCGCTGAGCAGGCGCTGCACATTGGCAGCTTGAGACGACTGGCCTGCATTTTGCAGAAGGAACCAGCCCACTAGCAGCGTCCACACGCTACCAATGTTAGATAGCCCCAAGAGTGACGCCAATCCTAGCCCGATGGCAATCCAACCAAAGACTTGGCCGACGCGGCTGGCAAAAGCAATGCCCTTGTAGGGTTTGCCGGTGATCTTCCATACCGCGGCCTTGAGGATATTGCCACCATCTAGGGGCAGGCCAGGGATCAAATTAAACAACCCTAGAGCCAAATTTACATAGGCCAGCAGCGCTACCATCGCGGCCAGTGGCCCCGAAATGCTCGTGAAGGTACCCACTGCATTGAGCCAGCCAAACAGGGTAAGGCTAACCAGCGGCCCGGCGATCGCCACCCGAAACGATTCACCTGGTGTTTTTGACTCTTCACCCAGGCTAGCCAACCCGCCAAAGATAAATAGCGTAATGGAATTAACCTCAATGCCCTGACGCATAGCGACTAGGCTATGTCCCAGCTCATGAGCCACCACCGAGGCAAACAGCAGCAGCGCCGTCGTGAGCCCCAGCACCCAAGCCGCTAGCCCCAATTGGGGAAACTGATAGGCCAACCAGGAGGCGTCGTTCCATGTAATCAACCCCAACACTAGAAACCAGGAGGGGTTAATAAAAACTGGGATGCCAAAAAGTTTTCCAACCTGAATGCTGCCGTTCATTGCGTTGCCTCGTTGTAAGTCGAGAGCGATCGTCTAGGGAAAAGGGCGATCGCTCAAAATTCGGGGTTCAAACCCTGTTTGATTTAGTTCTAGCGTAGCGAATTCCGGCTCCCAATCCATCCGTCTCAAAGGGAGAGATATCCGAATTGTCCCCACACCGACTAGGATGACAATACCAGAGCTTGATTAGGATCCATGAACTCCTGCATAAACATTCAGGAGAACAGGGTGTGGCCATCCCACGAAGGCTCCTATCTAATTTTAGAGCCTGGTTCACTAACCAGATGGTAGAGACTAAAGCCTTGACTCGTCTGGTAGAAGTCAAACGGGGTGCATCCCCCTTCCCTAGCTCATGCACAGAGGAACCGCTTTGTACTCAGTTGAGCGCATGCGTGGCTCAGTCCACAATCGACCCAACTGTGTGAGCGCTTGTGTAATAGAACTTAGAACTGCTTTCTGACATCTGCCTGTGAACTTGATCTTGTTTGATTTTGATGGCACCATTGCCGACTCGTTTGATGTCATTCTCCACATCACGAATCGACTCGCGAAGGAGTTTGGCTATGAACCTGCCAGCCCCGCTCAAATTAAGCAACTTCAGAACCTTAACTCGCGCGAAATTATCAAGCACTTGCAGATTCCCGTTTACAAGCTGCCGTTTTTGCTGCGGCGGCTCAAAAGCGAGATGAATCAAGAAATTCACTCCCTTGATCCGATTACGGGTGTGAAGGCCGTGCTCGAGCAGATCCATCAGCAGGGCTATCGGTTGGGAATCGTCACGTCAAACACAGAGTCAAACGTCCGCATTTTTCTACGGCGGCATGGGATGGAGACGTTGTTTGAGCTGCTGCATGGCGAAGTAATGTTGTTTGGCAAGGCGCGAGTGCTGACGCAGGTGCTGCGTCGCCAGGGTCTATCGGTGGCTTCGGTGGTGTATGTGGGCGATGAAACCCGCGATGTAGAAGCAGCCAAAAAGGTGGGGATGAAGGTGGTGGCGGTTGACTGGGGGTTTAATTCCCATCATGCGCTCCGAGATGTGGAACCAGATGCACTGGTGAGCAACCCAAGGGACTTGCTGGGGGCGATCGCCCGCCTCAGTCCTCCTCCTTCGCCGCCGCTGCGTTAACGGCGTCAGGGCTAGGCTCTTGCCACAGCGTATTGCTCAGTGCTACCCAGTCAGCCACGCTGATCTCCTCGGCTCTGACCGTGGGTTTGATAGCGAGGGTATGCAAAATCTCTTCTAGGCGATCGCGCGACACTACTGACTGCAGATTATTCCGCAGCATTTTGCGGCGGGTTGCAAACCCTAGACGCACCAGCCGATCGAGAAAGGGAGGAGCGATCGCCTGGGGCTCAAACAGGCGAGGCGTCAGCCGTACCACCGCTGAATCTACCTTAGGCGCAGGCTTAAAGGCTTTGGCAGGCACCGCACAGACCCACTCACACGCTGCCAAATATTGCACCCGCACCGTCAACCCTCCAAAATCCTTATTACCCGGTTTGGCACACAGCCGTTGCGCGACCTCCTTTTGCACCAGCAGCACAATGCTATCGAATGGGTGAGCATTGGGCTGAGCGATTGTGCCCAGCAGGCGCATTAAGATCTCGCCAGTGATGTTGTAGGGGATATTAGCAACCACCTTATTGGGCTGGGCGAACGTGGGATGGTCACCCAGAGTCGCCGCTAGGTCTAGCTGTAGAATATCGGCTTCCAATAGCAAAAAATTGTCTGCCGTGGCAAAGGTTTGGCGCAGCAGCTGGCATAAATCGCGGTCAATCTCTACCGCCACGACCGCTGCTGCTAAAGGCAGCAGCCTCCGAGTCAGAGCACCCCTGCCGGGGCCAATCTCCAAAACGCGATCGCCCGTTGACGATTCATCCGGAGTAAGCGGAGCAGTGAGGGCATCTCCCGGCCCTACCCCTGCATTGGGCCGCGCTGAGGCCCTTCCCCCTGATAATGCAGCAGCCTGCACAATTTGCTGCAGCGCGGCTTCACTGGTCAGCCAGTGCTGAGCAAACTGTTTTCGTGGTCGGTGAGCCATATCAATACACTCGGAAGCGGTCTCTCAACTCTACGGATTTACCAATTCAAAACTAGACGATGGAATCTCTAGAATCGCCATTCCGTCTAGCGAATTGAGAGGACCTACTCGTTGAAGGCGGTATCTCCGCTTGTCAATTATCCCCTGCGGCCTTAATTTGCCAGGCTATTGTGGCTGAGGGGCACTAGGTCGCCTTGGTAAGTCAACCCTAACCACATGGGGGCTTGGGACTGGATTTGCTGCCCTGTGAGGGCACAGGTCTCAGGCTGTTGGGCGATCGCCTCAAAGCTAGCTCGAATATCATCACGGGATAGCCTAGAGGACGCAGTTCCCGCTTTTTGCTGCACATAGTTCCATAAAATATCGCGAATCAGCGCCTGATACCCCTGAGTGCCCGCCAACTCCTTTAGATGTTCTTTTAGTTCTCGCTCCAAACGGATGCTGGTCACGTCCATCTCAGTTGTTGAGGTTCGGTGTATCGTAGGCATGCTCTCATCCTCCAAAACGGTTCAAGGGAAACGGTTTAAGCCAGTCGGTTCAACAGGGGCTCGCTGCTTTGTGTGCCCCAGAGTCAGCAGGCTAGCTCTTACCTGACGGTTGCTAGGGGCTTCAGGGATACAGCGGGGCGGCTCGGCAGTCTCTTCAGTTGGGTTAGCACCCCAGAGTAGCAAGCCGATGTGGCAATGCCAAAGCATTCAAGACGAGCCGTCGTATTACAAGTGTAGTATTTCAGGCTCAAAATGCACTGCCTTAATCTGCCCTAGATTTATGAGCGATCGCCCCTACGCTCC
>JBGTOF010000048.1:0-8850 GCA_041742695.1 Elainellales cyanobacterium | reverse complement strand
TGCTGAAATTGCTGACTGAGGTGGCGGTGGGTGGTAGCATCGCGGGCCAGCAGCAGCACCCCCGAGGTGTCTTGATCAAGCCGATGAACCGGAATCAGGCGATCGCCCTCTGATACTTGCAGCTGCAGCCGACTCAGCACGCTATCGTGGCGATCGCTCGTGCGCCCCGGCACAGACAGCAGCCCGGCAGGTTTGTCCACCGCGATCAGCCAGTCGTCTTGATAGAGAAGGGGCAAGGGTTGCTCAGCCTCAGGCTTAGGGAACGTGATTGGGCTTGGCGCAGGCTGCAACCCGGACAACAAAAACCCGATTAACGGCTGGCAGCGTTCGGCACAGGCGGGATAGAACGCCCCTGGCTGCTTGTCGCCACTGGGTGCGCCCCACCAGATTTCGGCCAAGGCCAGCGGCGTTAGCCCGTGGGTGGCGGCGTAATGGAGCAGCTTGGGGGCGCAGCAGTCTCCGGTGCCAGTCGGCAGTCCCCCCTGCACCAGCTGTTCGAGCGTGCGAGACTCCCCAGCAAAGTTGGTCAGGCGATAGTGGGCGTGCATCTGCGTCTGCAAGTGTCGCGATAGCTCGCGGCGGCGGCGCTTGAGGGCCAGCATCCGCTCGTCGGCAGCGGCAACGATGGCGCGCAGCGGATGCAGTACGGCGTCACGCTCGCGTTTAAGGGTGCGATGGGCGATGCCCTCGTGCTGACTCTGGCGCGTGAGGGTATCGAGGGCGGCTGTGAGGGCAGACCTGGTTTGAGTGGCGAGAATCTGCTGGCGCTGCTGCTGGCGCTGCTGTTTTTGCTGCGTGTGCTGGGCCCGCAAGGCTTGAATTTGGGTCGCAAATTGATCAGATTTCTGTTTTAGCAGCTGTCGCTCTGGAATTGTCTGTAGCGTTAACAGCTCGCATTTAATACTGTCCAACAGCGTCAAGATTCGGGCTTCTTCTACCGCGGTGCGATCGCGCCCGGGGATGGGGGGCACCCATCCATCTACGGTTTCCTGCCCATGCCACAGTCCTGAAAATGCTTTGAGGATGGAGCGATCGCCCGCCGCATCTTCCACCAGCAAGATCCCAATCATTTTGCCGTTGCTTAGCGCAACCGTCTGAGTTGAATGCTGGATGTCCGATAGGACGTGACGGGCGATCGCCTCAACCAGCGAGGTTCTCGGCAGTCGCACCCATTTGCCCGTGGTAGGGCAGCGTCCCTGATACCAATCGAGAGGGGTTGAATCAGGAATGACTGCCGGGGCGTTCGGCGTTGCCGTTTCAAAGAGGCTCGCCCCACTCAGCTCCATCGCCGCCAGCACCCGAGATAGCGGCTGAAGCACGTTCAGATCCAACGCCGTTTCCGTCATCTTTCGTTATCACAGAGGCTATACCTGACCCGGCGCAGCCTTTGTCACCGTTGACCCAGTCGGATCAAGGGTAAACACCAGCGGCACTCGCTGCTCATAGGCGCGCACCACTTGGCGATACACATCATAGCGGGTGGGCAAAGTGCGGTTGTCTTCACCCGGCAGCCGAAAGGTAATGAAATAGTCCACACTCTTTTGCAGACGCGGTGAGCCAATCCTATCTTGGGGCTCTTGGCGGGCTTCCATCTCGTCTACGGTGGGGCGAGGCGGCAGTTCTGTCCACCACAAGCCCTGGTCATCTGGCCCAGTGACGGCATCGTTAGGCTCTTGTCCGTTGCGGTTTTCCAGCGAGGTGGTTGCGAATGATTCTACCCGAGGGCCGCGCTCTTGGGCACCGCCCCGGCTCGATTGATACTCGACTTGCCAGGTATAGGTGGTGCGGGCCGATGCCTGGTATTGGTCGCTTGTGGTTTGCTCACAGGCGGTGAGCGCAAGGCTAGTTGCCACGAGGGCGGCGATCGCCCCGGATTGCCGCAGCGGCAGCCATGAAACTATCGGAACAGTCATAACGCGATGGCGTTAACAGTTGTTAACGTGGGATTAATGTGACAGGACAGCAAAGCCCCATTTTGCTGTCCCAACTATAACAAGGGGATTGCAGAGATTCCTGCGAGATGTGCCGCTTCCTGGCTGTTTTGGGCTGCGTTAGCGCTGCCTTAGGATTGACTGAGGCTACGTTAAAAGCGACAAACGACCTGCACTGTAGCTGCTAATCTGACAAGTTGCAGATGGGTAAGGTTCGGGCGATCGCCAGCATCAGCGTCTCCCACAGCAAGATTTCAGCAGCGCCTGATAGCACGCTAAGGTGAGAGAGCTATCATAAAGACTAGTTGATATTTCTTAATAATCCTTAACGAGATTGACCTAGCAAGATTGACCATAGGACATCCACGACACCGTTTTACATGACAGTATCCTCTTCCAGCGACGCAAATCCCGTAGCCGGGTTGATGAAAAAACTCCTCTTTGGCAATGAGCCCACGCCAGAGCTGATGGCGATTCTGCTGGTCTATTTTGTCCAGGGAATTCTGGGCTTGGCACGGCTCGCAGTGAGCTTTTTTCTGAAGGATGAGCTTGGGCTGACGCCAGCCCAAGTGTCCGCGCTGATGGGCATTGTTGCCATTCCTTGGATGATTAAGCCGCTGTTTGGCTTTATTTCAGACGGGTTTCCCATCTTTGGCTATCGGCGGCGACCCTACTTAGTGCTATCGGGATTGGCGGGTGCGGCGGCCTGGGTGCTGCTGGCGACGGTGGTTCACAGTGCCTGGGCAGCGACAGCGGCGATCGCCCTGAGTTCATTGGCGATCGCCGTGAGTGATGTGATTGTTGATTCCCTGGTGGTTGAGCGCGCGCGACTCGAAACCACAGACGCATCGGGATCGCTGCAATCCATTTGCTGGGGTGCATCAGCGCTTGGGGGTCTAACGACGGCCTACTTCAGCGGTTTTTTGTTGGAGCATGTGAGCACCCACACGGTGTTTCTGATCACGGCTACGTTTCCGCTGATTGTGTCGCTTGTAGCGGGCCTGATCAGTGAGCCCCACGCAGCGCAAGCGACAGATTGGCAGGCTCTGCGGCAGCAGATGGGGCAGCTTAAGGGGGCGATCGCTCAAAAAGCGATTTGGATGCCGACGGTCTTTCTCTTTCTCTGGCAGGCTACTCCGACTGCCGACGCCGCCTTTTTCTTTTTCACCACTAACGATCTGGGGTTTCAGCCTGAGTTCTTAGGGCGGGTGCGCCTCGTGACTAGCATTGCATCACTGGTCGGCATCTGGATGTTCCAGCGGTTTTTTCGCAGCGTCTCATTTCGCGTCATCTTTGGCTGGACGACGGTGGCCTCTGCGGTGCTGGGCATGACTATGCTGTTGCTGGTTACCCACGCCAACCGCGCCATTGGCATCGACGATCACTGGTTTAGCCTAGGCGACAGCTTGGTGCTAACAGTGCTGGGACAAATCGCCTACATGCCCGTGCTGGTGCTGGCGGCGCGGCTGTGCCCCCCAGGGGTTGAGGCTACGTTGTTTGCACTATTAATGTCAGTCACTAATTTTGCTTCGCTGCTGTCCTATGAACTGGGGGCTGGGCTGATGCACCTGCTTCATGTCACCGAATCCGACTTTACGAATCTGTGGCTGCTGGTGCTGATCACTAACCTCACCACGCTGCTGCCGCTGCCGCTGTTGGGCTGGCTCCCCGGTCGCAATGACATTCCCGAACAGTTTGACGCCGATGCGACGCCAGAGGCGGCCCAATCTGCTGATGGCAATGCCGCCCTCAACCCTAGCCTGCCTCTAGTTGAGCGCCCTGACGCATCTCTGGTCACGGTTCCCCCGGCTGAGTCTTAACTCAAACCACACTCTTTACTCCTCACTCTTTACCTCATGCAAACTCAACAGTCACCGACTGCCCAGTCCTATACGGTTGAAGACTGGCGCAAGGGCTACGAATCTCTGTATGACGAGTCCGACTACGCCATTACAGATATCGAGGGGCAGATTCCGCCTGACCTTCAGGGCACGCTGTTTCGCAATGGGCCTGGCCTGTTGGATGTGGGGGGCGATCGCATCCAGCATCCCTTTGATGGCGATGGCATGGTGTGCGCCGTTTCCTTCAAAGAGGGACACGCGCGGTTTCGGAATCGGTTTGTGCGAACTGAGGGCTATGTCGCAGAGCAACAGGCTCAGACGCTGCTCTATCGCGGCGTGTTTGGCACGCAAAAGCCAGGGGGCTGGCTGGCTAACGCCTTTGATTTTCGCCTTAAAAATATCGCCAATACCAACGTGATCTATTGGGGCGGCAAGCTGCTAGCCCTGTGGGAAGCGGCGGAACCCCACCGCCTTGATCCCAATACCCTAGAAACTATGGGCTTGGATTATCTAGGTGGGGTGTTGCAACCAGGCGACGCCTTTGCCGCACATCCCTGGATAGACCCCGACTGCAACGGAGAGCCGCGCTTGGTGAACTTTGCCATCAAACCCGGACTTTCTACCACCATTATCCTGTATGAATTTGACGTGGCCGGGACGCTGGTGCAGCAGCACAGCCACTCAGTTCCGGGCTTTGCCTTCATCCATGACTTTGCGATCACGCCGCACTACTGCATCTTTTTTCAGAACCCGGTGCAGTTTAACCCAGTGCCGTTTGCCTTGGGGCTGCGGGGTGCAGGGGAGTGCATTACCTTCCGCCATGACCAGCCGACTCAGGTGGTCATTATTCCCCGTGACCCCGCAGGCACGATGCAGGTGATTCCGGCTGAGTCAGGGTTTGTGTTCCACCATGCCAATGCCTATGAGCAAGGCGAGACGCTAGTGATTGACTCGATTGCCTACGATGCGCTGTCTGCTATCGAGTCGGAACAAGATTTTCGCCAGGTGGTGTTTGAGTCGCTGGCACCGGGCCAACTCTGGCGAGTGCAGGTTGACCTCAACACCCAGGCTGTGGAGCGATCGCCCCTAGAACTACGCTGCTGCGAATTCCCTGTGGTGCATCCCAATCGGGTAGGGCGACCCTATTCCCTCATCTATGCGGCGGCGGCTGATCAGCCCAGCGGCAACGCACCCCACCAAGCAATTCTCAAGGCCAATGTGCAGACGGGCGATCGCCAGCTCTGGAGCGCTGCACCCTGGGGCTATGTGAGTGAGCCGGTTTTTGTGCCCCGTCCCACGGCTGAGCCAGATTCAGAAGATGATGGCTGGCTGTTGACGCTTGTGTTCAACGCGCACACTGAGCGCTCAGAACTGGTGATCTTAAACGCGGCAACCATGGCACTGGAGGCCCGCCTCAAGCTTCAGCATCATGTGCCCTATGGGCTTCACGGTAGCTTTGCCTCTGAGGTTTAGTTCCTTCGAGCCACTGTGTAGGTCACCGTCACTGTGCTTAAAGCGTCAATGCTCAAAGCGTCAATCTGACGTTAGGTACAATAAATCCCATGGCATAGGGCATTCCATGGGCAAAATTAATCTCGCTGAAAAGTTGGCTCAGTTTTCGGAGTATTGGTCACCGAGAACTGTGGCGCAGCTAAACCACTACGACATTATGGTGGTGAAGGTCAAAGACGAGTTTGTGTGGCACAAACATGATGACACCGATGATTTTTTCTTGGTGCTCAAGGGGAAATTAACGATTCAACTGCGCGATCGCGACGATGTGCATCTAGAGGCGGGTGAGCTGTTTGTGGTGCCCCGCGGGGTTGAGCATTGTCCCGTGGCGGAAGAGGAGGTTCATCTATTGCTGATTGAGCCTCAGGGTACGCCCAACACAGGGGATGTGCGCACGGCTGTCCCTCGCCAGATCCTCTAGCGGTTTTAGGAAACCTTAATACCGGTGGAGTCGATCGCACCCAGACAGCGCTTAGATGTTAGCGCTATGACTCGGCATCCCAAAACTCTGCCAGGTCATAGCCCAAGTCGCTGAGCATGGTGCGCAACAGGGGCAGGCTCAACCCAATCACATTGCTATAGCAGCCGATAATTTGCTCAATCAATGCGCCGCCCCGACCCTCTAGAGCAAAGCAGCCTGCACAGTTGAGCGGCTCACCGCTGGCCACATAGGCTTCAATTTGGCGATCGCTCACATCCGCAAATTGCACCTCTGTCATCCGGCTACGTACTAAGGTGCGCTGCTGAGCCGTGTCAATCAACGCGTGCCCGGTATAGAGCTGCCCCACCCCACCGCGCATCTGCTGCCATCGGGCGATCGCCTCTTGGGGATTAGCGGGCTTACCGTGAATCTCTCCGGCGATCGCCAGCACCGAATCGCACCCCAACACCAGCGCCTGGGGAAACTGAGAGGCGACCATCTGTGCTTTTCCCTCCGCCAGTCGGCTCACAAGCTCAGCTGGGTCAGCGCAAACAATCTGCGACTCATCAAACTGACTTGGGCATACCACAGGCTGCAGTCCCGCTTGCTCAAGCAACCGTTGCCGTGCCGGAGAAGCGGAAGCCAACACAAATTGAGGAATCATCATGCTAAGGTTCCGCTGAGCAGTCGCTATGACATCACAGCCGCATCTTCTTCGTCCCAAGATTCCACCGCGAGCAGCTCACTCACAGGGTCTTGCATCGTGAACTCAAAGTCTTCTAGTTCCCGCTTCCAATGCGCCCAATCGTCGCCATAGAGCAGGGCAACTTTCCACAGGGCATCGGTTGGCTTAAGCACATTAGAATCGACGAGCGATCGCACCTGACGCTGAAATTTCACCATCGGATGCGCGGCTGCCGAAGGAGCAACACCATACTGAGTCATAACCAAATTTTGAAATCCTAATTTAAATGCTAAATACTCTGGCCTAGAGCCTGACATTAAAGCTCTGTCGTGGTTCTATTGGGGAGAGAGCCAGCAAGACAAAGCTAGGTGATGTAACACTGACCGGCCTATCAGTTTTGTATATTAGCTCATGTCTCACAAATTTGAAGCGGGCTAGCGAAAGGAATATGACGAAATTCAGTCTTTGGTATTAAACCGGCTGCAGCCATTAGAAAAGCTGAATTCGTGGAGCAGTTGATTGAACGAGGTCTTCTATGCTAGCCAAGAGTCTGTTATGATAGGTTGTTTGTGGATTCATTTTGGAGAATGAGCTAAATGGCGCGATATCGAGGCTCTCGCCTTCGCATAGTCCGGCGGCTGGGAGAACTACCTGGCCTCACTCGCAAAGTTAAGCGCGAGTCTGGCAAGCGGGCAAACCCCCCTGGGCAGCATGGCGCTGCCCGCAGAAAGCGGTCTGAGTATGCAATTCGATTAGAAGAAAAGCAAAAGCTGAAGTTCAACTACGGCGTGTCTGAGCGGCAAATGCTCAACTACGTCCGCAAAGCCCGCAAGATCTCTGGCTCTACCGGCCAAATTTTGCTGCAGCAGCTTGAAATGCGGTTGGATAATACCGTGTTTCGCATGGGCATGGCGCCTACGATTCCTGCGGCTCGCCAGTTGGTCAACCATGGGCACATTACCGTAAACGGTAAACGGGTTGATATCGCCAGTTATCAGTGCAGACCGGGTGAAGAAATTGGCGTGCGCAACACCGAGCGCTCTCGCAACCTGGTAGAAGAAAACATCCGCTTCCCGGGCTTGGCAAACGTTCCGAGCCATCTAGAGTTTGATAAAGCCAAGATGGTGGGTCGCGTTAATGGCGTGATTGAGCGCGAGTGGGTTGCGCTGCAGGTGAATGAACTGCTTGTGGTGGAGTATTACTCCCGACAAGCCTAGTGCTTAACGGTGCCACTGTGCGGCTGCGGTGCGCCCTCTAAGTTAGCACAATTCTCCAAAAGCTCTCTTGCCCGTCAGCAGAGAGCTTTTTTAGTATCTTTTTGAATAAAGTAGGGGGCAGCTGCTACAGGCCTAGGCCTTGGGAGCGAGGGACGGTTCTCTGCAAGACCTCGAGGCTGAACGCTCCACCCGTGCATTAAGTTTGTTAAACTAACTCAATGCTTTGCATCCTTGGCGTTACGCCTCTGATTTAGGTTCGGGCGATCGCCCCACGTATAATCAAATTACTTAAATGTATGCCGTCACTTCTACGCACGATGGTGGCACTCAGGTCATGATTTTGTAGGGTGTGCAGATCGGCTTAAAGTTCAGCTTCAATGTTGAATCAATCAGGTTTAGCGTGCAGGACAAACGCACAACATCACGCATTAAGCCCCCTTTTTTTCGCCTGTATGAGCTGCACCTCTGTCTCATAGATACCTGATAGTCATCTATCAGAATGTTCGCCAGCTAACGCATTGATGATGCATCCAGAGAGCATCTTGGCCCGAGCGCAAGTTCTCAAACCCATTGAGGCACCCCTGATCAATAAAAAATAGGCCAAAAACTAAGCGGCTTCTACGGTGTGTTCGGCGATTGGCTTACTTTCTTTACTGTCGCTCACAAGATAAGCTCAAAGCACCGTGTTTAAAGGCAACCGTTTTAGAAAATTTACTGTACTTTCTTTTTATGTAGTTAGGCTCGCGCCTGAGCCCATTTTGGCTTAACTTTAGTCTCTTTACGTTTCCCTATACTCAGGTTAGCAATGCCGTGACTGTTCAACTCGACCATACACCTCAAAGCAACGCTGCCCCTGCAGCCACTGGGCCGCTCACTCAGCAGATGATTGTCATCCTTGACTTCGGCTCTCAATACTCAGAATTGATTGCCCGACGCATCCGCGAGACACAGGTTTATTCTGAGGTCATTTCTTACCGAACGCCAATTGAGCAGTTGCGGAGTCTTAATCCCAAAGGCATCATCCTCTCGGGTGGCCCCAGCTCGGTCTATGACGAGGGTGCGCCCCACTGCGATGCTGAAATTTGGAATCTAGGTATTCCCATTTTGGGCGTGTGTTATGGCATGCAGCTGATGGTGCAGCAGTTGGGCGGCGGTGTTGAGCGGGCCGAGCGCGGCGAGTATGGCAAAGCCTCGCTGATGATTGATGACCCAACCGATTTGCTGACCAATGTGGACGATGGCA
>JBGTOF010000487.1:0-31487 GCA_041742695.1 Elainellales cyanobacterium | reverse complement strand
CTGGCGATCGCCCATCGCTGGCGGTGGGGCACTGTCTGCAAACCGGTGCGGCGCTACGGCTGGGCGGTCGCGGCGGGCGTGGCGGCCTTTTTGCCGTGGCTGGTGACCAGTCCGGGTTTTTTGCGGTCTGCCGGGTTTACGGCGCGGCGCATCCCCGCCGAGGTGCTGATGCAGCGCTGGCTGATCAATCTGGCCATGCCGTTTTTTGACGCGCAGGTGAGCGATCGCCGTCAACTGTTCGACGTGCTGGGGGATGGCGACCTACGGCTGGGGCTCGCTAGCTGGGCGCTGTGGATCTGTGGGGCTATTGCGCTGCTCTCAGCCTATGCCCTTTGGCATCTGTGGCGGCAGCGCCAGACCACCCCCACAAACCGGGCCGCGTGGTGGTTTGTGCTGACGCTAATGGCCGTGACGGGGCTATTGCTGCTGCTCCCAGATTTAATCCTAGGCGGGCAACGCTCTACGATCGGCCGGTTTTTAATTCCGTGTCTGCTCGGGGTGCAGTTGGCGATCGCCCGGCTCTTTTCCCAGAAGCTAGAGTCGGGCGGGGGCAGTGGGCGATCGCTCTGGCGCACTGCGCTCATAACTCTGACCACGTTGGGCATTGGGTCATGCATCGTGAGTGCGCATGCTTCGACTTGGTGGCTTAAATACAGCAGCTACTATCAACCCGATGTGGCGGCACTGATTCAGCAAGCGGAAACACCGCTGGTAGTGAGCAACAACCCCATCCGGCTAATGGCCCTCAGCCATACCCTGCCGTCTGAAACCGCTGCCTATCTCTACCAAGATCGTCTGCCGTTAGAGACCCTTCCCTTCGACACCTATCAGATCTTTGTCGTCAACCCTGATCGAGATCTCGTTCAAGCCATCGACCAACAGCCCGGCTACCGCCTTCAGCTCGTGCTAGAGCAGGGCTTTTTGTGGCAGCTTAGGCGGGCTTAAGTGACGCTAGGGCTTATTCGCCAAATTGTTTGCCAGGCTAAACGCACGAAAATGTTGAGCTTGTTGCTCAATGCGGGTGGCCAAGCGATCGCACACCAAATTGCACAATTCAAAAATCAGCTCATCGGCCACTCGGTAATAGGCCGAGGTGCCCTCTGTGCGGCGTTGAAGAATCCCGGCTTGCAGCATGACCTTGAGATGCTTCGACACATTCGCCTGACTGGTTGAGGTGGCTTCTACCAAGTCTTGGACGCACTTTTCTCCATCGCGCAGCACGTTAAGCAATCGCAGACGGGTGGGTTCGCTTAGCACGCCAAAGTACTCTGCAACCTGCTGAATAACTTCTAAGGGAACAGACTCTGTTGCGGTCATCGTGATTCAGTCCCAAAAAATCGCAGTATCCGATCCCTAGATAGTATCAGTCTAGTCGTTAGTAGAGATAGAGTAGTGAACTTATTTGCTCACATAAAAAAAGCGACCCAAACAGATCGCCTAGGTCACTTGTAGTTCAAGCACTCATCGAAACATACCTGGTTTAACTCTCTGGAGCGCTGTTCGTCAATGAAATAACACATCAGTTCAGTAAAGAATCATTGACTCAATCTCAGAAAGGGGCGATCGCCCCTGTGTCATCTGGCTTGGGGCGATCGCCCCGATTCGGCATCTCGTGCGCTTAACATCACAGCATGTAAAGGTTATCTCGAATTTTTCTCCCTTACTGCCGCTCTGCTACATCCCAAAGTTCACGTTTTGTAAGAACTTAGGTTCTAGCACCCGTTGCCCCAGCACCACTGATACCCTTGAGGCATAGGATGGGCATCGCAGGAGAACGAGCATGGACAACGCGGATCGGGTCGCATGGTTGCAGCAGCATACCGAGCTAGGCGAGATGCTGGGAGACCAAGCAGCGGATAGTCTGGCGGCGATCGCCGCCGAAATCCAGATTGAAACAGTGCCCAAAAACCGCCGCCTAGCCCTAGAAGACACCCCTCCACCCGCCTTTTACATTCTCAAATCAGGCCGCATTGAGAGCTATCGCACCCGCCCCAATAGTGCTGCCGATGTGCTGAGCCTGCTGCCGGGATCATTGCTCTACTTCAAAGATGTGTTGCTCGATCGGGCCGCAGAGCGCACTGCCATCACCCTCTTCGACAGTGAAGTGTGGACGGTGCCGCGCGATCGCCTGCTAGAGTTGGCTGAGCGCTATCCAGCCCTCGCGCGCAGCGTGTCGCAGCAGCTGGCAGATGAACTAAGCGATGTCACCGCTCAGCTTGCCTTTGAGCAAGAGCGCCAAACCGCGCTGCGGCCTTACTTGGTGGCACGGGTGAGGCGGGGGATCGTCGGCAGCAGTCGCTACGCCGTACGGCTGCGGCAGGCGATCAAAAAAGCCTCTCAAGATCGCCAGCCGGTAATGATTTTTGGAGAGCCAGGATTGGGCAAAGACAATGCAGCGGCGCTGATTCACTTTGGGGGGGGCGATCGCAAACAGCCCATGATTAAGCTTAATGGCGACATGCTCCAGCCCAACGGCAGCGACCTGTTTGGGCGCGTTGGCGGCAAGCCCGGGCTGCTGAACTGGCTGGGCACGGGCACTTTGCTATTGAACAATGCAGAAGACATTCCTGCCGCCCTCAAGCCCAAGCTATTGCACCTGATCGACACGGGGGAGTATAGCCCCATCACCC
The DNA here is from genome assembly GCA_041742695.1 of Elainellales cyanobacterium. Taxonomy (GTDB): domain Bacteria; phylum Cyanobacteriota; class Cyanobacteriia; order Elainellales; family Elainellaceae; genus Kaiparowitsia. Next base: position 28,857 of record JBGTOF010000487.1, on the reverse strand, counting down.
GTGAGGGAGAGCCGCCGCCCGAGTCGCGCACCAGCCAGGCCCGCATCATTCTCACCACGGAGCGCACCCTGCCCGACTATGAGCGCCAGTGTAAATCAGGGCATGTGATCAAAGTGCCGCCGCTGCGAGTGCGAAAGGGTGACATCGACACCCAGGCAACCTATTACATTAACCTCTACTGCAAGGGCAAAGGCATCACGCGCCCTCAGCTCACCCCCGAGGCCCTGCGGCGGCTGCAGAGCTACGACTTTCCTGGCAATCTCTCCGAGTTAGAGAGCCTCGTAGAGCGGGCCATTATTCAGTCCAACAGTTCGCCCGATTTGACCGAGGAGGTCTTTTGGTCCAGCGGTTCCAGCAAAAATCGGCGGTTTCGATTCAATCTGCTAAATAGCTATCCCTGGCTGCGGCGATTCTTGCGCAGCCCTTGGTGGCCCGACCGCATTAACTATGGGCTGGTGCTCGGGGGCTTTGCGGTCGTGGTAGCGGTGCTCATGCTCGGACCTCAAAGCCGCGATCGCAACATTGCCCTAAATCTGTTTTGGGCATGGTGGTGGCCGCTGGGGCTAGCCGTGTATTTGTTTTTGGGACGCATCTGGTGCGCTGTGTGCCCCTTTATGATCTATGGCGAACTAGCACAATGGCTCTCGCTCAAGCTGTGGCCGCGTCAGCTCTTGCCGTGGCCCCGTCGAGAAGCAGAGCAGATCGGCGGCTGGTTTCTGTTTGGCCTGTTCACCCTAATTTTGCTGTGGGAGGAGGTGTGGAATCTGGAGAACACCGCCTACCTCTCGGGCTGCCTACTGCTGTTGATCACCGCTGGAGCGGTCATCTTCTCCTTGCTGTTTGAGCGGCGATTTTGGTGCCGCTATCTCTGCCCAATCGGGGGCATGAATGGGCTCTTCGCCAAGCTGTCGATGTTAGAACTGCGGGCGCAGCAGGGCATTTGTTCCGCTAGCTGCACGACCTACCAGTGCTATAAGGGCGGGCCTGAAAAAGGGGAAGGGCAAGAGACTAACGGCTGTCCAGTTTATTCTCATCCAGCGCAGTTGCAAGACAACCGCGACTGCGTGCTCTGCATGACCTGCCTCAAAGCCTGTCCCCATCGATCGGTCGAGCTTAACCTTCGACCTCCAGGTATTGAACTCTGGACGACCCATAAACCAACCGCCGCCGAGGTGTGCCTCCTGTTTTTGCTGTGGGGAGCGGTGGTGCTGCATCGCCTGCCAGAGGTGCTGGCCCAGGGTGGATGGGGGACATGGGCAGGGCTTGATCCCGATGCGGCTCATCGGGCCATGGTGACCATGCTGGGGAATAGTAGCTGGCATCTGGCGCTGGGGGCGATCGCCCTACTCATTCCTGGGGCGATCGCCCTGCTGGCCCACGCGGTGCTCCGCCTTGTTTCTTCGCGACCCCGGCGGCTGGTGGAATTGGCCTACGGCTATCTGCCCCTCGTCCTGACCTGCAACTTGGCGCACTATCTGCGATTGGGGCTAACAGAGATGGGGCGGGTGGTGCCCGTTTCTCTGGCTACCGTTGGCATGAGCGGCGGTGAGACGCTGGTGGCGGTCGCGCATCCTGCTGTCATCGCCTTTTTGCAAGGCGTGTTGATTGTGCTGGGCGTGGGGCTTAGCGTAGTTCTCACCCAAAAAATTGCTCGGCAAGCCTTTCTACAGATGCTTCCGCAGCATGTGGCCACGCTGGGGCTAGCCGTGTGGATTTGGCAATTGGTGGTGGGTGTATAACGCTGTCGCCTAGGTTCGTTTAACCCAGACTCGGTTACCACCCCATCCGGTTTATGGATACATCGCTCAACCGATTGATCCCCGCTCTAAACGTTGCAGATTGGACTATCCCATGAAAATTCTGGTGATGAATGCGGGCTCTAGCAGCCAGAAAAGTTGTTTGTATGACCTGCCCGCGGATGCATTGCCAGCGACAGCACCGGCACCGCTGTGGACGGGATCGGTAGATTGGACGGCGCAGGCAGACGCGGCTGAGATTTCTGTGTCCACCCGCCACGGCGCATCGCTGCAGGAGACTGTCCCTGGTGAGCCGCGCACAGATGCGGTGGAACAGTTGCTCAATACCCTGTGGGAGGGAGACACCGCAGTGATAGCCCAGCCATCTGAGATTGAGATGGTAGGGCATCGCGTGGTGCATGGCGGTACCGAGTATCGCGACAGCGTGCGAATCACAGAGGATGTGAAGGAGGCGATCGCCCGCCTCTCTATGTTTGCCCCAATCCACAACCCTGCCAATTTGCAGGGCATTGAGGCCATTGAGCAGGCATTGGGTCACGTGCCCCAGGTCGCCGTGTTTGATACAGCTTTTCATGCAACGCTGCCCCAGGCCGCTGTCTTCTATCCCATCCCCTATGAGTGGTACGAAAAGGGCGTGCAGCGCTATGGCTTCCACGGCATCAGCCACCGCTATTGCGCCCAGCGGGCAGCGCAATTGCTAAAGCGTGATCCCCAGCACTTGCGACTGATTATCTGCCATCTGGGCAATGGCGCATCCCTCTCTGCGGTAACCGGTGGAGCGTGCGTCAATACAACCATGGGGTTTACCCCGCTCGAAGGACTGATGATGGGCACCCGCTCGGGCTCCATTGATCCCAGCATTTTGATTCACCTCATGCGCCAGCATGGGCAGTCAGCCGATGACCTCGATCGACTGCTTAACAAAGAGTCGGGAATGGCAGGACTGTCGGGCGTATCTGCGGATATGCGCCAGATCGATCGGGCGATCGCCCAAGGCGATGACCGGGCCCAACTGGCCTTAGATGTATACCTACACCGCTTACGGTTTCATATTGGAGCCATGCTACCGAGCTTGGGCGGGCTAGATGCGCTCGTATTCACCGCGGGGATCGGGGAAAACGCACCGGATCTGCGCGCGTCGGCCTGTCAGGGGTTTGAGTTTTTGGGACTCGCGGTGGATGCGGACAAGAATGTGCGATCGTCCCACGACATTGACATTGCCACGTCTGACTCCGCCGTGCGAATTTTAGCCATTCATACTCAAGAAGATTGGGCGATCGCCCAGGATTGCTGGCATCTAGCCCACGGTTAACCCCCTTGAGCCGATCAGTCGGATTAAGTTGGATGAAGATTTAATATAGGCCCACGCCGCCAAGCTTTTGGTCAGAGAAATCTGTGAGTATAGTGAAATGCAAGCAAGAGCTGCCGCCGCGTCTCAGCGCAGGGGTTCCAAAGCCATCGCGATTAAAGCGCTGATTTGGATTTTTATTGTTGTGAGACCCTGATTGTGCAAAGGTTTCACAACAATAATGACATCACCTAAGCCAACGACTGTAACGGTTGCAATAGAACCTACTGGATAGACTCAACCTCTATACACCAAGGCCTTTGGCCTTTTACCACGCCAATCGCTTTCTCGTTATGATGAGCATTGCGGCGGCTTTGGTGAGTCATTTGCAAGCACGATCTTCAAATCACGCGCATCATAATGAGGAGCACCCTTTAATCGAACCCTGTCAGTCAGCAAATAGGCGGCGATCGCCCGTTTGCGCTAATTGCCGATTTTGGCTTGCCGCTACGTTACAGGTCTCTGTCTACCCTGTTGCCTGAGTGTTTATGAACCCCCCAATCCCGCTTCCTTCGCATATTCATTACGAACTGCTGCTCCAGTTGCTCGAGCGGCAAACAACCTTTGCAGTGGCGCCCCATCACCAGCAGCAAGAGCTAGTGCATGAGCTGATCATTACCCTGCGAAAGGCGCTGTCGCAGCAGAAACATCTGGAGCAAAGTTGCGATCGCGCCCGCATTCCCATTGACTATCGCTGGGCACTTAATAACGGCGGCTCCAATAGCAGCGACCTTAATGGCGATCCCAAGCCTAGTCTCGATGCGGTTCTTGAGGTGATTTCTGATACGCCTAGTCTTTAGCTAGGTTCCGTAGCATCCATCTCCCCGCCTGGGGAATACATCCTGTAGACTGAACAAAAGCAGCAACGCGGGAGGCTCTGTGTCTCATCTAGAACCGACCCCTGTATTTTCAACGATGCCGCCTGGGGAATCAGACGGTAACCGTGAGCACAGCAGTCCTCTAGTGGCGCATTCGGCCTCGGATGAGGGCGCGTCGCTAGCAACCGAACTTGAGCTTCTGCGCAGCCAAGAGCGCCATCGTACGACGCGCATTCACCACCTAGAGCAAGCGCTGGATCAAGCGCTCTCCTGCTTAGAAGAAATGCGCCTAAAGGTGCAAGAGCAGGGAATGTTGGAATCGCAGCTAGCTGCGACTGAGAAATTTGCCTGCGTGCAACAGCAGGCGATCGCCCGTCTGCGCTTGCGAATCAAGCAACAGCAACAGGTGATTGATGCTCATTTAATTGAAGTGCGCGATCGCAGTCGTTCTTTGATTCAGCACACGCTGCACCCCGACACCCGCCCCCACCCCTCGCTCAACGCACCCGACGCAGGTGCGTTTCATCTCGACAGCCAAGTTCAAGCGCTGCAGGCGGCGCTCACCGCAAATCAACACCGCATGACCGAGCTAGAGCAAGAAGCCCAGCAGGCCCAAGAGCTTGCCAGTCGGCTTCAGAGACTGCTCGAAACCGCACTGCAGCAGGTGCAAAACCTTTCCGTTGCCCTCAGCCACAATGACAGCCGCATTGCAGAGCTAGAAGCGCAGCTGACTGACACCGCTCATCCCGATGCGGAGGCGATCGCCCTAGGCCGCGCGGGCAGCTCCAAGCTCCGCTGGCATGCGCAGCATAATCCGGCGATCGCCACCCTAGGCCACGACCTGTCCAAAGCGCAGATCAAAGTCGAAGAACTAGAAATTGAGCTGGCGCGGCAGCTGCGACTCCAGTCGATGTGGCAGCACAGATGTCACGAAGTGCAAATCGAGGGCGATCGCCACCGCCACCGTTCCAACGAGCTAGAGCAGCAAACCCTCGACCTGCAGGAGCAAGTCTTTCAGCAAGCCCAGCAATCTACCGAATACGAAGCTGCCATTCAACATTGGAAAGATCAGTATCTGACCAGCCAGCGCCAAATCGCCCACCTGCGAGAGCTGCTCGAAGAAACTCAGCTCTACATCCTCGCCAACGAGCAAAGCAACCCCGCCCTGAGTGCGCTGTTTTCAGAACTGTTGGCCGTGATGGAATTTGCCACCCTCATTGAGGAAGAAGACCTTCAATCACAGGGTGATAGCCCCGCTGCGCGCTTTACCCTGCACGACATCCCCGAATTCTTGCTGCGCCGTCGAAACTATCGTCCCTATTAGGGCCCATCCTCTAAACCCCCTCCACTAAACGCGCCTTAAGTGAGCGGGCGCACTCCCTCAAGCAAACCTTTCAGCAGCAGTCCTTTTGTACCGGCTGAGTTCAGAAAGATTCGGAAAGATTGGTATTACGCATGTCGTCACTTTATTGCAGCAAGGGGCACCAAAACGTAGCAGGGAGCCACTTTTGCTACCTATGCGGCGAGCAAATTCAAGCCGAATCGTCAGTAAATGATCACCCGCTAGAACAGCGCTATCAAATTCTGCGTCAGCTCGGGGCTGGGGGGTTTGGGCGCACCTATCTAGCCGAAGACCTGACTCGCTTTCAAGAACGGTGCGTGCTGAAAGAGTTTGCCCCGCAGGTGCGCGAAGAGCCCGCCTTACAAAAAGCCGAGGAGCTATTTGAGCGGGAAGCCGGAGCGCTTTACCAACTCCAACACTCCCAAATTCCCCGCTTCCGCGAGTTGTTTCGCACCACCTTTGAGCAGCAACCTCGGCTGTTTTTGGTGCAAGACTATGTGGATGGCCCCACCTATCAGCAGTTGCTAGATGAGCGACAGAGGACGGGGCAAGCATTTGCCGAGGTGGAAGTGGTGCAGATGATGGCACACCTGCTGCCAGTGCTGGAATATATTCACAGCCGCGGCGTGATTCACCGCGATATTTCACCCGATAATTTGATTCTGCGCGCTGCAGATCACCTGCCTGTGCTCATTGACTTTGGGGGAATCAAAGTAATTGCGGCGGCGGCTAAGTCTGGCGCACCCCCGGCAGAAGTGGCGCATCTGACGCGGGTGGGCAAGGTCGGCTATGCACCCGACGAACAGTTGCAGGACGGGCGGGTGTTTCCCCATAGTGATTTGTATGCGCTAGCAATGACGGCGCTGGCACTGCTAACTGGGCGTGACCCGGCAGACTTAGGCCCCAACTGGCAAGCGTCTATTACAGTGAGTCCTGAATTTCAACGGATTCTACAGCGGATGCTGTCGAACCACGCGCTAGCTCGCTATCAGTCGGCGACCGAGGTGCTGCGATCGCTCCAACAGCTTGACACCTATCGCACGGTGCCGCCCGTGGCTCCGCTACACTCCCCAGCATCAGCCTATGCCGAGTCGCCCCCTCACACAGATGTCACCCAGGCTGTGGCGCGATCGCCCATGGCTCTGCCTCCCTCGCAGATGGGAACAGTTGCCTATCCTGTAGCGGCGGCGGTGACACCCGCCTCATCGGCCAAGCCCGCCAAACCCCGGGGCGATGGCTCCGGCATTTTGACTCTGCTGCTGGTGACGTTGGTGCTTGGCTCGGTGGGCACCGGGGCTTGGCTCACCCGCGATTGGTGGCTGCCCGCCGCAGACGATCGGGTAGAAGAACAACCCAGCACGCCCTACTCACCCGAAGAACAGGCCCGCAAAGAGGGCATTCGCGTCCGGCGAGAACAGCTAGGGGTGCCCTCCCCATTTTTAGTGCAGTTGACCGATAGCACCTTCCATCGGCAGCATCCTGAGTTGGGCGGGCGCAGTCTTAGCCTCACGCCAGAAGACGCCACATGGCGTGAGATGTGGGACGCGATCGCCGTGGAATGGCTAGACCTAGCGGAACAACAGCTAAGTGCCGAGTCACGCCGCCGATTGGGAGGCTTCACCACGAGCGATCGCCAAGAATGGCGTCGTCAGGTCAACCAGCTCAATGTCAGCAGCCGAGCGCTCAATGACTTAGCAGATGGGCGGTTCTTTTACCTATTTCCCGAATGGCGGGGTGAGGACTTTATCGACCAGCCGATCGGACAGGTGTGGCAGGCGATCGCCCTAGACCAGGTGCGGGCACTGCAATCGGGCGATCGCCTAGAGCAGGTGCAAATTCCTCAAAGCGAATTTAGCACAGCCGTCAACGGCACCCTGCCGCCCGGCGCAGGCAAAGTCTACATTGCTGAACTGTCGCAGGGGCAACTGTTTCGGCTTAACGTGCAAGCCCCGCCGCAATCGACACTGCTATCGCTATACCTGCCAGTGCCCACGCAAGATCTACCAGTGCTGCTCGAAGATGCCCCCGAAACCCAATGGTCTGGGGAACTGCCCCAGTCCGGCTTTTACGAAATCGTGGTGGTATCCAATGTGGGCACGTCGATTGAGTACACCGTAAATTTGGCAGCAGACCAAGTGACCACAACGCCCGTACCCGAGAGTCCTCCAGAGAACCCCGCAGAGGATGAGCCCATTGGTTCAGGCGCGGGCGCAGGGGATTCGTAAGCGGAGATCCGAGAATAGGAGCAGACGGAGTCAGACGGAGGGGCAATGCGTCAACGTCCAGAGTTCAGAAACGGATATAGCCTGCAAGATTCTCTCCCCTTCAGTCAGACTTGTAGAGATTCACCGGACGGGAACGCTTGTATTCTCGAACGAATGTATTATGAATGCAGGGTTGGGAGATAGTACAGCGATCAGATGGGTGGGTTTAATTAGGATTGTGTGACTCTTGCAACGCCAGAGTTCTGCAATTTCAACTATTCAGATAGCGCTTTAATTGCTGAAGTGCTATCTGAATAGATGGGCATTTGGCCTTGCTCGTTTAAAGAGAACTATCCCTGACTAAAAGCTCCGCATTCGATGCTCCATTTTCTAAAACAGTAGGGCTAAAGCAATGGCTTGAACCATCCGTGCAGGGTGTATTTAGCTCATTCTTCAAAGCCGCTGTTTAAAGGAATGGCATCACCTGTGGCGCGATCGCCCGAGCGTTGCAGTTATTCACTGCGTCTATTCTTAGCCTATGCATCCCGATTGGTCTCTTAGTTCTGTGCCCCTGGGTTCTGTCATCGAAGGCTCTCTAAGTCAGGGCTTGGCGGTGCGTTTACATCCCGATGTATCGGTCGAAGACATGCGCGTGGGCAAGTTTTTGGTCGTGCAAGGACGGCGATCGCGCTTCTTTTGCATGCTGACCGATGTGACCCTAGGCACCGCCAGTCCCCGCATTTTGGCAAACCCACCCGATCCCAGCAACAGCTTTCTGCAAGATGTGCTAGCTGGCAGTGGCACCTATGGTACCATCGACCTCTCCCCCATGCTGATGTTTACGCCGGTGGATGCCACAGATCCCGACGCGGCTTCCCCGTCTTCTGGCCCTCGGGCCAACACCAACGCAGTGGATCTGCTGCCCGTCAAAACGATTCCCAGTCATTTCAGCCAAGCTTACGACGCCACCGAGCGAGACTTCCGAGCCGTCTTTGGCTGGGAAGATGATCCCCACCGCCGCAACTTTTCCATTGGGCAGCCCATTGATATGGAGGTGCCCATTTGTATCGATCTCGATCGGTTTGTAGAACGCAGCAACGGCATTTTTGGTAAATCGGGCACGGGCAAGTCGTTTCTGACTCGGCTGCTGCTGTCGGGCATCATCCGCAAGCGTGCCGCCGTGAATTTGATCTTTGATATGCATTCAGAATACGGATGGGAAGCCACCTGCGAAGGCAAGCAGTTCAGCACCGTCAAAGGATTGCGCCAGCTTTTTCCGGGTCAGGTGCAGATTTTTACGCTCGATCCTGCGTCTACCCAGCGGCGTGGGGTGCGCGATGCTCAAGAGTTGTTCATCAGCTATGACCAGATTGATGTAGAAGACCTGATGCTGGTGCGGGGCGAGCTAAATCTATCCGAGGCCAGCCTCGAAAACGCAATTATTCTGCGTAACGAATTTGGCAAATACTGGATTAGCCGCCTGATGGCGATGACCAATGAAGAAATTCAGGAATTTTGCGAAGTCAAGATGGGCAGCAAGTCTTCGATTATGGCGCTACAGCGCAAGCTGACCCGGCTGGATGACCTGAAGTATTTGCGCGCCTCCTGTCCTCATAATTATGTGAATCAGGTGCTAGATGCCCTGCAAGCAGGAAAGCATGTGGTGGTGGAGTTTGGCTCTCAGTCCAATATGCTGTCGTATATGCTGGCGACCAATATTATTGCGCGGCGCATTCACGCCCACTACGTGACAAAGGCAGAGCGATTTCTGCAAAGCAAATACCCGAGCGATCGCCCCCAACCCCTCGTCATCACGATTGAAGAGGCCCACCGCTTTCTGGATCCGGCTACAGTACGGCAAACGATTTTTGGCACCATTGCCCGCGAAATGCGGAAATATTTTGTGACGCTATTGGTCGTCGATCAGCGCCCATCGGGAATCGACAACGAAGTAATGTCGCAAGTCGGAACCCGCATTACCGCCCTGTTGAATGATGAAAAAGACATTGACGCGATCTTTACCGGTGTATCTGGGGGGCAAGCACTGCGATCGGTATTAGCCAAGCTCGATTCTAAACAGCAAGCGCTGGTGCTGGGGCATGCCGTCCCCATGCCGGTGGTGGTTAAAACCCGCCCCTATGACAGCACATTTTATGCCGAAATTGGCGATCGCGACTGGGAGTCCTCTTCAGATGCAGAGGTGCTGATCGCAGCCCAATCCGCCCGTAGGGATCTGGGCGTTTAACCGAGTGCCCTAGGGGATCTCGGCTCAACCCTAGACGCAGAACGCTTGAGGCGCGGATGAGCGTTTATATCTTTGTTCTAACCCACTCAATCACTACAACCGATCGAAGATCACCGTATTGCAGGTTTGAAACTCCGCATTTATATAGACGCATAAATAGACGCGAGCGAGTTCGAAAGCGTTATTTCAGCCCTGTGCTGCGGAGGTGAATAATGCTTAGTTTTGTGGCCCAAGTTACAAGCAACACAGGTGTAGGGATTTGCCGAACCGACATGATACAAAAATGCTAGAAGAGTACTGCTTTGAGCAAAGCATTCGTCCTTAGATAGAGCGGACACAACCCTCAACTGCAAAGGAGAAATCAGCAATGCGACACCACGTTCGGTTATCCCGGGGGAGTATCCGAACCTGCCGTCTACTTCAAGCTCTGATAATAGGATGAATGTTTACTGTGCATCCTTACATCAAGGCTCTGATTCAAGGAAAAATTTCCCACGAAAGCCGTGCCTTAGGCGGGTTGTCATACAAGGAAGTTTTTCACCTAGCCAACTCTAAGAGACTTAAACCAAGGTTTTCCTATTGAAAGCTAGAGACGCTCTAGCTCACTCGGTTTTCTGCTAGGAATCTTGAGGGTAAAGTTTGCGTCTTTAGGATCAAGGCCGGGGTTCAGCTGCCGTTTTTTGAGTCGAAATACAGCTACAAAGCTGAGTGTGTATAGCTTTACAGAACGCTGCCGTTCTACCCAGCTTGCAGGGTAAAGCTGTAGCAAGATAGCTGCTGCAAAGGAGATTAAACCTTGGATTGACCCGTGCTTAACACATTCATTCCTTAAGATCACCCTTCTGGATGAGTTTAGTTTCTTTACTGGAGATTAATGTTGTATTACTATAAGAAAGACGGCAAACTCATAACGACTTCGCATTTGCATCGATGCGTGTTGGCTTTTGTTTTTCCTCTTGCAGTATCTCGCTCGTCTTTATTGACTCGACTGGTTTGGGCTTGACTCTATCATCCCGCAGCGGATCATTTGCTCCTTTTCTCTTCAACCTTATTGTGTTAGTTTGATTCGCCGCTGTATCTGCTAGTCCTCGATACGACCTCGACTCACGGTATCGACGCTAAGTCAGCCCACTCCTGAATTTTGTGTTTTAGCACTCGAGTCTTGCTTTTAGTTCTTTAGGGCGTGGGTTTCTAGCCTCGCTACACATCACAATCATTTTTCGATGGAGCCTCTGGCAATTATGGCAACTGCACACACCACAACTTCCAAGACAACCAAGCCCCTATTTACGGCAGACATGGTGCGTACCTATCTGCATGAGATTGGTCGCGTTCCCCTGCTGACCCATGAGCAAGAGATTGTCTATGGTAAGCAGGTGCAGCAGCTAATGGGGCTGTTAGAAATGCGCGATCGCCTGGCAGAGACACTTGATCGAGCGCCAACTGAAGCAGAGTGGGCAGATGCGTCTAACCTTTCAGAGACGATCCTTGCAAAGACGGTGCGCGAGGGTCAGCGTGCAAAACAAAAGATGATCGAGGCGAATTTACGCTTGGTGGTGGCGATCGCCAAAAAGTACCAAAAGCGCAATCTAGAGTTTCTCGACTTGATTCAAGAGGGGACGCTAGGCCTAGAGCGGGGAGTTGAAAAATTTGATCCGACTCGAGGGTACAAATTCTCGACCTATGCTTACTGGTGGATTCGTCAAGCTATTACACGGGCGATCGCCCAGCAGGCCCGCACCATTCGCCTGCCCATCCACATTACCGAAAAACTCAACAAGATCAAGAAAGTGCAGCGGGAATTGGCTCAAACCCTGGGCCGCAGCCCCACACCTGCAGAAATTGCCCAGTCGTTAGATTTGGAGCCTGCCGAGATTCGAGACTTCTTGCTGATGGCGCGCCAGCCCGTCTCCCTCGACCTAAAAGTGGGCGATAACCAAGACACCGAACTGCAAGACCTGCTCGAAGACGAAACTGCATCTCCTGAAAACTACACGGTGCGTGAGTCCATGCGGCAAGATATCCAAACCTTGCTGGCAGAACTCACCCCACAACAGCGAGAGGTCGTAATCCTGCGCTTTGGTTTAGAAGACGGCAATGAGCTGTCTCTGGCAAAAGTGGGGCAACGCATGAATATCAGCCGCGAGCGAGTGCGTCAGCTCGAGCGTCAGGCTCTCGACCACCTGCGGCGTCGCAAGGTGAATGTGAAAGGTTATCTCGCTAGCTAACTCTTTAGCTCAACGTTAGTCAAGACAACGTCAGTTAAAGCAACCTTAGTTCGGTAAAATCCTAAAACCCTGCTTCCCGCACTACAGGGAGCAGGGTTTTGCGTTGTTTCAGCCCTGCGGTATGGGCTCAAACCCTTACTATTGGGCACCTCGATTAATTGCCTCATTGATAATCTTGGGAGCCCAGAACCACTGGAATCTCATTGCCATTCTCAACAAGATTTGTATTTTTCGAGGTGCCCTATTGCAACCCATCGGTTGCAATAGTAAGGGTTTGAGCTGATTTTGATCCTAGGTTGAACCAATTAATTGACTCTACTGCAAGGCCCGTATCCTATCCCCATTCAAAAAATCAGGGGCTATGGATTTAGGGCAGATCCTGCGCTTTATCAGCCCATCGGTGGGGGATTGTCGAGCAACTGCTCTGCTGACAGGGTCGTCATGTTGAAAGACTGCCATTCGGGAGTCACCAACTTGAACCGCCCAATGGCAACATCCATATTGGTTGTGAAGTTGTCCCAACCAGCCTCAGGGCTAAGCCAATAGTCTGCACCCATGCCCAACACATATTGGGCACTGGCGCGGTCATCAGGTTCAGCTAAATTGTCTACAACTAAGCGTGCTTGTACGGTGGTATAAACTCCAGCAATGTCTTGGGGATTAATGGTGGCACGCGCTGCCCTAGGCCAAAAGTGGAAGTTGTAGCCATCATCTGCAATGACAGAAATCGAGCCGTCGCCTTCATTCCGCACATTAGCAGGTTTATTGACATTGTTCACATAGTCAGCTCGAAAGGCAGATCCTTCAACTGCGGCATCTTGCAGCAGTGTCCATTGGCCAGTTGCTTTGCTCAATACATAGGTTTTAAGACCATCGAGTTGCACTCGCGAATTTGTAGCTGGGTTGCCTGACGCGGCTTCGTATAGATGTCCCCAAGCAGTAATCGCAGTGAAATTGTCTGGAGGATTGTTGCCAGTGCCCATCCGGGGTGCGCTGGCCCAGTCATAATAGTCGGGAACCCCGGCAGCTCGGGCCTCGTGAGGCAGAGTAGAGTCGTCGATAATTGCCTGTAGCCAGTCGCTAGGCGCAGTGGCTTCTGCAGGGGTAGGCAACGCTGGCTCTTCGGGTGCGAAAATCGGTGCCGTAGGAGAAGACACAGACTCAACGTTTGGGGAATCTTCTGCACTGGTATCGGAATCGACGGCGTCAGGGATGGGGGGAGCGATCGCCCCTGAATCTGTTTCCTCAACAACGTCGCCGATCGGGTTTGCGCTGACCTCGGGAGATGAATCATCAAAGACTCCAGGGGAGAGCACACTGGCCAACGGCGGTGGATTGTCTTGCAATTGTTCCGCCGTTAATGTGGTCATCGTAAACGACTGCCAGTCCGCACTCACCCTCTTAAACCGTCCCATGGCAATACTACCGTTGGACTTAAAATTATCCCACTGGGCTTCAGGGCTGAGCCAATAGTCGCCTCCCATGTTGAGCACGTATTCTGCGGTATGGCGATCATCGGTTTGAGATGGATCATCGAGAATCAACCGAGCATCAACTTTGGTAAAAACGCCTGCGATATCGCTGGGGTCGATGGTAGCGCGAACGGCCTTTGGCCAAAAGAGGAAGTTGTAGCCATTCCCAGCCATCACCGAAATTGAGCCATCCCCTTCATCTCGCAAGCCGGCAGGTTTGTTCGCGTTGTTTGCATAGTCTGCTCGGAAGGCAGCTCCTTCGATGGCAGCATCTTGCAACAGGGTCCACTGACCCGTGGCTTTACTCAGCACATAGGTCTGAATTCCATCAAGTTGAACGCGTGTATTGGTTGCAGGATTGCCACCTTCTGCTTCATATAACTGCCCCCAGGCAGTCATAGCAGTGAAATTGCTGGGAGGAGTGTTGCCATAGTGGGTAACTGGCCCTTGCGCCCAATCATAATAGTCGGGGACACCTGCAGGTTTTGCATCATGGGGCAATGTCGTGTCATCAATCAGGACTTGCAGCGGGTTGGACTCAATTCCTGATGTAGATTGGACGGCCGCATCTTGCGCGTCTGCGACGACTGCACCCATTGGGTTAATTGAGGTCTCAGACCACAGTGCAGATTCTAGTCCGCTGTCACTACTGCTATCGAGGGTTGCATCTTCACTCTGAAAATCGCTGTTCTGACCCATATCGGTTGGGTCTGATGTGCTGTTCAGTAAATTGTCGAATGAGCCTGGATCTGCTGCAATATCTGACGGATTATAGGACGTACTCTTGTTTGCTAAATCTAGGATGAATTTGCCGAGGGCTAGCTTTTTGAGCTGTCGTCCCGAAACTTGATTCAGGTTATCGCCAGGGGCATGGTCTCCGACGCACTGCTCTTGGTCAGCTGAGTTAAGTAAGTACTGGTTGAGGGTCGAGGCGATCGTCCGAACATCTGACTCAGTGATCTGGCTGAATGGATTCAGGGTGGTATCAGGTAAGGAGGTGGGTAGAAGGGCGATCGCCTCTTCTACCTCTGAATTCAATACGGCTCCCAGTTTCGAAAGCTTTTGATCGAGGGTCAAATTCCCAAACGGCAACCCTGCATCATCCCACGGCAAAGCAGCACCAACCTGTGGCGCAAAATCACCAATCATACAAATACGTCCTCTGAATTAGTGTTTAAGATAGTGACCTACATCTGGGCATGAGGTAGGCGATTGCAAAGCGACCGCACTGCCGCCATATTCCTGAAGGTGTAAGACTACCCTGTATGAAATTCACCACACGCAATGCGTGATTGAAGCGTTAATCTTCCGTGAATTTCAGTTAACTCTTCACAAAGCTGCCTAGGTTACAGGAAGGTTTTGTAATAAATTCTTGAGAAATCTGCAAAATTCGTTATAAATACGGAGAGGGGTGAAGAACAATTCTCTTCAAATAGCTTCTAAATTACGGGTTGCTACGATTGCACAGTAGAATTACATTCGATTTCACCAGAACCCTCAACAGATTCACGTAGGACTCGGCCACTATCCGTTTGATTGCGAAGAGTTTAGGTCACCATGAGTTCCGATTGCAGTCTTTCAGCCCTGCATTGCAAAGCTAAAATAACGCTCAACCATGCTGCAACTTGGATAGCATGGTTGAGGAATTTGCCGGACTGACGTTAAATCAATCAGGCACTATGGTCTTTAGCGCTTGCGTGTTTTTATACACACGGTAAATTGCGGTCGGTTCGCAAAGAGCACCGTCTTCAGAGATTAGTTTTTGGCGAAGAGATTAGGCAACTCCGCTTAGCGATACCGGTTCAAAACTCGGTTTTGCCCCATCAGGCATATTTCAGCTTGAAATAGAGAATTGGCACGATCAGCCCTAGCGTAATGCCGTTTGCCACCACAACGGGCGACGACTCGATCAATAATCCATAGAAAAACCACAGCGCCACCCCAGCAATAAAGGTGGTCAGCCACGTTAAAGACATATCGCGTGCCGAGCGAGATTTCCAGGTTTTGATTAATTGTGGCAAAAATGCCAGCGTCGTTAACGCTCCTGCCGCGAACCCTAAGAGCGTCACAAAATCCATAGAGCCCTCTAAACAACATCAGTTTTGGTCGCAGGTTGTGTAAAAAATACAGCTGAGCGAGGATACTGCGTGCTATCCTCGCTCAGCTAAAGCCCTAAATTGACGCCGTTACCGTAAGGCGCTAGTTATCAATCTCTGCCATCTCAATCACGCGTCCATCCCAATCTTTGACTAAAAAATTCAGCGGCTTTTCTCGACGAATCTTGTACTGGGTGCCGCGCAGTTGTACCCGCATCAACAATAGCTCCATACAGTCATGGTCAAAGCAAACATGACGCTGACGGTCTTTTTGACCCGGGGTGGCTCCTACAATGATGTGGAGCTGGGTATTTTTCTTGAGCTGATACCACAAGCCCTCATTTTGGGGCGATCGCATAGTTTGTGTCCCCATGGCATAGGGCGCGGAATACATTGGGTCTAGCCCGCCTGTGCCCAGCGTTTGCTCATAGTTGTAGTAGTAGTGCAGCGGCATGTCTGCAATTGCTAAATCTAGGACTTCTTCATAGAAGCGGCGAGCCATCTGCAAGTCTGACACCATCACGGTATAAACCTTGGGCGCACTGGAGAGAAACATCCACATGGCACCGGCATAGGCAACCAGCAGCATCACCATCACGCCCTGGGTAGACAGAAGCCCGTCCATCAAAGGCAACGACAGCATGACGGAGAAGCAGTGCGCGCCTCCACTGACCGACATCCAAGATCCTAACTCTACAGCTTCCATGAACCGCTCAATCACACTGCTGAACTATCAAAACCTGATCGAAATCTGCTGAACTAACGCCCCGTAGGGCATCGGGATTTCCAACATCCTCAGTCTATCAACAACCTCCAGCGTTCATCAAAATTTAACATCGTTCACCTGCGTTACCAAGCAGTATCTCCATGCATCAGAACTCATGGTTAGGGGCCATAGTCAGGATTCGGTCGGCGCTTGCTTCAGCATAATTTCTAGACTTTGCAAAATAACAAGGCAGACCAAGATGCTGAGGGCAGAGGCGAGCCAAAATCCATGGGCGATCGCCGGGGGTTGATCCATTGCCCAGCCACCCAGCGCTGGCCCTACAAAGTAGCCCACCGCCCAGCACAACGAGTTGACCGACAGGTAAACGCCACGAAACGCCATAGGAGCTAGCCCGACCACAAGAGAAGAAGCCGAGGGCGTATACGCTACAGTGGCGATCGCCATCACACTCAGCGCCAGCACCGCCCACCACAGGTTTCCGCTCGGAACCACCCCCGTGACCCACATCAGCACAAACCCCAAACCCCATAGCCCCGACGACACCATCAACGCATGGGGTTGGCTAAAGGGCCGCAACACTTTAATAATGGGCAACTGCGTCAGCACAGTCAGCAGAATATGCCACGAAAACAAGGCGCTGACCGTCGCCTCGGTGAAGCCCAAGCCACTGTCACTGGGCACAAACCGGGTAAAGTAGAGCGGCAATCCACTATTCACATGGGCCAAGTAGGTGGTTAGCAGCGAGTTGACGACGGCATAGGTTAAGAGGGCGCGATCGCGCAATGCCACCTTCCAGCCTTCGCTCATGTCTGGATTCAGATTTTGTGGATCTAGAGTTTCGGCGATCGCCCAATACACCACCCCAAAAAACACCACAAACGAAATCCCATCCAGCACAAACAGCGCTCGGTAAGCCCCTGTTAACGAAATCACCGCACCGCCTAGCACAACCCCCAACCCCAGACCTAGGCTGTCTCCCAGGCGGGTAATGGCAAACGCTTCATGGCGCTGATCCACCGTCGTCAGATCTACCACCACCGCCTCAGTCGCAGGCCAATAGAGCCCAATCCCTAGCCCCATCAGCAAATTGCCAATCAAAAAGATCGGAAAATCTGTCGCGATTGCAAGAAACACATCTGCCAGTGCAGACACCGCCGCAGAGACGAGTAGCGTCCACCGTCGCCCCCATCGGGGAGAATCCGCCAGCGACCCACCCACCACGCGACCCGCGATCCCCGCAATGGAGCCACTGCCGATGCCTAGCCCTACCGCAGTTGCCGAGAGTCCCACCTGATTGGCAAAAAAAATCGGCGCGTAGAACAGCGTAAACCCTGTCCCTAACTGCGATAGCAGCCGACCTGCAATCAAAATCCACACCCGGTAATTAAACCGAGGGAACCCACTCAATATCCTTTTTAGAGAAAACGGCATGTCAATCTGAGATAGCGTAGATCTGGTGTATCCCAGAAGCCAGTCTCATCCCAGTGGATGCCCCCGGAACTCTGAGTAGCCCTCGCATTCTACCCTGCTCCGCCTTACCCCCTCCCCGGGTTATTGATCCCCACGTGGAGCCGCTGCAAGGTTCCGATACTCCTGGGGCTCCCTTACAACCATAGGGCTGGTTTTTACAGACATGACATCCATTCTCTGCGCCCTAATCCCCAATCCTCCTAACCTTCATGCTCAGCTACCTCAAAGGCACCCTCGTCGCTATTCAGAAGCCCTCTGCCACCCGCATCATGGCAATTCTGGATGTGAACGGGATGGGTTACGAAATTCAAGTGGTGCCGCGTCTCGTGCAAGCTGCCCCCGGCCTAGGAGAACCGGTGCAGATTTTTACCCATCAGCAGGTGCGCGATGACCAAATCGTGCTGTTTGGGTTCACGTCAATGGCAGAGCGTGACTTGTTTCGGCAATTGCTGGGGGTCAGCGGGGTGGGGCCTCAAGTGGCGATCGCCCTACTCGACACCCTAGGCCTGCAAGAGCTAGTGCAGGCTATTGTGAGCAGCAACACACGACTGCTTTCGCGCACCCCCGGCGTGGGCACCAAAACCGCTGAGCGTATTGCAGTAGAACTTAAGGCTAAACTGGCAGAGTGGCGCACTACAGCAGGGCTGACTACGATTCCCGAGGCGGGGCCAGTTTCTGTCGTGCAAGAAGAAGTGGAAATGATGTTGGGAGCCCTCGGTTATAGCCCCAGCGAAATTTTGCAGGCGTTACGCACTGTGGGCCAAGAACAAGCGATCGCCAAAACGGCTGACCCCGAGGTGTGGATTCGAGAGGCGATCGCCTGGTTGAGTCGATAGACGAGGGATGTTATGATTAGTGATTGTATTTTGGAGATCTTTGAGACACTGCCATGCCGCTGCTGCAAGAGAAAAAGCAAGAAATTATTTCAGACTATCAAGTCCACGAAACCGACACCGGGTCGGCTGATGTTCAGGTTGCCATGCTCACCGCGCGCATTTCTCGCCTGAGCGATCACCTAAAAACAAACAAAAAAGACCATGCCTCTCGCCGGGGTCTGCTGAAAATGATTGGTCAGCGCAAACGGCTGCTGGCTTACATCAACAAGCAAGACAACGATCGCTACCGCCAGCTAATTCAACGGTTGGGCATTCGTGGTTAATGGGGCCGCTCCGGCGAGTCTCACACCGTAATACGCATCCTTAGGTTTATGGCCTCTCCTTCTCCCTCCGAATCTGACAATCTATCCCCAGAGCGGGCATCGCTTCCCTTTGAGCCTAAACGGCACAAACCTGCGGAGAAACAGCCAAAGCGTTCCGCCTTGCCCTCTCGCAAAGACTCGCCTGTTTCAAGTGCGAAGGCTGCGGCATCCCCTGCTACACCCAGGTCGTCTGGCACAGGCATCCCCGAAGTGGTGAGCAATCGCATGTTAAAACGCATGGCGATATTTTGTGGTGCGCCAACTGCGCTAGGGGTGTCCTCGTTTTTTGTCAGCTATTTTTTAGTTACACAGGGTATCAATTTACCTCATGTGGCCGTGCTGCTAGTAAGCTTGGGCTGCTTTGGGCTGGGGGTTGTGGGGCTGAGCTATGGCGCGCTCTCTACATCTTGGGATGAAACTGAGACAGGCAGCTTGCTTGGCATCCCAGAGTTTCGCCTTAACGTCAGGCGAATGGTTTCAGCCTGGCGCGCGAATGGAGACAGCACGCCCGACATGTAACGAGTGAACTCTCGGCGCATCAACGCTAGCCCCACAGCGCTCAGTCGTAGAATGGTCTAGTCTGAGGCTTTTGGTTTTTTTAGCTGTGTTCTTTTGAGGATTTAGCAGGATTTAGACATGATTGTAGTGATGAAGGTTGGGACGCCTACCGCCGAGGTTGATCGCGTCAGTGAAGAGTTTCGCGCCTTAGGGCTAGAGCCTGAAAAAATTGTAGGCAAGCATAAGACGGTATTGGGCTTGGTGGGAGATACCGCCGACATGGATGCGCTCCAGCTTCAGGACTTAAGCCAGTGGATTGAGTCTGTATTGCGCGTTGAAAAGCCTTATAAGCGGGTCAGCCGAGAGTATCGTCACGGTGAGGCCAGTGAGGTGATGGTATCAACCCCAAACGGGGCGGTGCCCTTCAGCCAGCATCACCCAATCGTGGTGGTCGCAGGCCCTTGCTCCGTAGAAAATGAGCAAATGATTGTAGAAACCGCTCACCGAGTGAAGGCAGCAGGCGCAAAGTTTTTGCGCGGCGGGGCGTTTAAGCCGCGGACTTCACCCTATGCCTTTCAGGGTCATGGAGAAAGCGCCTTGGCACTTTTGGCCGCAGCCAAAGAGGCTAGCGGTTTAGGCATCATTACCGAAGTGATGGACGCAGCAGATATTGACGTCATCGCTGAGGTGGCCGATGTGCTGCAGGTGGGTGCCCGCAACATGCAGAACTTCTCGCTGCTAAAAAAAATTGGTGCCCAAGATAAGCCCGTGCTGCTCAAGCGCGGGATGTCGGCCACAATCGATGAGTGGCTGATGGCGGCGGAGTATATTTTGGCAGGGGGTAACCCTAATGTGATTCTGTGTGAGCGCGGCATCCGCACCTTCGACAGTTCCTATGCCCGCAACACACTAGATTTGGCGGTGATCCCGGTGCTGCGATCGCTCACCCATTTACCCATCATGATCGACCCCAGCCATGGCACCGGCAAGTCAGAATATGTGCCTGCTATGGCAGCAGCGGCGATCGCCGCAGGCACGGACTCACTCATGATTGAGGTTCATCCCAATCCTGCTAAGGCGATGTCTGATGGGCCACAATCCCTGACCCCTGACCGATTTGATCAGGTCATGGGTGAGTTGGCGGTAATTGGTCATGCTGTCAATCGCTGGGATGTAAAGCCCGTGCCAGTACTGGCCTAGTGCTGCAAATTCCACTGGGTGCAATGCCAGCCCTGCACTAAAAGGCTGGCATTACGCTATCGAGTTCAAGGTCGGGTTAAGAACAGGTTTGAGCTTATCCCAAACCTACTGAACGCATAAAGAGGAGCTTGCACTATGCAAGCTCCTCTTTATGCGTTCAATACGCTGTATTCATCCTCCATCACGCGCCCATGCCCGAGTAACGGCGAAGCCCCTTGCGCCATAGAAAGCGATTCAGCACAAAAAACACTGCAATCCATACCAAGGTGATACTAAAGCTTCGAGCGACCTGAACCTGAGTGCCCATCAACAAACTAGCGGGAAAGTGAATCATATAAGGGAACGGCGTCCATTCAACAATACGACGCAGTACCGGAGGAAACATCTCTAAAGGCGCAATCAACCCAGAAAGAAAGAGATAGAACAAAAACCAGAATTGCTCAATAGCATTGGCGCGTTCCATCCAAAAGGCCAGCATGGCGAAAGTGTATTGCATCACAAAGCGCAGCACAAAAGCGAGCGCAACTGCAACTACAAAGAAAACAACGGCACCCGGATTGGGCACCCAAAACGCTTGGGGATATAGCAAGAAGAAGAAGCCAAGTAGTACCACAGCGAAGGGCAACCGAGCAAACCGTTCGGCAAAGTGAGAGGCAAAGTGGTGCCATCCGGGATCAAGGGGCTGCAACAATCGAAATGAAAGCTTCCCCTCTACGATTTCGCGCTCAAACTCCCAAATCACCCAAACGACGCTAAACTGCCGCACGAGAAAGACCGCTAAAAAGTAACGAATAAATTCTGTGGGGCTGAGACCTAAATCACTCTGGCGAGACGCTTCAACCCATACCCCCATCAAGATCAGTGGCAATGAGCCAGACAGCACCCACAGCAACAACTCAGCCCGATATTCCACCATATAGGCATAGTAGACAGAAAGCAGGGTGTTGGCGGTACGGACGGAGGCGCGTAGGGGCTTGAGCATGGGAGATAACTAGGCGATGAGGGGCAGGATATCGGTATCGCTAGGAAGCGTTATGGCAAAACCGTTGTAAAGGTAGGATGATTTCGCTACTCGATCGGCGAGACGCGACCGTGTAGGGATAAAACTGACTTATATCTCGTCCTGCGGCTCACGCGACGACACCGTTCCCGATGCAAACACTCTGCCAATCACTTCCTCAATCGGGGGGTCGGTGATCGTTACGTCTGTGACCTCTAGCTCAGCGAGTAAACGAGAGATAGTATAAGTCAGTTTTTCTTGCGGCACGATAAAGTGAGCGACCCGCCCGTTGAGCGATTGCAGGGGGGCGATCGCCTCTAGGTCAAGGGGCGATCGCTCCCTCGCCAACTCCACCGTAATTTCCCGACAGGGAGAGAACTGCTCCAAAAGTTCATCCAAGCCGCCATCGTAGATCAGTCGACCTTGATAAATCATCAGCACCCGCTTGCAAAGTGCCGTAATATCAGCCATATAGTGGCTGGTAAGCAGCACCGTCGCGCCGTAGGCCTGGTTATACGTACGCAAAAAGTCGCGAACACTGGTTTGAGCATTCACATCTAGCCCCAAGGTTGGCTCATCCAAAAACAGCACGGTGGGCCGATGCAGCAGCGCGGCTAGTAGTTCCGCCTTCATCCGCTGACCGAGAGAAAGTTTACGGACGGGCTGAGTCAGCTGCGCGTGCAGATCTAGCATGTCCGCCAGTTCCCCTACGCGCTTGCGAAACTCGACATCGGGGATATTGTAGACTGCCGCATTAATGCGAAGCGAGTCAAGCGTGGGCAAATCCCAAAGCAACTGCTGCTTCTGCCCCATAACCAAAGTAATAGTGCGGAGGAACGCTTCTCGACGCTGGAACGGCACCTGATCTGCCACCCGCACCTGCCCGCTAGACGGATGAATTAACCCCGTCAGCATCTTAAGGGTTGTCGTTTTGCCTGCACCATTGGGACCCAGAAACCCTACAATTTCACCGGGCTCAATGGTAAATGAGACATCCTGCACAGCAACAATGTCGCGGTACTGGCGGCGAAAGAAGTGCGCTAGCGTTCCCTTCATGCCAGGTTCTTTAACGGCAACGGGATAGACTTTGGTGAGGTCGTCGACGGTGATGATGGGCGACATAGGGTAGAGCACAGGAGCAAACTATACTTCAGCTTAGCGGGCAAATGAAGGGCTGCGTCAATCTGGCGTTGGGTCAGACCGCCTTGGTACCCATGATTTTGAGGGAAGTTGTATTCAGCTGCATCCCCCAAATTGGCGAAGCTTGCAGCGGTTCACCGTCAAGGCCTCCTACCTACCATTTATGGGACTTATGCAGTCGGGCGAATTTGGGGAGGCTAACTTCCCCAAATTTATCCAAAACTCCTAGGATGCTGTACGGAGTGTGCTAGTCCCAATTCATTGCCATCCTTCTAGCCGCGCTGCACCGGACGTGCGTTGAGCGGAAACAGCGTGGCAAAGTGCTGAATTTGCTCTGTGGAAAGCGTGACCGGCTGCATCATCACTAACCACTGCACGCCTTCGGTGCAGGGAGGCGTCGTCAGCGATCCACTATATTCAACAAAGCGAGTATCATCCGGCAAGAGCGCGCGGGCGTTGATGGGTTGCTCCGCCTTGCCATCTCGAAGGGCGTGGCTGGGCGTCTGCTCTATGCCCAAAACCTCGGGCAGAGCAGCCCATATGGGCTGCAGTGTGGCATTCACGGCTCCTGCCATAAGCAGCACCGAAATAACCGCCAGATCGCCTGCGTCACTACGATGCAGCACATGCAGTTCCATATCAAACTGTTGGCCCTGCACGCGATGCTCGCTGGGGTGATGAAAGTGAAATTGCAACAACGAGAACAGAGTGCCGTTGAGGAGAATAAAGCTGCCCGGTTCGTAGTTGATCTGAATGGTGCGCCCGGTATTAATTAAGCGCAAAGACGTGTCAGCGTAATGAATTTCTAATTGAGATCGGCTCGGCTCGAACTGACTCAGATTAATGGGAGATTGTGAAACGCCTGTGCGGCATGGCTCAAAGCTAGGCGAGATCTGTCCCCAAAATTTAGGGGCATTCTTGCCGGTGTAGCCCCAACTAGGCACAGGCGCTGAATAGACAGGAGCGGGGGCGATCGCCCCCGCTCCCACAGTGAGCGATGTTGTAGACAACAGCTGTAAGAGTCTGCGTCGATTCATGAATGCGTTGTCATAACCACAGCTTTTCAGCTTAAGCCATTTGTAGCCCTGATCAGGCCAGATCGCTGGAGTTACGCAGCCGAATCAGCTGTCGCCGCATTTCAGGAGAGGCTTCTACTTCAGAGATTTCTTGCGCATCGACTTCTACTTCAATGGGCTCAAGATAGTCATCAGCGCCGCAAACAAACGCATCGAGCAACATTTCGAGAAGATGGTCACGATCGCCCAGTGCCTGCTTTTCTTCAATCAGCCGAAACCGTAACCGAACTTCGCAGTCATAAACACCAACGTCAGAATTTGTGTGCAGATGCTTGGCAGATCTGGATTTCATCTCAGTAGAGTCTCACAAGGGTAAAGGCAAAATCCTGCTGGAGTCAGCACGTCATCTGGGGAGTGAAGACTAGGGAATAGAGGCATTGCGTCAATACATCCTCAAATCATGCCAATTAACCCACATCCGCTATCTCAACGATCTCCCTCAGAATTCCCTATTTTTTTGGGAAACCTGCCAGGGTCGGCAATGATAGTGACGATGTTAAGAGGCGTTTGAGTCTCAAGATTCAGCGTTAGGGCTGGGCTGAACCCCTAATAGGACAAATAGCACTCGCCCCTGCAGATTGACGGTTTTGAAACAGAGGCATAGCAGGGTTTGGGTTTTGTATAACAGGGCTGTGACAGAGCCACCGCCGCACAGCCGTATTCGCTTATTTCTGAAACATAGCACTCTAGCTATGGGGTTCAGGGCGATGATCCATGAAGTGTATATAAGTGAATTGGCAGATAATCTTTCCCGTAAAAGCCGTATCGAGACTTGGCTCTGGGTAACGTTGCGGAGACGGGTTATGTAGGGCGATCGCCCTTAAGAACAGCTATGACCAGCAACCTAAAAGCGCTCTCAGTCCTCGCACCTAAGGATTTCGGTAGGGTTCACCCGGCACCCTTACATCAGATCTCAACCGATCGCAGGCTACAGCGCGCTGTAGAAATTACGGGCACACCGATGCAAATCATTACGCTGAAACAAAATTGAGACCCACTAGTGCGATCGCCTCCTGAGGAATTCCACAGGCTATTCAATCACAATACCCTGGGTCTCTACACAGAAACATCAGATCTGATCTTGACCCTTTTTCTCGCAAACAGTGGCAATCATCTCGACCAACGGAGGTCTACAATTGCTTGACCAACGCTTGCAGTATGCATTGGTAATGTGCGCCAGAGGGACAGGCTTTGAAACTTTCTCAATGCCCACTGGAGGCTCGGAGGATTTACAACAATAGTTTTCCTGATTAAATCTGAGTTTGGGACAAGCTCAAATCTTTAACGTGTTGTGCGCATTGTGCACGGCATATTAAAGAGGCTGTGGGATACCGCGCGTCGTACGGTGTCCCACAACCTTTTTAAATCTGAATTGACGTTATCTAGTCTGAGGCGATCGCACCTTTTAGCGCTCGGCAAAGCGACTCGACTGCGAGCAACGATTGATGAGGTTCGCCTTCTGCCAGACGTTTTACGAAGGCGCTGCCCACAATCACCGCATCTGCGCCCCACTCCATCACCTGCTTTGCCTGTCCTGGCTCAGCAATGCCAAAGCCCACTCCAATCGGTTTATCAGTCACACCCTGCAAATCCAACAAAATATCCTGAACTCGGCTCTCTATCTTGGCACGAATGCCCGTCACCCCTGTGACACTCACGAGATAGAGAAACCCCTGACATTTAGTGGCGATCGCCTCATAGCGTTCTTTAGGTGTCGTGGGTGCCACCAGTAGCGTTACCTCTATCCCAGCAGCCTGAGCAGGCTTAAGCAGCACATCCATTTCTTCTAGCGGCAAATCAGGCACCACTAGCCCCTTTACGCCCGCATCGACAACCGCTTGCAAAAACGGCTCAATTCCCCGATTCAAAATCGGATTGTAGTAGATAAATAAAATAATGGGTGCCTGTAGCGTGGGACTCAGCGGTTTCAGCATCGCCAAGACATCATCTAGTCCAACCCCTTGCGCCAGTGCTCGCGTGGCCGCCGCTTGAATCACTGGCCCATCCGCAAGGGGATCAGAATAGGGAACTCCCAACTCAATCAAATCGGCACCACTGCGATCGAGTACCTGCAACGCCTTTGCTGTGGTGTCTAAATCAGGATCACCCGCCGTAATAAAGGGAATCAACGCACATTGCCCGCGATCGCGCAATGCATTCATCCGTTCTGACACCGATACCATGCTCTACCCTTCATCCTTTGCCCGCGCAGCGAGCTTCTCCTGTTCAATTTCAGCCTGAAGCGCCTCCAGTTGCTCTGGAGTAAGCTCGTCTAATCGCTTTTGCAGCACCGCATCTTCATAGTCTTTAACTTGCTGGTTATAGGTCATAGTCCGGGTCATCACTCGAAAAAGATAGGTACCCGTCCAGCCCAAAATCCCCAATACCAGCACCAACTGCGCCCAAATGCCTGCACTAATGCCGTCTAGCCCAGCCAGCTTAAACACCAAAAACGCTGCGCCACCGCCGCCAAATACCAGCGCTCCAATTCCAATTACGTCAATGCGTCGCATCGCTAAAGCCCCAACTCAACTAGGCCCCTAGCTCTCGCTTTTGCGGTCGAGCATTCACCAGCAGACTGAGAATTAGCAGCCCTGGGAAGAAGAGAAAAATGAGGAAGTACATCAATAGCCGTTCGATCGAACCGCAGGTATAGAAGCGAGTCTGAAGGTAGAACAGCGTTGCAGCAGGCAGCACTACCAGGTAAGCGCCGCCTAAAACCACGTAGGCAATGAGCGTATAGGGAATGGTCATTGATTTGTAGAGTGCTGAACAGCAAAAATGATGTGCTTATGAAATAACCATATCAGGTCGTGGCCTAGATAGGTTGATTTGGTGATGTTCTAGATATGTGGGATAGAGATTAAGCTTTGAGTGCCGCTACCCAATGATTCCCATGGTTCTAGAATCGATTCTGTCTTAAGGATCCGGATCAAGGGACTGGTGCGCAAGGCATGTGTTTATCGCCCAGGGTCTTGCGCAAACCCGTGCAGCCTCATCCAACGAGAATGCTGCGATGTTAGTATACCCCCCTGAATGAGAGCATAGGCAGCAGAGTTTACCTTAGGTGCTCGCAGGGCTTGGGGTTTAGTGAGTCAGCGCCATTGCTTCAGGAGCCGTAGCTGCTACAACGGTTCCCGTCAGGCTGAAGGGGCGCACTTCAGTAATACGAACAGTGACGAGACTGCCCCTGAGGGATTGAATGTCTCCATCAAAGAATGTGAGCCGATTGCTGCGGGTGCGACCCATTACTTGGGCAGGATTTTTGGGATTTTGATCTTCGACCAAGACCTCTTCGAGGCGATTGATGTAGCGGAGCGATCGCTCACCCGCCTTGGTTGCTACCAAATGGTTGAGGCGTTGTAGGCGATCGCCCTTCACCTCTTCCGACAGCTGATTGTCCCACAGTGCAGCAGGTGTGCCAGGTCGGGGCGAATACGCAGCCGTATTCAGCTGATCAAACCCTACAGATTCTACCAAGCTCAGCGTATTCTCAAATTGCGCCTCGGTTTCACCTGGGAAGCCCACAATCGCATCGGCACTGATGGACGCATCGGGCATATAGCGGCGAACCGTATCGATAATCCGCAAATATTTCTCTCGGGTATAGCCGCGCGCCATCGCCTTTAGCACATCATTATCACCTGACTGAAAGGGAATGTGGAAGTGCTCGCACAGCTTGGGTAGCTCGTGACAGGCGCGAATCAACCGCTCGGTAAAATAGCGAGGATGGCTAGTGGCAAAGCGGATGCGCTCAATCCCTGGCACATCATGAACGAAATAAAGCAAGTCTGTCAGCGTGTGAAGGTGTTGGCCGTCAGCCTTGCTGCCCGGTAGGTCGCGCCCATAGGCATCGATGTTTTGCCCTAGCAGCGTCACCTCCTTGAAGCCTTGCTGCCCTAGCATTTCCATCTCAGCGCGAATCGCCTCGGGAGTGCGGGATTGCTCTATCCCGCGCACACTGGGCACCACGCAATAGGTGCAGCGCTCATTGCAGCCATAGATCACATTCACCCAAGCGGTCACCGCGCTGTCGCGGCGGGGCTTGGTAATGTCTTCCATAATATGCACGGGCTCAGTGGCAACAACCTGACTCCCTTGCATCACCTCGTCTAATAGGTCACGGAGGCGATTTGCATGTTGCGGCCCCATTACCAAATCCACTTCGGGCACACGCCGCAGCAGCGCTTCACCCTCTTGCTGCGCCACACAGCCCGCCACCACAATCGTCAAATCAGGCTGATTCTGCTTCCGCTTGGCCTGCCGCCCTAGGTAGGAATAGACCTTTTGCTCCGCATTATCTCGAATCGTGCAGGTGTTATAGAGAATGATGTTGGCATCATCGGGTGACTCTGACCAGATAAAGCCCATATCCTCTAAGATGCCAGCCATGCGCTCAGAGTCGGCTTTGTTCATCTGGCAGCCGAAGGTCGTGATGTGGTAGCGGCGGTCGGACTGGGTCATGGTAGGTTCAAAGATCAGAGGATAGCGTTAGGCGGTTTGTTTTAATAAAAGAGGCAGGTCAAGCCCCTGAAACTCTTCAAGTCAACAGACTTGTCAACGGCGTTGAACTGGCGCAGGTCTCCAATCTATTAGTTTAGCTTGAGTTCAGTTGTCTTTAATTCAAGGTTTAGTTCGGGCTAAGAGGGTTTTGGGTTACCGGGCGTCGTGCCGTGTCCCAAAATCTTACCGGCTGCCTAGCGGGAACAGGGATGAGGCCTAGATGAGAAGGAGGGCAATCGCTCCTTATTCTCATCTCCAAAAATCTTAGAACCGTCGCCAAGCACTATGGAGTCTTCAATCTAGCGGATGTGCCAAATTAGGGTGAGGTTTAGTGATACTCTTGAAAGTGGCAATTTTACATATGTTAAAACTGTCAATTTTGAATTCTTAAACAGCTGATTAGACGATAGGCGCTAAGCATGGTCACCACAGCAGAAAAAACAAACGTTGGTTACGTCACTCAAGTCATTGGTCCCGTTGTAGACATTAAGTTTCCGGCTGGCGAAATGCCCAAAATTTACAATGCCCTCAAGGT
>JBGTOF010000457.1:0-16837 GCA_041742695.1 Elainellales cyanobacterium | reverse complement strand
AATGCAGCTCAACTTAATTCCTGGGGCGATCGCTGAACTGTTTGCCCATGCTAGCTATACTGGGGAGCTGACTCTAGCCGACCGCTATGCTCTAATGGCCGCTATCTTGACAGACTGTTTATCAGACGACGAACGTCGCGCCGTTGACCGGCTGTTGCGGGCGGTGTGTCGCGGGCAATTACGCGCAGTTGATACGCTATCAACAGTGTTGTAGAGCGATGCTCTTGAGCTGATCTCAAAACGCAGACCTTGATTGATTCACAGATAAAAGATAGGGGACATCGCGTATTGCGCGATGTCCCCTATCTTTTAGGGCTGCTAGTGTGGGTCGCTGTACCCCCTTATCAGCAGGACTGATGCTGAACTAGCGACCAGTTGGCGACCAGTTAGCGTGATCAAGAGAGTCACATGTCGAAAGTGAATTGCAGAACCGTGTGATCGCAGTTTGCTTTCTATATGCTGCGATGCAGATTGCGCTGACCTTTGCCGTACTTGATGCCTAGGACATCGCGCGTTTGCCCCGACCTCGAGTAGAGGAGGTGGCTGTGGTCTTTTTGGCGGCGCTGCGAGCTGTAGTCGTTTTAGGCTTGGCTACTGATTTAGTCTTAGAAGATGCGGCTGAGCGAGTGGTGCGCTTCGAATCGGTTGCAACCTCGTCTGCATCTGCAGGGTCAGCAGTAGAGAGTGTAAGGTCGTCTGACTCAGCAGGTGTGAGAGCCTCAGCCTTTGAACGAATGCTACGCTTGCGCTTAGGCGAGTCTCCAGCAGCGCGGTTTCGGCTCGTGGCTGCCAGATAAGACTTGAGTGACGAGGGGCTAATGCGGATTCCCTTCTGGGTCAGCATCTCAGAAACTTCTTCGTGGGTATATCCACGATCTAGAGCAGCCTTGATTGAGTCTTGCAACTGTTCAATAGCTTCTCGCAGCGACCATGAGTCCTTCGGTTTTTCTGGTAGATCTTTGAGAAAGTCTGCCGCATTCTCAATAGCGTCTTTGGTTACAGCCGTAGCACCGGGCGATCGTCTTCTGCCAGCCGTCATCGCTTACTTCTCCATCTCGAGTATCTATAGTTCAACAGGAGTTAGCTATAGTCTTTCTAAAAAAGCTCTAGAAGACTCAGCCGTACAATCAGGATTCCCAATCATTTATTACTTATATCCTAAATCAACAAAAACCAACGTTAATTCACTCCAAAGTCATTCTAGCTACCTTCTTTTTTTACGGGTATGTCACGTCTCGACTGTTAAGCCCATAGTTCTGTTCCCATCCATCGCTGTGTTAATCAGTTCATCCTGTATGTCAATTCGCTCCGTGCTTCTCTAGCCCGATTCATATTGACTCAATTCCTATTGATTGGAATTTTTCTGTCAGCCGATTTGAGACCGTTATACAGACTGCTCATGAAGGCAGGTTCTATCAAATTCAATATTTGTTTAGAACATTCGGTTCAGCTCAAGATCTTGAGAGGGTTGGCGTTGCCATAGATCTATATAGCGTCGTGTATGAGTGCAAACTCAATGCGAATGATGGGTGCAATTGGCTTCTTAGCGTGTTTACCGTAATTCTAATTATGCAGGGATAGAGGGCAGGATGCACCGATTTTGCCTGTTGCAATCCGGCTTATCTGCGAATTATTGAGGATCGCTGCACCCAACAATACGAGGTGATGAATCAAGTTATGGAGCAACTAAGGTTGCAGGGCAATAGAATATGACTCACTGGATAGATGCTGACTGATGACAGGTCACGTATTGTCTGATTGATCGGTGGGTTGATTGATGGTTTAGGCTGATTCGTGATTGTGTTGCTAGAGCGCAGCAATATGACAGCACTCGTAGCAGCACTGTAGAATACCTCGTGGGGGTTGTCTAGGGATGTTAAGTCGCTAGAAAGTAAAGGTTGCGAACCTTTGGGTAGTGTTGGCAACAGGCAGAATCTTTATGCAAGGTCTGGGGCGATGTGGGGGCGATCGCCCCAGACCTTGCTAACTATCTTCTAATGGCGTTCGACGCTCGATTTGACTCAATGTGGTTGTTTTGATTTTTGTGAGGTGCGGTCTATGTCAGATAAACATTCAAGTGCATCAGCCCAATCTTTAGGGCAGTCTCAGACGCAACCAGCCGCCGCACACTCCTCAATGCGAAATGATGCGCCAACCCGGCAGGCGATCGCCCTCATTTCTGATGATGCCGATCCGGCTATTGATACGAACCGTCAAGAAGCCGGGGAGCGCAACATCTACGTACGGCGCGTCGGAGAAGCCTTAGCCAAAGTGGGCTGGCGTGTGGACATGTTTACCCGTAGAACGGATCCGGATGCTCCTGCGGTGGTGCAGCATTCACCCTACTGCCGCACAATTCGCCTCGATGCTGGCCCTGCTGCGTTGGTTCCGCGCGACCAGCGATTTGACGTGCTGCCAGAATTTTTAGAGGAATTCCTCAAATATCAAAGTAAAGAGCACTATCCTTTGGTGCACACCAGCTATTGGACTGCAGGATGGGTGGGGTTGCAGCTTAAGCAGCAGCATAATCTGCAACTGGTACACACCTATCACTCGCTAGGCGTGCTGAAATATCAACCGGGTGTGGCCCGGTCGGCGATCGCAGATCGACGCATTGCCATTGAGCAGCAAGTGCTCGAGCTAGCCGACTGCATCATTGCCACCAGTCCTCAAGAAAAAGACACCTTGCATCAGCTCATGTCGGCCCAGGGCACAGTGGAAATTGTCCCAGCCGGAACCGACCTCGATACCTTTCGCACGATGCCCCAGACAGAGGCCCGACAACGCTTAGGGATTGCCTCTCAAGAGCCGATGGTGCTCTACGTGGGCCGATTTGATGCGCGCAAGGGCATTGAAACGCTAGTGCGAGCATTTGCTCAACTGCCAGATTCACTCCACAAGGCCCGCTTGGTGATTGTGGGGGGCGATGATCCGGCTCAAGACAATCGTCAGGAGCGCCAGCGGATTGAACACATTGTTCACGAGTTGCAGTTGGGCGATCGCATTGATTTTGTAGGCCAAGTGGGGCATGAGCGGTTGCCAACCTACTATACCGCTGCCGATGTTTGCGTCATTCCGAGTCAATACGAGCCCTTTGGACTGGTAGCACTAGAGTCCATGGCCTGTGGCACGCCGGTTGTCGCCTCAAATACGGGTGGGTTGCGGTTTACGGTGGTTCCCGAAGAAACAGGATTACTTGTGCCGCCAGAGGATGTAGCCGGTTTTGCCAAAGCCATTGAGCGCGTCCTAACTGACCAGATCTGGGCGCAAAAGCTCAAATCTCAAGCCCCTGCTCGCGTCCAACAAAACTTTAGTTGGACGGGGGTTGCCGTTCGGCTCAGCGATGTTTATCGTCGCATTATGGCGCAGTCGATTAGTCACGAGCAGTTGTGGTGCCGAATTAATCCTGCCGAGTCTGCTGCTGCGTCAGCCCCGGCTTCTGCCTTAGCACCTGAGCAGCCCGAGAGTTCTACAATCCAGACGGTTTCTTAACGTGTGAGGCGATCGCCCATCCGCCACAGTCTGGACAGAAGGGACTTTGAATCCGGCTCTCTTCTCTCAAGTCGGGAAAAGGAGCTGGAGGCCATAGAGCTATGATCTTCCCGTAGGGTGGGCCGACTTGCAAAACTGGGCTGCACTTCTCTTAACTCACCTAGAGGCACCCCTCCCCTAATCAGGTTATTTTTTTGTTTGACAACAATAAAGCAGTGGTAAATTCGAATACTGTTGAAGCTAATTAATTCTTTATTGATTTTCTGGAACTTACCTCGCCTAGAATAATTCAAAATAATCGGATAGCTTTAATATCTAAATCCAGTTCTATAACTTCTGTAGGCGCGTTCAAGATTGCCATGATTCAGTTGTCTCAAGTTTACAAACGTTCAATCCAGCCCGTGGCGCTGCACTTGCTCGCTGTAGGAGCCCTCTCTGCATCGACTGTGCTGTTGGGGCTTGTTCCCGATCTCGCCGCTGCTCCAGGGTTATCGAGGTTTAGCTCTGCTGCGATGGCGCAGGAAATGTCAGATACCGAAATTCGAGACTACGTCCGAGCGGTGCAAGAAATCGAAAACCTCCGCCGCAATGCCTATCAGGAAATTCAGAGCCATCTGCCATCGGGTCAGCAGCTCCCGAATATTTCCTGTCATCAGCGCGACAGCATCAATGGTCTTAATCGGCAGGCGCGGCAGATTGCGATCAGCTACTGCAACGCCTCGATACAGGTGGTGGAGCGGTTAGAGCTTTCGGTCGAAGGCTTTAACCGGATTCACGCAGCTCAGCAGAGCGATCGCGCCCTAGCAGATAGGATTCGACGTGAGTTGATACGCCTGCGCTCAAATTAGTAGAATGAGTTCCTACTGTTGACGCACCCTGTCCGACTAGGCTCAACATGGCTCAGCTCGCACTCTTAAAGGGTGCAGAGACTTGCCTACTGCTGCATGGGTGGATGTCTCGCAGTGGTAAATGCACAGCTGTAAGCTGGTTTGAGTGCATGTAGCCGGTATTTGTAGTCTGCTACGTCTCTTACGGATGCCCGGCCAGATACTATTCGCGTAAAAAGGGGCGTAAGGCCTTACGCCCTTATTGGACAAGTACTACGTCAAAGTGTTCTTCAAGTCGGGACGTCCTTTACGTGCCCATCCCTTAATTCCCTCTTTGAGCTTATGCCGCGCTTTAATCCATTTAGTTTGCAGGCGCAAATCTCTCGCATGTTTGTGGAGGGGCAATCATTCTTTGCCACAACTCGGGTTCAGGATTGGCTGCGGGAGCATCAGCAAGACCCTAACGAGTACGATATTCTCTTCCACGAAGAACCTGCGCCACCGGGATCAGGCTTGGTGAAGCAGGTTCGGGTCGAGCTGCAGCGCAAAGACGGGCGCCCCATTCCCGAGTGGCTGCAAGCAGAGCTAGATCAGCTGGCATAGAGACTGTAGCTGCGCCACCACATAGAGAGCGTGCTGAACTATCCACTACTGCCTGTCTATTAGCTCTTAGTTGGACGCCAGGTTGGTAAATACTCAAAACCGTGTTTCTCGCGACGCAGGCAGCACGGTTTAGCGTTGCTATAGACAGACCTTTTGTTTCTTTGCACCTTCCTTCCTCCGGTATTGGAGAATCAGGTTATTCATGATTAGCGCAGGGGCACAAATCCCGCGTCAGTGAGAAGAGATTGCCCCTCGTCGGTGAGCAAAAGATTGGCATAGGCTTCGCCTGCGCGTTGCTCTTGCTGACCGTTCTGCTTCACGATCACATACATTGGGCGAGTGATGGGATAGTCACCTGTTCTAAAGGCCTCGGTGTTAAGTTGATTGCGTGCAGCAGGGCATTGGCTAGCGGGCACCAGCGGTTCCACATACGGTGCAACAAAATTGCCGCTCTGCCGCCCTAAGGGTAGGGGTTTGGTGGTGCATTGACCTACCACTTCGGGTGCCGATGCATAGTAGATGCCGCCAAGATCATTAGCAACTGCTCGCAGCGCCAAAGTAGTGTTATCCATATATTGCACATTGGTACCAAAGCGAGATCCACCCATTACGCTGGTGACAAAAAATTCAACCGTGCCCCCCACATCCTGCCGAGAATAGGGCGTGATTGGGAGATTGGGGCCCCCGACCTCGTTCCAGTTGGTGATTTGCCCGGTGTAGATCTGCACGAGCTGTTCGGTGGTGATGCCTGGGACGTTGAGTGTCGGATGGACGGCGATCGCAATTCCTTCTAACGCTACCGGAATTTGCTGAAGGGTGAACCCGCGCTGCTGGGCTTGCTGATAGTCTTGATCGCGCAGAGATGAAGACGATTGCGAGAAGGCCAATTGCCCGTCTAGCACCATTTGGATGCCAATAGTAGACCCCGGTGGGCGGTTAATAGGGTCGGCATAGCGCAATTGAAACTGGGGAAACGTTTGACGCAGCACCGGGTCAACCTCGCCGCGAATGGTTGCCCAAGTGGTGCTGCCGCCGTAGTTAAATAGTCCGCTGGGCACATCGGCAACCTCTGCCAATGTCTGCCCCGTTGAGGTCTGAGACGGCACGTCCACCGGCTCTGCCTCTGTGTTGGAGGAGCCCTCAGAAGGCGTGTTTAGCGGCGGAACAGAGGTATCGGACGTATTGCCCGTGAGCCCAGAGATCAGATTGGTGCGAGTTACTATCCACCATCCGCCGCCTACGAGCAAACCAGAGGTGAGCAGCAGAGACAGCGCTAACGGAAGCATGTCATTCTGTTTAGCCATAGCGCATTGGGGTTAACTACAGTAAGAAACGTTAGTAAGAAGCGTCACATTCTCAGAATGCTCAATCCTATTGCATCCTGTATCTTTTGCAGGAAGGTCGATAAGAGCTCTTTTATCCTTCTAAGTCGAGATGAGCGTTCGTTCTAATTAGGAGAGACTTCGGTTTGATCGGTGCATCCTAGTTTTGCAAATTTGCCTATTCCCAAAACGGGAGAAGGGGAGCCTGATCAAAGGCCCTCTCCCAGAACGAGAGAGGAATTTAGAGTGCAGAGGCGAAGTGGCTTCTCTATAAATGGGCTACAACAGTGGGAGGCATCTGGTCTAATTTCAAGCTACAGGCTTTTAAATCAGATCATCTGAGTGCTATTACCAACGATACCAATCCGATTTCGCAGGTGAGCTGAAGTCGGCAGATGGTGAGGTGAATTTTGTAGACGGTTATTCTGTCGATTTTACCCGATCGCCCACCCGCAGCACCTTTCCCGCTTGATCAGAGGCGACGCGAGTGTTGAGGGTGAGCTTATAAAAGTGGTTGAACCGAGTGGGTGGAGCGTTTGCGGGCAGTGTAGCGCGGCGTTGAGCGATGAATTGAGCCTGAAACTGCGGCGTGCGATCGCCCGTTTGAGGATCGCGAGTCGGCACAATGCAGCGCTGACAGGGGTTACTACTCATCAGTCTAACGTCACCCACTTGCAGCGGTCTGGGATCGCCTGTGGCGGTCAACTGCTCATCCTCCCAGAATGCGGGTGCATCCTCTAGTTCTAGATTGGTGCGAAAGCGCTGGCGGGCTTCGGCCAGTGTCATCGGCGGAAACCAGGCTGCCACCGTGGCGAGTGTTGCCGCACTGACCAGCGTTGGGCCAGAGGCCTCAGTGTCATCGGGAAACCCCTGATGCGTGTTTTGTGCCAACCATACCGGATAGCCAAAGTAGTCGCTAAACCAGGCTTCTAGGTCAGCCCGTTGCTGATCGAGGTGAAATGTTTGAGGGGCGATCGCCCCAGTCCATAGCTGAACCTGTCGTGCCTCAACATCAAACTGGGTGCGAATGGCGTGGATGGTTTCGGTGCGCTTGCCGTTGACGAATTGACCCTCACGATCAACCAAGGCAAACTCGCGATCGCCCTGCAGCGCACCCCCTGGCAGCACCGCCGCCGCGTCCACCGCTACACCATCCAGCGATTTGATGGGATAGAGAATGATCGTTGACAGAGTGGGCATAACATCTGGATTGATGGATAGGACTGACGCAACTGGACGATTCTTGGGACGCCGAACGACGTGCGCGGGTGCTTGTTGAATCACGGTGACGGAATCATCAATAGAGCGAGCACGGCTAGACTCACTAAAATTGCATTGTAAACCGCATGGTCGGCGGTGCTGGCCGTGACGCCTGCTTCTTGCGCTTGCGGGAGGTCGCCCGTTTGGCGAAACGTGCGATCGCGCACGGTTTTATAGCGGCAGGCAAAGAGAAACCCGGGCAGAATGAGCACCAGGCCCCCCAAGATGGGAAGGCCTGCCACCAGATGAATCAGCCCAAACTGAGTAGAGCGCACCGCAATCTGTCGCCAGGTGTCGCCGCCGCGCCGAAAAATGCGTTCCTCTAGCCGCGCCCAGAGTGGAATGCCTAGCAGCATCAGTCCCCAAAACAGCACAATGAACACCTTGGCCCCGTCGAGGCTCCAGCCAGCGGCCTCTCCCACCGCAGGCGCGTCCTCTGCGAGAGAGGCTGCCGCCATGCTCAAGGGTTGGAATATTACGTTTCCGGGCTGCCCAAACACCAGGTTGCCCCATCCCCATAGCAAAAACCGGGGGGCGATGGACTCAGCTACGGTATAAGTCACCAGCGTGAGCACCACAGTGCCGAGCGCTCGCAGGTAGGTGAGCCACGAGTTGCCAATATAAGTGCGCCATACCAGGCGCAGACGGCTGCGGTGAACCCACAAATCTAGCCCGACAAGCCCAACGATCCCCGCCGAGAGTATCAACGGCAGCCAATCGCGCACCGTTTGCGCCCAGGTGCCTTGCCCCAGCGTAATCAGCAGGATCAGTCCCCCCAACACCAGCAGCCGCAGTTTAAGAAAATTGAGGATTATGCCGCCATCTCGTCGCAGCCGTTGACGCTCGGCGGGCTGGCGGAGGTGCGTCACCAGTTGGCCGCTAAGGGCAATGCTAGTCAGGCGATAGAGCGTGGAAGGATAGGAACGCGGCTGAAGCTGTAAGGCGCGATCGAGAGGGGCGATCGCCCGCTGAAACTCTCCTTGTCGCAGATGGGCATAGCCTAGGTTTGTCCAAGCAAA
Source organism: Elainellales cyanobacterium (assembly GCA_041742695.1). Classification (GTDB taxonomy): domain Bacteria; phylum Cyanobacteriota; class Cyanobacteriia; order Elainellales; family Elainellaceae; genus Kaiparowitsia. Next base: position 8,314 of record JBGTOF010000457.1, on the reverse strand, counting down.
GGCGTGCCAGGCCGCTAGGGAATGCGCCGTGAGCGATCGCTCTAAACTTTCGATGGCCTCGGGATAGCGCTCTAGCCGAACCAGCGCCGTGCCCCGGTTGCACCACGTGCGATCAATCTCGGGATCAAGGGCGATCGCTTGGTCAAAGCAGCCCAACGCCGCCTCCAGCCGGTTTAACACCAGCAGCGCAACGCCTTTGCTGTTCCAAGCTTCTGCAAGATCAGGCTGCAATGCGATCGCGCGCTCACAGATTGCGAGAGCTGGCTTAGGCCGACCCGTGACCGCTAGCAGTGAGCCTTGGGCGCTCAGCCAAGCTGCATGGTCAGGCTGAAGCGTCAGCGCTTGAGTATAGCTGGCGATCGCCCCTTTATAGTGGCCCATGTTCCGCAACGCCTCGCCCCGCTTGCCCCACAGCAGCGCTGCAGGCTGAGACGCGTGGGCGATCGCCCGCTTAAAGTCCTTAGCCGCGCCTGACCACTGCCCCAACGCCATCAGTGCCAGTCCCCGCACGCAATAGGCCTGAGCTGCATCTGGCTGAAGCTGGAGTGCGGCATCACAGTGGGCGATCGCCTCAAGGGGCTGATCCTCCTGCAGCCGCAGTTGTGCTAGCTGGATCAGGAGGGGCGATCGCTCTATCGGGGTCAGCCATTGATTTTGCAGCTGCCGTTCACAGTCTGATACCGTTAGCCCTGGCAACGGGCCACCCCACTCCTCAGCATCCACCGTATGCGTCATGCCTTACCCATCTTTCAGTGTGACTCACAGGCGCTCGAGGGCGTCCCCTCAAAATGATAGCCTGTACAGTTGGGGCAGTTGCCCACGCGAGCGTTCACGGTCTGGTTCTGTTGGTGTGGCCGCCCCAGAGAGGCTAACAGAATCGCCCTTTGCAATCGCGTTCCAGACTATCTATTTACAACAAGCTATCCATAGGAGAGAGAACTATGCCAGCAGAGACCGATCCCACTAAGTTGATGAAACAGCAAGTCGGCAAAGCTGCCGCCGACCGCGTTACGTCAGGGTCGATTGTGGGCTTGGGCACGGGCTCCACCGCCGCCTACATGATCGAGTTTTTGGGCGAAAAGCTCAAGTCGGGTGAGCTAAAAGACATCAAGGGCATTCCCACCTCGTTTCAGGGGACGGTGCTCGCCAAGCAGTATGGCATTCCCCTCACGACGTTAGACGAAGCCGACCATATTGACATCGCCATTGACGGGGCCGACGAAGTTGATCCCCAAAAGAATTTGATTAAAGGGGGCGGCGCGGCTCACACCCAAGAAAAGATTGTGGACTGTCTGGCCGAAACCTTTATCGTCGTAGTGGACAGCTCCAAACTAGTCGATAAGCTCGGCACCACGTTTTTGCTGCCGGTGGAAGTGATCCCGATGGCGATCGCCCCTGTCATGCGCAAGATTGAAGCCCTCGGCGGTCAGCCAACCCTTCGCATGGGCGTAAAAAAGGCTGGCCCCGTGGTGACTGACAACGGCAATCTAATTGTGGACGTAAAGTTTGACCAAGGCATCGACAATCCCGCTGAGCTAGAAACCATCCTCAACACTATTCCCGGTGTGCTAGAAAACGGCCTGTTTGTGGGGGTCACTGACACCGTGCTGATTGGTGAAATTGTGGATGGAACACCCATCGTGCGAGAGCTGTAGGTTCTAAATCTATGGAGCGATGAATCTATAGATCAATGCTCCCCAGCCGTGAAGAATGCTGCTAGCTTGAAAAGGGCAGATTTTGATTGCATCGTCGCCTGCCCTTTTCACCCCAATTCCCCAACATCAACGCCACGGTATGGACTATCGCAGATTTGGCCGCACTGAGTTGCCGATGCCCGTTTTTTCTTGCGGCGGCATGCGCTATCAATATCAATGGAAGGACATGCCCTTGGGGCACATCCCCCAAGACAGTCAAGATAATTTGGCCGCCACGATTCGCCGGGCACTGGCAGTAGGGATCACCCACATCGAAACGGCCCGGGGCTATGGCACGTCAGAGCTTCAACTCGGTCAGGTGTTGCCCACGCTACCGCGCGATCGCTTGATTGTGCAAACCAAAGTATCGCCCAAGGCTGACCCCAAAGAGTTTAAACTCAAGCTGGATCAGTCTCTGGCTAACCTCAAGCTTGACTACATTGACCTGCTGGGTCTCCACGGCATCAACACGCCAGAAATTTTGGAGTGGGCCGTGCGACCGGGCGGCTGTCTGGATGTGGTACGGCGCTATCAGGCGGCGGGGCGAATTCGTCATGTGGGCTTTTCTACCCATGGCCCCACCGAAGTGATTGTGCAGGCGATCGCCACCAACCAGTTTGACTATGTCAATCTGCATTGGTACTACATCAACCAGCTCAACTGGCCTGCGATTGAAGCAGCGCAGCAGCATGACATGGGCGTGTTTATCATCAGCCCCTCTGATAAAGGCGGCATGCTCTACCAGCCTTCTCAACGTCTTATAGACCTCTGTGCACCGCTGAGTCCACTGGTCTTTAACGACCTCTTTTGCCTCAGCCATCCTCAGGTTCACACCCTTAGCATTGGGGCCTCTCGGCCTGAGAATTTTGACGAACACCTCAAAACCTTGCCGCTGCTACATCAGGCCTCTGCAGTACTATCGCCCATTTTGCACCGACTAGAGCAGGCTGCTATTGAGCGCCTGGGTGAAACGTGGTACAAAACCTGGGACGCTGGCTTACCTAAACTAAATGACACTCCAGGCGGCATCAATATGTGGATGATTCTGTGGTTGCGAAATCTGGCGATCGCCTTTGATATGGAAGAATTCGCCCGCGCCCGCTATGGCATGTTGGGCAACAGCGGTCACTGGGTGCCGGGCAACAACGCTGCGCAAGTGAATGCCAATGTGTTGAGAGCTTGTCTTAGCCGCAGCCCCCATGCGGATCACATTCCCGCCCTATTGACCGAAACGCATCAGCTGCTGAGCGGCGAAGTGCGCCAGCCCCTCTCTCAGCATTAAGAGTTCCAGCACTGACATGAGTTTGAGGCTGAAACAACGCTAAACTGTTCTGCCCGCGACACGGACAGAACGGTTTTATGCATTTGCCGAGCTGACGTAGCATTAAGACAAAACTGTCGTCTGCTCAGTGCCGAATAGCATCCCTGTAAAAACGCCAAAGAAAAGGGCTTACATCCCTTGCCTGCGTTAACTCAGGGTGGTGAAATTAGTTTCTGCCGCCAGGGCCTAGTCCTCTTGTCGAACCGTCAGCTGAAAGGTACCGCGACCACCAGGGCGGTACGCATTTGCCACAATACGGTAGGATCCCGAAGTCGGCAGGCTTACCAAAATGTCGGAATTGGGGCGCTCTGGGGTAGGAATACTGCTCCGATCCACCAAGTTACCATCTTCCCCAAATAGCATTAAATAGGTCTCAAACTCGCCACTCTCCATGGTGATGCTGATGACCTGCCCCGCTTCTCCTTCAAACATAAATTCTTGATAGGGGCTGCCGTCTTCGGGCCACCGTTCAGACTGAGGCCCCAAACTGCTGCGTTCTTCTAACACGACGGTGGATGAAGTGGCTGCAGCATTGGATGGATCAGGCGCGATCGCCCGCAGTTCATAGCGGCCGGTTTCTCCAGCACTCCGAGAATTCGCCAGAATGGTATACAGCCCACCATCGGGCAACACCGTAACGACGCGTGCATTGGGGCTACCGCTGCCGCCATCCTGTGCTAGGTCTGTCCCATCAGGCTGCAGCAAAATCAGGTAAGGGTTTAGCTCATCACTACTCATTTCAACAATCACCCTTTGCCCGGCCTGTCCCTCAAACGTGTAGGCATCGAAATAGCTGCCGTCTGATGGCAGCACATTGCTGTCATCCGCTAGGTTGCCTTCTACAGGGTTGGCATTCAAGCGAATCCGCTGGGCTGCCTTTTCCCCACCACCTAGCATGGGTGACTGCTGCGCAACTCGCGGGGCACGACCTTCGCGCACTGCAGTAAGAAATGGAGCCACCCGATTCATCGAAATCGCAAACCCAATGCCCGTGTTTCCAGACCGCCCTCGAGGCGAAAAGATGGCAGAGTTCACCCCAATCATCTGCCCTTGACTGTTGAGCAAAGGCCCACCAGAATTACCAGGGTTAATCGCCGCATCAGTCTGCAGCAGCCCTCGACTGGTATCTACGCGGCTCACAATACCCGTTGTAAAGGTTCCCTGAAAGCGACCGAAGGGATTGCCGATGGCGAAGGCGCGCTGACCGACCTGAACGCTGTCAGCCGTTGCCAATTCCAAAACAGGCAGGTCGCGCTGATTGGGAATTCGCACGGCAGCTAGGTCTAGCCCTGCTTCTCCAAAGGCGACTACATCGCCCTCTAGTCGTCGCCCATCAGACAGCACTACTGTCACCGTTTCGACATCGTTAACCACATGCGCGTTAGTGAGAATGAGCCCATCCGCACTGATGATGCTGCCGCTACCGTTACCGCTAGGCGTTTCGATCGACACCACAGCCGGGCTGGCAGCGCTATAAACGCGAATGTTGACGCTTTCTTCGGCATCTTGAGCGAGAGCCTGACTGGTGTGCCCCCAGTGAGAGAGGGTAAGCCACTGGCGCGGGGCGGCGGCTTCAGCCATGAGCAGTGTGCTGGCAAACAATGCCGTAGCTGTAATCAATGAGCAAGAAAAACGAATGGGTGTGCGATGATTCATGCGGCGATCGCCTTTTAGTTCTGCATGGGCTACTCAGTACCTAGCCGATGGGGTGGTACAGGTTGCTTCTATTGTGGCAATAAGGCCGCCAATCGTCATCGGATCTGGCCATGAGAATTGGATGAATTTTTATAGCTCCGATTATCGCCATTAAATCCGTCTTATTTTTGGGCGTCGCATGGTTGCCCAAACCCCAAAAGCCAAAGAGTATGGAGATCAGTGCCGATTTCCACACTCTTTGGCTTAGCGTGTTCGCCTCGTTCAACGAGGCCATTGAACGGAACAGTAGTTTAACTGCCTTTAACTGCGAGGCAGGCTAGGGACTACAGGGAACGATCGGCATCGCTATCCGTATAATCCACGTAATCAACGTAGTTTGCAGGGGGCTCATCTTCAATCGGGCGGCGGCGAGGGTTGCCTGCAGGCCCAGAAGGACGGGGACGACGAGGCCGCTCTGATCCGCTGCTGCGACTCGGGCGATACGACGTGTCGCTGGAACCCGGGGATGAACCCTTGCCTTCATCCCACAAGCTGTTGTCTGCGCGCGATCGCTCACTGCTGCGGCTACTGCCATACTCGCTGTCACGGTCATAGGCGCTGGGACGGTTGGCGGAGCGACTGTCTTCTGGGCGCGAGGCTGGTCGTCGTCGCCGAGTGCTGTTGAGCCGATCGTTCCGGGACGACGTGCGCCGTCCATCGTCTGTGTAATCTTCGGCATCGGTTGAGCGATAGTCGCGACTGGCACGAATGCGACGGGTAGCAGAGCGCGCATCGTTCATGGGCATATCATCAATTTCAGCCTGATATACCGGACTAACGTCACGTTCTTCATCCACCACAGGCGAATAGCGCTTGGCTTGCTCGGTCGCTGCGCCGCGCATCTTAATGGCCTCGAACGCAAAGAACCCAGCCGCGCCGGCCATTAGGTAATAGCCAAAGGTCAGAATTGGGTCAAGTCGCCAGCCCTGAAAGAATAGGATAGACCCTGCCAAAAGAGCGATCGCCGCTAATGCAATGTCGTAATCTCGTGCGAGCTGAGGTCTCATGGTTCGCATGAAGTAGAGCCCAGCGCCACTCAGAGCCAATACGATGCCCAGCAACGCGGCAGGGTTTCCGCCCACATTTACCTGAGCCAACACGGGCTGGAAAAAAAATAAGCTTGTCATGCTACTCCAGTTCGGACCGACCTTTATACAACAGACCCTCTAGATACTATTTACTGTAACTAGAACTAAGACTAAGCCACTGTAGCGAAAAATGCAGTGCGATCGCTGGCTACAAGTCCAGCACAGACTTGACCCCGGACAACGTTGCTTACATCAGACCCGGATCATAGACAGATCTAGTCTTTATAAAAAGATGCACAGTCTAGGCAAGTATGTCTCAATCTTAGCGTTTTATCAATAGCCACACCTGTATAAATAGCTCTAAACGCTTAGGGCACACTGCATAGCAGTATGCCCTAAGCTACAAATCAACCAAATTCTAATCGTGAGCGCATACGCTGGGGTTCTAGCCAGCGTTGCCAACACAGCGATAGGCAAAATTAGCCATTGCGCTGAATTTTGTCTTTCTGGCTAATGAAGACTAATCCAACAACTACCGGGCTCGCGATGATCACGACGCCAGCCAGCAGGCTGTAGAAGAAGTTCATGAGAGATGGAGTCATGGAACGTAATCCTTTTTTTAATCTTTGGTGCCTCGTCTAAGTTTTATTCTATCGGTCTAGTTCCCTCTTGAGAAGCAGATGGTTTCAGAACTTAGGCGGGTTGATCTGGGGCTGGTTTCTTAGAAGGCTTCTCTATCAACGCCTGTAGCTAAGGGCCGAGCAGAGCACGTTTATAGAACGTGCGATCGCCGCCAATCATCTGGCCTAGAATTTAGAGCTGTAGTATGGGACTCACGGCTTAGAATAGACATGGAGTTAGCCTCATTCTCATTAATCAGTTGGTCAGCAATTCTCGGGAAGGAGGCGTATAAGTCCTATCAAACTCTGGGGCTAGCCGACTTTTAGTGAGTTGCGCTTCTATGCTCTAAGCATGTTTGTTGTGTTAGTCGTAGCCTAGTTTGGGCTACTTAATGTGTTATGACAATGACTCCAGTGGCGATCGCCTCTTTATTCTTAGGTATTTTGTTTGGCCTGATGATTCTGCTATTCATCTTCAGAATCGTGCTGACCTGGTATCCTCAGGTGAATTTGCAGACCATGCCCTTCAAACTCATTGCCCTCCCAACCGAGCCATTTTTGGCCCCGTCTCGTAAGCTGGTGCCGCCATTGGGAGGTGTAGACATTACACCGATTCTTTGGGTCGGCGTGTTTAGTTTGCTGCGAGAGCTGCTAGTCGGGCAGCAAGGCCTGCTGATTATGATGAATCGGCTGTAGTTTAATTAGCTGACTGGGAATGCAGCCCTATAGCTGGCCTTCGTTTTTGAGCATCTGCTCCACAAAGTTGGTATATACTTGCCCTTCATTAAACTCGCGGGTTTCGAGCACTCGCTGATGAAAGCCGATCGTGGTTGGCAGTCCCGTGATAGCGCATTCGCGGAGTGCCCGTTTCATCCGTCGGATGGCTGAGGGACGATCGGGCCCCCATACAATCAGTTTGCCGATAAGAGAATCGTAATAGGGCGGAATTTCATAGTCCGTATAGACATGAGAATCCATTCTTACGCCGGGACCGCCGGGGGGCAAGTAGCCGCTGATGCGACCGGGCGCGGGTCGAAAGTTTTGATCGGGATCTTCTGCATTGATGCGGCACTCGATGGTGTGTCCTACCATCCGCACTTGGTCTTGAGTGAGCTGTAGGCGATCGCCCTGGGCTACCCGAATCTGCTCTGCAATCAGATCAAGCCCTGTAATCATTTCTGTCACAGGGTGCTCAACCTGAATGCGGGTGTTCATTTCCATAAAGTAAAAGTTGCCCGTTTGATCGAGCAAAAACTCAATCGTCCCCGCACCAATATATTTAATCGCCTTGGCCACCTTAACAGCGGCATTTCCCATTTTGGCTCGGAGCTTGGGCGTGAGGGCTGGGCTAGGGGCTTCTTCTAAAAGCTTTTGGTGCCGCCGCTGAATAGAGCAGTCGCGTTCGCCGAGGTGAATCACATGACCATGGGCATCCGCTAAGATCTGAAATTCTACATGGCGAGGGCGCTCAATAAATTTCTCCAGATACACGCCGGGGTTGCCAAATGCCGCTTCCGCTTCTCCCTGAGCGGCCAAAAATGACTTCACCAGTAGGCTCTCATCGCGGACGAGGCGCATGCCTCTGCCGCCGCCGCCTGCTGTAGCTTTAATCATCACGGGGTAGCCAATGTCGCGAGCGGTTGCCAATGCCGCTTTTTCATCTGCCAACAGGCCATCGCTGCCCGGCACCGTGGGCACCCCCAGCCGTAGCATAGTTTCTTTAGCCGTAGCCTTGTCTCCCATCGCCCTCATAGACTCTGGGCTGGGGCCAATAAAGGTAATTTGGTGGTCGGCGCAGATTTCGGCAAAGCGGGCGTTTTCTGCTAAAAACCCATAGCCTGGATGAATGGCGCTGACGTTGCGAGTCAGGGCCGCCGCAATAATGTTAGGCACATTGAGATAGCTTTTGCTGCTAGGCGGTTCGCCAATGCAAACCGCTTCGTCTGCCAACTGTAC